>WTJC01000047.1 GCA_011525015.1 Flavobacteriales bacterium
GATATAATCAAGTAAACAGTTATAATCTTATTGCACAAATTAACAAACTATAATAATCATAATATAGATTCATTAAAAAATTTAATAGGTATTTATTAAGTGTCGAAAAAAAGAAAAAGTTCAAATTTTAAATACGTTCAATCGATACTTAAGATTTTTGATAAGTATCCGGACAAGTCCTTTAACGCAAACCAGATTGCAGTTATACTGGGAGTAGGAGATAAGTATAAGAAGAAGGTTCTTGCTAATACCCTGGATGAACTAGCTGCAAAAAAGAAGTTGGTGAAGGTAGACAAGGCTTATCAGGTGTTAAAAAAGAATAGAATTCTATATAGCGGAAGAGTTGAACTAACTTCTAGTGGTAATGCTTATATAATTTGTGAGGAGCTCGAAGATGTTTTTGTACACAGAACAAAATTGAACACCGCTTTAAATAGAGACGAAGTTTCTTTTTATTTAGTCAAACGCAATAAAGGAAATAAAACAGAGGCGCATATTGAAAAAGTACTAAAGCGCAACAGAACAGAGTTTATAGGGGCTGTTATGATCCAGAACAACACTGTATTTGTAAGACCTTTAGACGATAAGGTTTTTACGGATTTCTTTATTCCCAGTGAAGAAACCAAAGGAGCTTTAAAAAACGGAGAAATTGTAGCTATAGAAATGACCAAGTGGCAAAATCCTGAAATGTCTCCTTATGCAAGGATTACTAAAAAATTAGGAAAAGAAGTAAATCAGGACGTTCAGATGCATGCCATACTTTCAGAATTTGGTCTGCCTTATGAGTTTCCTTACGAAGTACAAAAAGCTGCAGAGCAAATAGATATCAGTATTTCAGAAGATGAAATCAAGAATAACCGAAAGGACTTTAGAGACATTCTGACTTTTACAATAGACCCTAAAGATGCTAAGGATTTTGATGATGCACTTTCTTTTGAAAAAACTGAGGAAAACACCTTTAAAATAGGAGTGCATATTGCAGATGTGACCCACTATTTAGAAAAAGGAACCCTCTTAGATCAGGAGGCTTTTGAAAGAGGAACATCTGTTTATTTGGTGGATAGAGTTGTTCCAATGCTACCAGAAGTGTTGTCTAATCAAGCATGTTCATTAAGACCTTACGAAGACAAATACACTTTTAGTGCAGTTTTTGAAATAGATGAATCTGCAAATATTTTATCACAGTGGTTCGGTAAAACCGCTATTTGCTCAGACGAGCGCTTTGCTTATGAAGAAGCAGAATACGTACTAGAGCACAATTCAAGCTTAATACCTGAAGAGGTTTCTATTCGATCTGGCGCTTATGAAATAGATGAAAAAGTAAAAGAAGCGATAAATACACTAAATAGATTAGCCAAAATTCTACGATCACGAAGAATGGCTCTTGGCGCCATTTCTTTTGAGAAAACAGAGGTTCGTTTTGAATTAGACGAAAACGGAGACCCACAAGAAGTTTATTTTAAAGAAAGTAAACAAGCCAATAAGTTAATCGAAGAATTTATGCTCTTGGCCAACAAACGCGTTGCTTCTTTTATAGGAAAGCAGAAGAAGGATTTTGTGTATAGAATTCACGATGAGCCTGATTTGGAAAAACTGATGGCCTTAAACAGTTTGATTAAAAGATTTGGCCATGAATTAAACCTTAAAGACAGAAAAACTACTACGGCTTCAATCAACCAGCTTTTAAGTGATGTTCAAGGAAGTGGTGAGCAAAACATGGTAGATACCCTGGCGATAAGATCGATGAGTAAGGCAGTGTACTCCACTGAAAACATTGGTCATTACGGATTGGCTTTTGATTATTATACTCACTTTACTTCACCTATTCGACGTTATCCTGATGTTTTGGTACACCGTTTGCTGTATGCTTATTTAAAAGAACAAAAAATTAAAGATTTAGCAAGTCATGAGTCGTATTGTAAACACTGCTCTTCAAGAGAGGTGTTGGCTACCAATGCTGAACGCGAAAGCATTAAATATATGCAGGTAAAATACATGCAAACCCATGTAAATCGCATTTTTGAAGGAATCATATCTGGCGTCACAGACTGGGGCCTCTATGTTGAACTTGTGGATAACAAATGCGAAGGACTGGTGCGTACTAAAAGTATTTTAGACGATATTTATTACTTCGATTCAGAACAATACGCCTTGGTCGGTCACCACACAGGTAACACCTATCAAATTGGACAGGAGGTAGAGGTTCGTGTAGTAGAGGCCGATTTATTAAAAAGACAATTGACATTTGAATTGATAAACAACCCTAATCTCAACTAGTATGAAAAAAGTCATTCTAATTATTACCGCCCTATTTTTTCAAATCGCATATACCTCTGCACAAGAGTCGCAAATGCTCAGTGAATTTGAGCGTATAAAAGTGTTTTCTGGCCTAACGGTAGAGTTAATTCCATCGGATCAAAATAAGGTCGAGATTGAAGGTAATATGAGTAAAGAAGTTATGGTTTCTCAAAAAAAAGGAGCGCTTCGCCTTCGCCTTCAAGTCAAGAATTATTTTAAAAGGAATAATGTTAACATCAAGGTTTATTATACCAATACTTTGTTGTCGGTAGAAGCAAATGAAAACTCACAAATCACCTTTGGACAAAAATTACGTCAAGATGAAATTTTGTTAAAGGCGCAAGAAGGGTCAACTATTTTTTGCGAAGGAACTTTCACACAGCTAACCGTAAGGTCTTCTGCAGGATCTGACATTACGGTAGGAGGTGAAACCGTCAACCAAGAAGTTGTGGTTAATACAGGGGGTTATGTCAACGGAAAAGAGATGGAATCAAAGTACACCCTTATCAATGTAAATGCTGGCGGAAAATCAATAATTAATGCCTCAGAAGAAGTGGACATAAAGGTTAGAGCAGGCGGCCGCGTTTCGATTTACGGAAACCCTAAGAAAATGAAACAGAACACCTTTATTGGGGGGATAATAGAAATCTTTTAAAAAAAAGAGGCATCGAGCGGATTCGAACCGCTGTACAAGCTTTTGCAGAGCTCTGCCTAGCCACTCGGCCACGATGCCAAAGAGCTGCAAAGTTAATTTATTTTTTGGGATTTAAGGGCGACTTTTTTCGTAAGTAACAGAGACGCTTTCAACATCTCCTTGTATGGGCGGATTGATTTTTGCAATACAAACAGAGGCAAAACTGAGCTCTGAAAATTCAGCAAAATAAGCCTCGACAATTCGTTTAGCGATCACCTCTAAAAGTTTTGCTCTTTGCTTCATTTGCGCTTCTACAATTTCGCGAAGTCTTACATAATCTACAGTGTCTTCGAGATCATCACTTAACGAAGCCTTTTCTAAGTTGGCGTGCACACAAACGTCAACTCTGTAGTCGCTGCCAACAATAGCCTCTTCGGCCATACAGCCGTGGTAGGCGTACAATCGTATATTGTTAACTCGTATTATTCCCATACTGCAAAGGTACTTCTAATACGTACACTGGCAAGCAGAAGGCTTTTGTTTGATGTCTAAGCCAAGGGTAATTTGGTGTGAACCTGAGTTGTAATTAAAAATAGTATTGGTGTTAATTTGATAGCTGTAGGCTAAAAACAAGTTTCCTTTTTTCATTCCAAACATCGGAGCTACAAACAAAGGGTTTCCGAACTGTTCATTTAAGATTCGTGAACTCACCCCAACATAAGAGTAGCTTTTGGTTTTTCTCCAACGAATTTTGAGGTGGAGGTCTGTAACTGATCGCTGATCTGATGGAAAGTATTGAAAGAAAACAGAAGGCTCAATAACAAAGCTCTGGTTTCTTTTTCTGAAACTGTATCCTGTAAAAACACCGTAGTTGGTAAGTTGATTAGGCGCTTTAATTTGTTGTTCGTCGTCGACACTGAGTTCACGAGGCAACAGATTAGCCACCGCCAAGGACATATAGAAATCACCTCTTCTAAATAGCGCTGATACTTCAAAATTATGACTGCTTTCATCCCCTCTATAGGTGTCTAAAAACATCCCACCGATTTCGCTAGTGTCTACACTAAATCCATCGTACTGATAGGATAGACCAAAGGAAAGGTATTGCTCAAAGAAAGGGTCAAGCGTTAAATGATGCGCAAAGCCGAATCGGGCTCCGTGCTGTGAAGTATATCCGTTTTGATCGTTGTAAATAACCATCCCTAACCCTGATCGGTCACCCACTCTAAAGTCAGTAGTTAAGGTCTGTGTGGCTGGAGCATTTTCTACTCCTACCCACTGACTGGCTCCGTTGAGACGGATCTTCATATACGTACCGATTCCAGCATAGGCTGAAGAAATAAGTAAGGGATTATCTGCATTGTACTGCGTGTATAGCGGCAGATAATTGTCTTGTGCACTGCCCGAAAAATGGACAAAGGCGAGTAGCACAAGTAGTTTTAAACGGTTTAAGGTCGATTTCATGGTGATAGTTTTATAGTATTACAACGGAAAAAACGAGCGTTTAGTCTATGAAATCATCGATAAAGTGTAAAATGACCCATTTTTTCTAGTGGATTGGATGCGCTGTTCAAACGAACCACATACCAGTAATCACCATTTGGAAGAGGAGCGCCTTTATAAGTACCGTCCCAAACCTGATTCGCCTTCATGCTGATCAGGAGTCTTCCGTACCTGTCAAACACTCGAACATCAATGTCACCATAAGCGAAAGAGTTGGTCACCTTCCAAGTGTCATCCACGCCGTCATTGTTAGGCGTAAAGTAATTTGGAATCTCAATGTCATAGAATGTGAGTTCTGCAGACACTGTTTGCACACAACCTTTAGCGTCGATTACTGTAAAGCTCTCAATACCAGATGATGTAATAGGGTAATCAAAACTACCGTCTTCTGAAGCAATAGGATTGTCGTAGTCTTCGTTGATGAAGATTTCAAAAGGACCTTCTCCTCCTGTTACTACTGTTGTTGCTTGATTTGGTGTTGTAAGATCTATAGATAAAGCCAAGGGCTCAAAATACTCGATTTCAAAAGCAACGATCTCAGCACATCCATTAGGGTGAATGACAGAAACAAAGTGCTCTCCAGGGCTTAGGTTTTCGAAGTAATTGTCTTCTCTTGCTTCTGCAGGATCACTGCTGTCTAAGGCAAAGACAAGGTTTTGATCAGCTCCCTCAACGATAATGTCAATGGCATTGAAGACATCGTTGTCACCACAAAGGTAGATAGGAGCAACTGTTGCACTTAGCGTAACTCCAGGAGTGATTTCAAAGCTGCCGTTCAAGTTACATCCTGTAGAGTCAATAACTTCAACATCGTATACTCCAGGCGCAAGATTGTTGAATTCATATGGCGCGGCAATAAGCTCGTTGTTTACAAAAACTTCGAACACTCCGCTTCCTCCAGTTACACTAAAGCTCGCGCTACCGTCATTACTGCCTAAACAGCTTTCTCCAGTGAGGTCGTCAAAGTTTAGACTTAATTCTTCAGGAGCTCCAACTTCGAAAGAAACCTGATCAATACAACCTTGCTCATCTGTAACGGTCACAGTGAAAGTTCCTGCAGGAACGTTTTCAAAAACACCAGTTGTGTTTGACTGATTCGCCTCTACAATGGTATAGGTTAAAGTTCCTGAGCCTCCTGATGCAGCTACTTCTAGTGTACCGTCATCCATATATGAACAAGAGGCTGTAGACAC
>WTJC01000030.1:0-1204 GCA_011525015.1 Flavobacteriales bacterium
AGAGTAGGTCGCCGCCTCCTTCGAGCCCCGCACAGCAATGTGCGGGGCTTTTTTTGTCGATGATTTATACTATTTCATCGAATGAGACGTTATAGAACTATAATCATTCAAATAGTATCATCATGACAAAAACAATCACTTTCTTTCTAATCAATGTAATGGTATTTGCTAATGCTTTCGCTCAAGAAAACAACTTAGTAGATATTCAACAAGTTTCAGGATCAAACTTCAATGAGGTTGAAGTTTCTCAGGTAGGAGATTTTAATTCAGCTGTTCTTTTATTAGATCAATCTAAACGACAAGATTTAAATCTCATTCAAAATGGAGATTATCATTCAGCTGAAATTAGCTTACTATCTTCGAATCGAAACGTGTTAGACATCCAACAACTTGGTTCTCAAAATCAAGTCATTATGGATTTCTATGCCTCAAATCGAAATAATGTAGACGTTTATCAATCTGGAACGAATTTGACCAGCACAGTGCTTTTAAGTGCATCGAATGCTAATGACATCAGTGTGTTTCAAGAAGGTTCAGGACACGAATCTTTCATCAGCATCGTCAATGGTCACAATAACCGAATCTCAGTATTTCAAACCAATTAAATACGTGGTAAATCACCTTCTTGCTTCAATGGCAAGTTAGTGCTACCCATCAAATACTTATCGATGTGGTGCGCTGCAGAGCGTCCTTCAGATATAGCCCAAACGATTAGAGATTGACCCCTGCGCTGATCTCCAGCTACAAATACGTTGTCTATATTCGTTTGATAATTTTCAGTTGGGGCTGCAATATTGTTTCTGCTATCAAGTTTTAAGTCGAGTTGTTCAGCGATTGTTTTCTCTGAACCGGTAAAACCTAAAGCCAGTAGAACCAAGTCGCAGTCCCAATTTTTTTCTGTTCCTTCAATTTCTTTTAATTGAGGTCTTCCGTTTGAAAAATCCCATTCAACCTCTGTGGTTTGCAGACCTGTGAGTTCCCCTTTTTCATTTCCGATGAATTTCTTTGTAGATATACTGAAATGACGCTCAGCACCTTCTTTATGAGAACTACTGGTTCTGAGGCGCATTGGCCAAAAGGGCCATGGTTGATTTTCTGGACGTTCAGTGGTCGCCATGGGCATAATCTCAAAGTTAGAAACAGAGACTGCTCCTTGTCTTATAGAGGTTCCGATACAGTCTGAACCTGTATCACCACCACCGAT
>WTJC01000030.1:1304-2987 GCA_011525015.1 Flavobacteriales bacterium
ATTTTCTCGTCTCGCTCATATACAGTGACCTGGTGTCCTGCGCGATTCAATTGTTGAGCTGCAGCAAGACCTGCAGGTCCAGATCCCACGATAGCTACCGTTTTACCGGTTCTACTTTGTGGGGGTTGTGCTTTGATCCATCCATTGGTAAAAGCGGTCTCAACGATATTTTTTTCGATATTTTCGATAGAAACGGGATCTTCATTTATACCCAGTACGCAAGCTTCTTCGCAAGGGGCTGGGCAAAGCCTTCCTGTAAACTCTGGAAAGTTGTTTGTGGAGTGTAAAATGTCTGTGGCCTTTTCCCAGTTTTTTTGATAGACGGCATCGTTAAAATCAGGAATAAGATTGCCTAAGGGGCATCCGCTATGGCAAAAGGGAATTCCACAATCCATACATCGAGCACCTTGAGTTTCAAGTTCTTTCTCGCTAAGAGGCTGCGTAAATTCTTTATAATTTTTTATGCGCTCGTCAACGGCAATTTGCCCTTCGTCTTTTCTTTCGAATTCTATAAATCCAGTTGTTTTTCCCATATGCTACTTAGCTTATTGCCTGTTCTTTTTCCAATCGAAGTAATGCCAAACGGTATTCTTCAGGCAAGACTTTAGTAAAGTTTTTTAATTCATTTTTCCAATCTCCAAGCAGTTTAGCTGCAATAGGACTCATGGTGTTGTTGTAGTGATTTTCAACAAGCTCAAAGAGTCTTTTTTGATCTTCTGCCTCAGTGACCTCTAAGAAATTAAGCATGTCATTGGTACAATTCTTTTCGAGTTCTTGATCGGGATTGTACACATATGCAATTCCTCCGCTCATACCAGCACCAAAATTACGTCCTGTTTTTCCTAAAATTACCACTTCACCACCCGTCATGTATTCACAACCGTGGTCACCAATACCTTCTACTACTGCAGTAGCTCCGGAATTTCGTACGGCGAAACGCTCACCAGCGAGTCCATTGATATAGGCCTCTCCAGAAGTAGCTCCATAGAGTGAAACATTTCCAGTAATCACATTCTTATGCGGTTCAAAACTGGCCTCAAAAGGAACTTTAATGATGAGTTTAGCACCAGAAAGTCCCTTACCTAAATAATCATTTGTGTTTCCGTTTAGGATTAAGGTGAGGCCTTTTGTTGAGAAGGCTCCAAAACTCTGACCTGCTGAACCTGTGAAAGTCAGCTTGAGGGTGTTTTCAGGAAGACCTTCACTTCCGTATATCTTCGAAATTTCATTACTGATAATAGCACCTACGGCACGGTCGGTATTGGTAATATCGTACTCTAAGCTGGTTTTCTCTTTTCTGAAAAGAGCAGGGTGGGCTTGAGCGATGATATCGAATTCTATAGATGAACTGATTTGATCCTCTTGTTTTTGAGAGTTGTATAGCGTTGATCCATTTGGAGCTTCAACCTTTTCGAGAATCGGGCTCAAATCTAATCCTGCTGATTTGAAGTGGTCTACCGCTTTTTTACGGTCGAGCTTTTGAACCTGACCGACCATTTCATTGATACTTCTAAATCCAAGTTTTGCCATGATTTCGCGCAGTTCTTGTGCGACGAAATACATGTAGTTTACAACGTGCTCAGGCTTTCCTTTGAATTTTTTTCTGAGTTCAGGGTTCTGAGTTGCAATACCTACTGGACAGGTGTTCAAGTGACACACTCTCATCATCACACATCCTGAAGC
>WTJC01000030.1:3087-5495 GCA_011525015.1 Flavobacteriales bacterium
GCTGATTTGAGATCGTAAATCAATTGCGATAAATCTTCAATAGAGTAGATGTCGTGGTGAGGAGGAGGCGAAATTAAACCTACGTAAGGTGTTGAATTTCTGGTTTTTGCGATGGACGGATTTACTTTTGGTCCGGGTAATTGACCTCCTTCTCCAGGCTTGGCGCCTTGAGCCATTTTAATTTGAATTTCTTGTGCGTTGGTCAAGTAGTTGGAACTCACTCCAAAACGACCTGATGCTACTTGCTTGATGGCAGAATTTTTCCAGTCTCCACTGTCTTTCTTGTGAAAGCGTTCGACGTCTTCTCCACCTTCTCCAGAGTTACTCTTACCTCCAATTCTATTCATGGCAACGGCGAGATTCTCGTGCGCCTCTTGACTGATACTTCCATATGACATGGCTCCAGTTTTAAAACGCTTTACGATTTCAGTCCATGGTTCTACTTCTTCAAGTGGAATTGGATCGTAATTCGTGAACTCTAACATACCTCTAAGGGTCATTAGATGTTGACTTTGCTCGTTGACCAGCTTGGCGTATTCTTTATATGTGGTAGGTTCGTTGTTTCGAACTGCTTTTTGCAAATAAGAAATTGAAAGCGGGTTGAACAAGTGTTTTTCGCCGTCTCTTCTCCAACGGTATTGCCCACCTATTTCTAAATCTAAACTCGCTGATATTTTGGCATCTGTAAATGCCTTTTGATGTCTTTTTTGAACTTCTAATTCTATTTCTTGTAGTCCAATACCCTCGATTCGTGTTGGAGTATTTTCAAAGTACGTGTCGACAACTTTTTTGTTGATACCTATACATTCAAAAAGTTGAGAACCTCTATACGAATTCAAGGTAGAGATTCCGATTTTGTTCATCACCTTTAAGATTCCTTTACCAACAGCCTTGTTGTAGTTGGTGATTGCTTCTTCAGCGCTGATTGCAAGGTCTTTGGCTACGACGTGTTGTTCGATAATTTCATTGACCAAATAAGGATTAATGGCAGAAGCTCCAAAGCCGAATAGAACCGCAAAATGATGTACCTCTCTTGGCTCAGCAGACTCAATGATGATGCTGATTTTAGAACGCTTTTGAAGTCGGGCTAATCCCTTGTTCAAATTCGAACATGCCAATAAAGCAGGAATAGCCGCTTTGTCTTGATTTACGTTTCGATCTGATAAAATAAGAATGTTGCTTCCTTCTTCTATGGCTGCTGTGGCATCTGAAATCAAATTCTTTAAAGCCCTTTCAATACCATTAAGTCCTTCATTGACCGGATAGAGCATTGAAAGCGTTGTTACCTTGTAGTCATGGCTCTCGTCGTGCTTTTTAATTTTATCTAAATCCTCTTTGGAAATTACAGGATTTTGAATTTTTAATTTTCTACAGTGAACCGGAAGGGTTTCAAAAATATTTTGGTCTGCCCCAAGGGTGAGACTGATATCTGTGATGAGCTCTTCGCGAATTCCATCTAATGGAGGATTGGTTACTTGAGCAAAAAGTTGCTTAAAGTAGTTGTACAACAATTGCGGTCTTTCAGATAAAACGGCTATTGGTGTATCTGCTCCCATAGATCCAATGGGCTCTTTTCCTTGCGAAGCCATTGGAAGTATGATGGTATTGATGTCTTCTCTGGTATAACCAAAAAACGCCGCTCTTTCTTCTAAACTAGAAGGTTCTTTGATAGCAGGCATTTTGTTGTATGGGATGTCTTTTAAGTAAATCAAGTTATCATTCACCCAAGTTTTGTAATCGTGCTTAGAAGAAATTTCACTTTTGATTTCTTCGTCTTCAACGATACGGCCTTCTTTCATGTTCACTAAAAACATCTTGCCCGGTTCTAATCTACCGTGGTAAGATATGTTTTCTACCTCTACATCAACTACTCCCGTCTCTGAAGACATGATGACATAACCGTCTTTAGTCACTGAATACCTCGATGGTCTCAAGCCGTTTCGGTCTAAAAGAGCTCCAATGTAGTCTCCATCAGTGAATGGAATAGAAGCTGGCCCATCCCAGGGCTCCATGATACAAGAATGATATTCGTAAAAAGCTCTTTTGTCTTTTGACATATTTTTATTGCGTTCCCAAGCCTCAGGTACTAACATCATCATTACTTCTGGCAATGACCTTCCGGACATTAGAAGCAGTTCTACTACCATGTCTAAACTCGCAGAATCAGATTTATGCGGAAGAACTACAGGTAAGATTTCTTTGATTTGTTCTCCAAAGTAAGGACTCGCTAACAATTCTTCTCGGGAACGCATTCGAGCTACATTTCCTCTTAATGTATTGATTTCTCCGTTGTGACAGATGTATCTAAAAGGTTGCGCTAAATCCCAAGTTGGGAAGGTATTGGTCGAAAAACGTTGGTGTACTAACGCCAAACGCGTTACTACGCGCTCGTCTCTTAGGTCGGTATA
>WTJC01000052.1:0-4320 GCA_011525015.1 Flavobacteriales bacterium
GGGTAAATGGGCAGACTTTGTCATTTTATCAAAGGATATCTTAAAAGCCGCTTCCGACGAATTGCCTAATATCCAAGCCGAAAAGACTTTTGTGGCCGGAGTGCAAGTTCACTGAGAAATTACAGATTGTTTTACAACTTAAGCTCAAAGGGTTTAAATGTTTAAATTTTTAGTTTAAATCTATTTTTATGTTATAATATGTAAACAATATTCCATTAATAGTTTACGTTTTGTAATATAACACCTTAATTTGACTAAAATTTTAAAACTTTAACTATGTGTGGTATTGTTTGCGCTTTTGATTTAAAGCAACCAACAGATGATTTAAGAGGACAATTGCTAAATATGTCTAAGAAGATAAGACATAGAGGTCCGGATTGGAATGGAATATATGCTGATGAAAAAGCCATCTTGGCGCATGAGAGACTGGCAATTGTAGATCCAGCATCAGGTAAACAACCTTTACTCAGTGAAGACGGTACAGTGGTTTTAGCTGCTAACGGAGAAATTTACAATCACAAAGAACTCAGAAAAAGTCTGAGTATTCCTTATACCTTTAAAACAGAATCTGATTGTGAGGTGATATTGGCCTTGTACAAGGAGCACGGAAAAGCTTTTTTAGACCAGCTTAACGGAATTTTTGCTTTTGCCCTTTACGATTCAAAAACAAACGAATTTCTTATTGCGCGAGATCATATGGGTATCATTCCACTTTATATGGGGTGGGACCAATACGGTACTTTTTATGTAGGCTCAGAATTGAAATCTCTAGAAGGGGTTTGTTCTAAAATTGAACTTTTTCCTCCAGGGCATTTACTGACAAATGATTTAGAAGAACCTGAGCAGTGGTATACTCGAGATTGGATGAGTTACGATGCTGTTGCCGATAATACCACTTCAATTGAAGATTTAAGAGCGGCTCTAGAGGCCGCCGTTAAACGTCAATTGATGTCTGATGTTCCTTATGGTGTTCTGCTTTCTGGAGGCCTTGATTCTTCGGTTACCTCGGCTGTAGCTAAAAAATATGCTGAAATGCGTGTGGAGAGTAATGATGAGCAGGCGGCTTGGTGGCCTCGATTGCATTCATTTGCCGTAGGTTTAGATGGATCTCCGGATTTAGCGGCTGCACAAAAAGTAGCAGACCAGATCGGAACCGTTCATCACGAAATAAAATTTACAATTCAAGAAGGTTTAGATGCGATTAGGGATGTTATTTATCATCTTGAAACGTATGACATCACCACTATACGTGCTTCAACACCAATGTATTTAATGGCTCGTGTTATTAAGTCAATGGGTATAAAGATGGTCTTATCCGGTGAAGGAGCAGACGAGCTCTTCGGAGGATACCTTTATTTTCACAAAGCTCCAAGTGCCAAAGATTTTCATGAAGAGACCGTTCGAAAGCTGAGTAAGCTCCATATGTACGATTGTCTAAGGGCAAATAAGTCACTTGCTGCCTGGGGTATAGAAGGACGAGTTCCATTTTTAGACAAAGAATTTATAGATGTGGCTATGCGTCTTAATCCCAAGGATAAAATGGCAGGAAATGGCAAGATTGAAAAATATGTCGTTCGAAAAGCTTTTGAGGATTACCTTCCGCAAGAGGTTGCATGGCGTCAAAAAGAACAGTTCTCTGATGGGGTAGGATACAGTTGGATAGACACCCTAAAAGAGGTTGTAGATCAAGAGGTGAGCGATGATCAAATGCAGAACGCACATTTTAGATTTCCGATTCAAACTCCTCAAACAAAAGAGGAGTATTATTACAGAAGTATCTTCGAGAGTCACTTCCCTTCAGATGCTGCAGCTTTGAGCGTTCCACAAGAGCCCTCAGTGGCTTGTTCTACGCAAATTGCCCTAGAATGGGACGAGGCATTTAAGGCCATGAACGAACCTTCTGGAAGGGCGATTGCAAGTGTTCACGAGCAGGCGTATGACTGATTTTTTGTTCACATCTAATTGTTGATAACTTAAGGTGTTCACAGCCCTTTCAGGGCGGATAAAAACAGGGTGAAATCTTATATTTGTAAGGTTACTTTCCAGTTAAATGAACACGAGTTTATGAGCGAAAAAAATACGAACAAAAATTATTCTGCGGACAGCATTCAGGCCCTCGAGGGAATGGAGCACGTTCGTATGCGTCCCTCGATGTATATCGGTGATGTTGGTGTAAGAGGATTGCATCATTTGGTTTATGAAGTTGTCGATAATTCCATCGATGAAGCGATGGGGGGCTACTGTAATAAAATAGACGTTGTCATCAACGAAGATAATTCTGTCACTGTCCAAGATAACGGTAGGGGTATTCCTGTTGGAATGCACAAAAAAGAAGGCGTTTCAGCACTTGAGGTCGTTATGACCAAAATTGGTGCGGGTGGTAAGTTTGACAAGGATTCTTATAAAGTTTCAGGAGGTTTACACGGTGTTGGGGTATCTTGTGTGAATGCACTTTCCGCCGCATTAAAAGCAACCGTTTACCGAGAAGGAAAAATTTGGGAGCAAGAGTACGAACGAGGTAAGGCGCTTTACCCGGTTAAAACCGTTGGAGACAGCGATAAAAACGGAACTAGCGTAACTTTTCATCCAGATCCTGTAATTTTTAATCAAACCACAGAATACAATTATGAAACCCTTGCCAATAGATTGAGAGAATTGGCTTATCTGAATCGAGGGGTGACTATTTCACTTACTGACCACCGTCAGAAGGATTCAGAAGGTGCATTTGTAAACGAAACCTTTTATTCTGAAAAAGGTCTCGAAGAATTTATTTTGTTCTTAGAGGCAACTCGAGAGCCTCTTATTCAAAAGGTGATTTCTATGGAGGGCGAGAAAAACGGTATCCCTGTTGAAATTGCAATGGTGTACAATACTGGTTTTTCCGAAAACCTTCATTCTTATGTAAACAATATCAATACCCATGAAGGGGGAACTCACCTGTCAGGTTTCAGAAGAGGTTTGACTTCTACCTTGAAAAAATATGCAGAGCAATCTGGAATGCTCGACAAATTGAAATTTGAAATATCAGGAGATGATTTTAGAGAGGGATTGACAGCAATTGTTTCTGTAAAAGTTGCTGAGCCTCAATTCGAAGGACAAACCAAAACCAAATTAGGTAACCGTGAAGTAAATGCTGCGGTGTCTCAATCGGTTTCTGAAATGTTGACCGATTACCTTGAAGAACATCCCGATGATGCAAAACGCATTGTTGAAAAAGTAGTTATTGCTGCAACTGCAAGACATGCCGCGGCTAAAGCTCGCGAGATGGTTCAGCGCAAGAACGTAATGCACGGAGGTGGATTACCAGGAAAACTCTCTGACTGTTCAGAACAGGACCCAGAAAAGTGTGAAGTTTTTCTTGTGGAGGGAGATTCTGCAGGTGGTACAGCAAAACAAGGTAGAGATCGAAATTTTCAAGCTATTCTTCCCCTTAGAGGAAAAATCCTCAATGTTGAAAAGGCGATGCAGCACAAGGTATTTGAAAATGAGGAAATTAGAAATATTTATACCGCGCTTGGAGTTACTGTAGGTACTGAAGAAGACAGCAAAGCTCTTAATCTAGAAAAATTGAGATACCACAAGGTGGTCATCATGTGTGATGCCGATGTTGATGGGTCTCATATTGAAACACTTATCCTCACCTTTTTCTTTAGATATATGAGAGAACTTATTGAAAGAGGACACGTCTACATCGCAACTCCGCCGTTGTATTTGGTCAAAAAAGGTGCAAAAAAGAGATATGCCTGGAATGATGAAGAACGTGATGCTATTCTAAATGAATACAGCTCAGGTGCTTCTGTACAGCGCTATAAAGGTCTCGGTGAAATGAATGCTGAGCAACTTTGGGATACTACAATGAATCCCGAGTTCAGAACTTTAAGAAGAGTGAGTATCGATAACGCTACTGAAAGTGATCGGATTTTCTCCATGTTAATGGGAGATGAGGTTCCACCTAGACGTGAATTTATCGAGAAGAACGCGGTTTACGCCAATATTGATGCGTAAAGACGATGATCTTTCACCTTTAAAACTCGCTGCCCCACCAGCGAGTTTTTTTCCCTTATAAAGTAGAGAAAAATATAAATTAAACCTAAATATTATGTTGTCCCCAAATTTTAAATCTTTAGTTGTTTTTATTTTATTCAGTGCGGGTGTCTCTGCCCAAAATTTAGATGCTCTTTTTGAGTCTGGCGTGCAGGATGCACAACGATTTGCACAAGGTTATTTTAATCCTGCCATGCAATTGGGTATTCACAACCTGTCAGGAGGTTGGTATAATTCAGGAAAATCAAAGAAAACCCTGGCTTTTGAAGTTTCGCT
>WTJC01000052.1:4420-18148 GCA_011525015.1 Flavobacteriales bacterium
GTAGACCACAGTTTCTCAGAATTTAATACCACAAGAGCAGGAATCAATATTGGATTGAGATAATCTCACGAAAAGATTACTTTTGTGCCTGATTAGAAAACACTTAAACAAATAAATATGAAAATTACTGTAGTTGGTGCAGGTGCCGTTGGTGCGAGCTGTGCAGAGTACATTGCCATGAAAAATTTCGCCTCAGAGGTAGTCTTGTTAGACATCAAAGAAGGTTATGCAGAAGGAAAAGCTATGGATCTTATGCAAACAGCTTCTTTAAATAATTTTGACACCAAAATTTCGGGTTCTACTAACGATTATAGCAAAACAGCTTCAAGCGATGTGGTGGTCATCACTTCTGGAATTCCAAGAAAACCAGGAATGACAAGAGAAGAATTGATAGGAATCAACGCTGGTATCGTCAAAACCGTTTCTGAGAATTTACTTCAACACTCACCAAATGCTGTAGTGATTGTGGTGAGTAATCCAATGGATACCATGACCTATTTGGTACACAAAACTACAGGCTTACCTAAAAATAGAATCATAGGAATGGGGGGTGCCCTTGACAGTGCTCGCTTTAAGTACAGAATTGCAGAAGCCTTAGACGCACCTATTTCTGATGTTGACGGAATGGTTCTAGGAGGTCACAGCGACACAGGAATGGTTCCTTTAATCGATCACGCTACGCGTAATTCAGTTAAAATTTCTGAATTCTTGAGTGCAGAGCGAATGGATGAAATTGTTGCAGAAACTAAGGTTGGTGGAGCGACCTTGACTAAGTTACTCGGAACATCAGCATGGTATGCTCCTGGTGCAGCTGTTTCGTCTTTAGTTCAAGCAATCGCTTGTGATCAAAAGAAAATATTTCCTTGTTCTGCCTTATTAAACGGAGAATACGGTCTCGATGATTTATGCATCGGTGTTCCTGTGGTATTAGGCAAAAATGGAATCGAATCTATTGTGGAGATTGAACTTTCTGATGCTGAAAAGGCTAAAATGCAAGAGAGTGCTATCGGCGTTAAGAAAACGAATGGATTGTTAAATTTATAAGTTCAAAAGGGCAGCATTTTTCAGTTCATCTTATCAAAATTCATTTTGACGTATAAATTGTCAATTCGATAGGGAAATAATATATTTGCAGCCATTTGAAATTTTACTTTTTTAAAAATTATTTTCATGCAAAATAAAGGACTCATAAGGCTCTTTGCTTTTCTTTTCGGATTTGCGAGCTTGTACCAGTTGTCTTTCACATTTATCACCAATAAAATTGAAGGTGATGCAGAGCGCTATGCTTTAGTCAATGTAGAAGATACAGAAGAAAACTACGTTGAACAAAGAGAACAATTAGAAGCGGTTTATCTCGACTCAGTTGCAGATTTACCAGTCTTAGGCTTTAGTAGTTATGCAGATGCAAAAACCAAAGAGCTCAATAAAGGTCTTGACCTCAAGGGGGGTATCAATGTTACGCTTCAGATTTCGGTTAAAGACATCCTTAAAGGTTTGGCCAACAATACCTCTAATCCAGCATTTAATAAAGCGATAGCAGATGCTGATGCAGCATCTAAAAGTAGTGATGCTACCTATTTAGAGTTATTTTTTGAGGCTTTCGAAAATGTAAAGGGAGACGGAAAACTAGCCTCACCTGAAATTTTTGCAAACAAAGCACTAAGTGATGAGGTGAACTTTCAAATGAGCGATGATGAGGTAAAACCTATCATTCGAAGAAAAATAGATGAATCAATAGTATCTGCTTTTGAAGTTCTACGTGAACGTATTGATGGCTTTGGAGTTACTCAACCCAATATTCAAAGAGAGGGTAATTCAGGAAGAATTCTCGTTGAATTGCCAGGAGCGAGAGACATCAACAGAGCACAAGAGCTACTTTCTTCAACGGCCCAATTAGAATTCTGGGAAACCTATCCTCAGTCTGAGGCAGCGCTCAGTCAATTTCTTTTTGATGCTGATCAAGTACTAAAACAAATTTTAGAAAGGGAACAAGACGAAAATGAAGAAGCCTCTTCAGAGATTGATTCTTTACTTGCAGATGTTGCTGAGGATTCTATAAGTGCAGCAAACGCTAATCCACTATTGAGCAAACTCATTGCACCGGCGCAAGGTTCAAACGCCTTTATTCGCATAGCTGTGAAAGATACAGCCGCAGTAGGATCCTATTTGAGAATGCCTGAGGTTAGAAAGGTATTACCTCAAGCTATTCAATTTGTAAAGTTCGCATGGCAACGTGTGGGTAAACAAGATGAGGTGGCTGAGTTGTATGCATTAAAGTCAAACCGCGAAGGACTTCCTCGAATTAGTGGAGACGTGGTGTCTGACGCACAAGATACATTCGATCAATTCGGTAAACCGGCGGTGAGTATGACCATGAACACCAAAGGTGCACGCGAGTGGGAGCGAATGACAGGGGACGTTTATCAAAATAAAACAGGAATTGCTATTGTACTCGATAATAAGGTATATACGGCTCCTGGAGTATCAAGTGGCCCTATTTCTGGAGGACGTTCTGAGATAACAGGTACCTTCACTATTAACGAAACTAAAGATATTGCTAACGTGCTCCGTGCGGGAAAATTACCTGCATCAGCGGAAATTATTCAATCTGAAATCGTAGGTCCATCTTTAGGTCAAGAAGCTATTGACAGTGGATTCATGTCTTTCATCATTGCCATGATTTTTGTTTTGGTATGGATGGTCTTCTATTATGGAAGAGCGGGGATTTATGCTGATATTGCCTTGGTCTTAAATATCTTCTTGATTTTTGGTGTTTTAACGAGCTTAGGCGCAGTACTTACTTTACCTGGAATTGCGGGTATTGTTTTAACCATTGGTATGTCGGTAGATGCCAACGTACTGATTTTTGAACGTATCAAAGAAGAATTAAAAAGAGGTAAGGGAATTGCACAAGCCGTTTCTGATGGTTTTGCGAATGCACTATCCTCAATTTTAGATGCAAATATTACTACTGGTTTAACGGCGATTATTTTATTCATGTTCGGTTCAGGACCCATTAAAGGATTTGCAACGACCTTATTAATCGGTATTATAACATCACTTTTTACAGCCATATTTATCACCAGAATGTTGATAGAAGGCTACTTATCGAAAAAGGGTAGAACCTTGGCATTTGTTACTTCTATTACGAAAAACTTGCTTGCAAATGTGAGCATAGACTTTTTGAGTAAAAGACGAATTTCTTATCTGGTATCAAGTGTTGTTCTTATAGGTTCTCTCGCATCACTATTTACATTAGGCCTTCAGCAAGGTGTTGACTTTGTCGGAGGAAGATCTTATCAAATCCGATTTGTAGATGCGGTTAACCCTTCTGAAATAGCCTCAGATTTAAATGACGTATTTGGTAGTGGAACCAATGTAAAAACCTTTGGAGAAGCGAATCAAATTAAAGTTACAACTCCATATAAGGTAGATGTAGAAGGTATTGAAGTTGATCAGGAAATCCAGCAGAAATTATACGATGCGCTTATGCCTTATTTACCAGAAGGTATTTCATTAGATGATTTTGTAGTGGGTAGTTCTGAAAAATCAATTGGTATTCTTCAGTCGGTAAAAGTAGGTCCTACAATCGCTGATGATATTAAGAAAAATGCTGTTTGGGCCATTATCGGTTCATTGACCATCGTATTCTTGTATATCCTGTTGAGATTTAGAAGATGGCAATTCTCGTTGGGAGCTGTTGCTGCTGTTTTTCACGATGTACTTGTGGTATTAGGTATATTTTCAGCAACAACTGCGCTAATGCCGTTCAATATGGAAATTGACCAGGCCTTTATCGCTGCCATCCTTACCGTTATTGGTTATTCATTGAATGATACGGTGGTAGTTTTTGATAGAATTCGTGAGATTGTTGGCGTCAAGGGATGGAACAAGGGTAACAATGTCAATGAAGCATTGAGCAGCACACTTAGTAGAACCTTAAATACTTCTTTGACCACATTAATCGTACTTCTGGCAATCTTTATTTTCGGTGGAGAGAGTCTTAGAGGATTTATGTTCGCAATGATTGTGGGTATTGTAGTAGGTACCTATTCATCATTGTTCATAGCAACTCCAGTAATGTTTGATACATTGCGCAAGAAGATAGAAGGCGAAAAATAAGGTATTTACGACCTATAAAATAGTTTCAGCAGGTGGATTAATAGTAGATATTGATCCACCTGTTGTTTTTTTCAAGACAATGGTGTCGTTTGCTGTGAGCGCACCAATGGGTTTATGCGAAACGTAAATCACAGCGCTTTCACTTTTTTCTACATAGGTATTGATCAGTTGATGGAGCTGAGATTTGCTTTGAGCATCTAATCCTACAGCAGGTTCATCTAGAATTAATAAGGCGGGATGTTTGATCATCGCTCGTATAATCATGATCAGGCGCTGTTCACCTGTACTGAGATGTTTAAAATAGCGATCGCGCATAGAGTTCCATCCCATTTTTTCAATCCATCTATGTGTAGCTTGAATTTCCAGATCACTTGGTTTTCGGTACATTCCGATGGCATCTTGAAATCCGGAACATATCATATCAAATACAGACTTTCTTTTAGGGTAACTCAAAATACTAGAAGGAGAAAAATACCCTATTTTCTTTTTGATGTCCCATACACTCTCACCGCTTCCCTTAGGACGATCAAAAATCCGTATGTTCTGCCCGTAGGCCTTAGGATTATCGCCAATAACTAAGGATAATAGCGTACTCTTACCACTTCCATTTGGACCGATGAGTTGCCAGAAACTTTTCTTCTCAACCGACCAATTGATGTCTTTTAAGATGGCTTGGTCACCGTAAGAAAGTTGAATGTTTTTGAGTTCAAAAATAGTTTGAATGTCGTCTTGCTCCCCAGTGAATTTGTTTAGGGGTAAGTCGAATGTCTTTAATTCAGTGATTTTGCTGTATCTCTGAAGGGCTTCAGTATTTGCAAATGAAGTTAATTTTTCACCCTCATAGACTTCGATTTTATCCCAATCAATATGTTCAAAACAATCTTGAACCTCAGTGCTTATCAGGGTTATTTTGGCCTTTGTTTGATAGTTTTGTAATTCTAATTTGAGCTGGAGTTCTCTTTCTGTATCAAGACTGTCAAAAGGATTGATGAGCACGAGTTCCTCGGGTTCTCGCTCTAATAAATAATTAAAAAACGCCCATTTCTTTTCGCCACTGCTATAGGTAGAAAACAGTTGTTGTTCCTTGTTTTCAATGTGGAAATCATTTTTTTGATACCGGTTTGAGCGTTCTGCAAATTTCCCAATGGTCGTAATGTCAAAAATTGGTGCGGACAGGTTGACGCCTAATTGATTTAAGTGTTTTGCTGTGAAGGTGTAATTAACAAGTATAAATCTATTGTTCATTGAAATTATCGAATGTAAAATCATCCCCGATTTCAATGTTGAGTCGATCGCTTAGTCCTGCGTTTACCTCAAAAACGTACATGGATGGAAATACAGAACTAATAGAACTTAAATCTAAGGGTTTAGCGTATTTGTGAATGTGAACAATTTCTGCTTTTTCATTGGCGAAAATTAAATCTAATCCGATGTAAGTGTTTTTCATGTAGAAATTCAAGGGTCTTTCGGATGGAAAGATAAAGAGCATCCCTTGGTCATCTTTCATGCTTTGCCTGTCCATTAAGCCTGTCGCTCTTTGATAGTCGTCATCTGCGATTTCTATAGCGAACTCATAATTTTTTTGAGCGCCTTTAGAATTTAATGTTAAGTTACCTTCATGCACAAAAGCATGAGTAATTTTGGCCGATTTTAGCGGTGCTTTATTCTTTTGATTGCAACTTGCTAAGGTAAGGGCAAGGCAAGCATAAATGAGCGTAACCCCTTTATTTCTTAGCTGCATTTTTGATTGATTTACCTTCTCTTGGTTTGAACATGAGGTATAAACCTGCCAGAACGAGTGGAATACTCAGCCATTGTCCTGTCGAGAGCAGTCCTAAGCTTTCTTCAAATCCACCTTGACTTTTTTTGAAGTATTCGACCACAAATCGAAAACTAAAGAAAGAAGCTAACCAAAAGCCAAACATAAATCCTGGTTTATCTTTTCTGTCTGTTCTTTCGTAGAAGTAAAAATAAAGAACTGCAAAAATGATTAAATAGGCAAAGGCTTCGTACAATTGAGCGGGGTGTCTAAAAGGGATGTCTTCTAGGATACTTGCAAATTGCGGATTGTTTTCCAAGGCTTTATACGCTTCATTGATATTGCTTTCTTTGGTAAGCATTTGTGCTCTGTATCCAGGCATATCAGCACTGTCTCTTATAAAGCGGGTCGCAAAAATGAAGCTTTCGTCAACTACTTTTCCATTGATTTCAGAGTTAAAGAAGTTTCCTATTCTAATAAATGCTGCTCCGATAGCTGCTGGAATGGTAATTCTATCGATGAGCCACAGAAAGCTCATGTCTTCAAATTTCTTACTGAAGTAGTAGAGGGCGCCTATTGCCGCTAATGCTGCTCCATGACTTGCTAAACCTGTAAATCCTGTGAATTGGTAACCATTGATAAGACCAAATAAACTGCTGTTTGGATTTTCTCTAATCGGAAGCAAGATTTCAACGAGATGCTGAGAATAATAAGCCCAATCGTAGAAGAAAACATGACCTAAACGCGCTCCTAGCATAATCGATAATACGCAATACACAAAAAGTGAATCTAAGCGCTCTAAGGGTTTCTTTTCTTTTACAAAAACCGATTTCATCAGGTACCACCCCAATATAAAGGCTGCAATCCAAAGAGAATTGTAATATTTTATTTGAATAAAACCAAGGTTAAATAGGGTATCGTTGGGGTTCCAGTTAAAACCGAGAAAGTACATATGGTTAAATTTTTTCTAAAGATAAAAAAAGACTCGCTACAAAAAGCCTTGTTCAAGGAACAGGATCATAGCCGTGTCCTCCCCAAGGATGGCAACTAAGAATTCTCTTAATACTCAGTAGTCCGCCTTTTCGTATACCGTGTTTTTGAAGGGCTTCGCTCGCATAAGAGGAGCAGGTAGGGGTATAGCGACAACTGCCTGGTGTATAGGGTGAAATACCTACTTGATAAATGCGAATCAAAACGAGAAGAAATTTTAAAAGCATTAGTTGAAACTGAATGAGGTTCCCTCTTTGGAATCCTTGATTTCAATTCCAAGTTGTTTTAATTTATCTCTGATTTCATCAGACTTTTGGTAGTCTTTGTTGTCCCTGGCTAAATTTCGCTCTTCTAATAGCATTTCAACTAAAGGTGAAATCAAGGCCGTATTTTCCTGAGAAGCTTTTGATGATTCAAATTGAACTCCTAATACATCCGTGGTGAATTCTTGAATTTTGTTTTGCAGTAAATTCAAATCTTCGGAAGAAATAGACTCTTTGCCCTCCTCAATTCCTTGAATGAATTTGCAGGCTTCGAATAATTTAGCAATGAGCATGGGAGTGTTAAAATCATCGTTCATTGCGGCATAACAATCAGAAACCCACTGCTCGACATTCACAGTTGAATTGGTGGAACTCGGTAGTGTATTTAATAACTCTAAGGCCTCTGATAAACGCTGATAGCCTTTTTCTGCAGCAGCCAATGCGTTATCGCTTAGATCTAAAATACTGGTGTAGTGTGCTTGTAACATAAAAAATCGCACAACAGCAGGAGTATATACTTTACTGAGTATGCTGTTTTCTCCACTAAAAATTTCAAAGGGATAAATGTTGTTGTCTGTTGACTTGGACATTTTCTTGCCGTTTAACGTCAACATATTGGCGTGAAGCCAATATTTAACAGGTGTTTTGTCTGTATGCGCTTCGGCTTGTGCGATTTCACACTCGTGGTGCGGAAACTTTAAATCCATTCCTCCACCGTGAATGTCGAATTGGTCGCCAAGGTATTTGCTACTCATAGCGGTACACTCAATGTGCCAACCGGGAAACCCATCACCCCATGGAGAAGGCCATCTCATGATGTGTTTGCTGGAGGCTTTTTTCCATAGCGCAAAATCCTGAGGATTCTTTTTTTCATCTTGAGCACTCAGTGTTCTTGTTTCAGAGCGCATATCATCAATATTTCTGCCGCTTAATTTACCGTAATCGTGAGAAGCATTAAAGGCAATGACGTCGAAATAAACAGAGCCGTTCTTTTCATAGGCGTAGCCCTTGTCAATGATTGATTTGATAATTTCTATTTGCTCTATGATGTGACCTGTTGCCGTTGGCTCTATGCTTGGTGCCAATACATTGAATTGATTCAGTGTTTGATGAAAATCAACCGTGTATTTTTGGACGATTTCCATCGGCTCTAATTCTTCGATTTTGGCCTTTTTTGCAATCTTATCTTCACCCTCATCTGCGTCGTTTTCTAAATGACCGGCATCGGTAATATTGCGTACATAGCGCACTTTGAATCCCAAATGCATTAGATATCTAAAGATGATATCAAAAGAGATAAAGGTTCTACAATTGCCTAAATGTACATTGCTGTAAACCGTAGGACCACACACGTACATGCCTACATATCCTTCTTTTAAGGGAACAAAAGATTCTTTGGTTCCACTAATAGAATTGTAGACTTTAAGTTCGTTGGCAAAAGTAGAGCTCGACAGCGTCATTAAAACTCGGTTTCGATATTGATGTATTCTAAAAACTCTTTTCGATAAGATTCTTGTGCAAATACTCCACCGTATTCGGCAGTTACAGTACTTGAAGCAATATCTCTAATACCTCTTGAATTTACGCATAAATGTTTTGCATCTATGACACAAGCTACGTCTTGGGTGTTCAAGATGTCTTGTAATTCTTTGACAATTTGAATGGTAAGTCGTTCTTGAACCTGTGGTCGTTTTGCGTAATAATCAACTATTCTGTTGATTTTAGAAAGACCTACTACACTTCCTTTAGAAATATAAGCGACATGCGCTCTTCCCACAATGGGTAATAAATGATGTTCGCAGGTTGAATACAGGACTATATTTTTTTCTACAAGCATCTCACCGTAGCTGTACTTGTTTTCAAAAGTTGACGAGTTAGGCTTGTTTTCTGGAAATAATCCGCCAAATATTTCTTTCACGTAAGCGTTTGCAACACGCTTTGGAGTTCCTTTAATACTGTCATCTTCCAAGTCCATTCCAAGGGTTTCTAAAATATCCCGAACAGACTTTTCAATTCTTGAAACTTTTTCTTCTTTGGAAAGTTCAAACGCATTCTCACGCATTGGCGTATCTGAATTGCTGCTGTGATGGTCTAAATGACTATCGTCTTCGTTAAAGGTATTTTCGATCAAGCTCATTAAACTGTAATTCTGCCCGCAAAGATAGCCAATAAGTCTTAGTTACAAATTAAGGGTATAGGTGAAAACAGCACTCACATTGTTGATTTTTGTAGAAGCCGAATTATTTAAAACCGTATCGAAGAAATATTGTTGCTCTTGACGGCTTGATCCGACCAACGCAAAGTCTATTCTGCTCAATCCGTAAGTGTATCCAATTCCAAAGCTATTCACCTTCATCTCGCCTAAATTGGAGTTTTTCTGAGTCGCGCTTTGTCGTTGAATTCCGAATCTTATGCTGATTGGATTTAATTTTAATTCTGATCCAATTCTCAGGGTATTGGATTTTTGAAATATCGAAGCCACCTGACTGTTTTCGTTGTCAAAAATTCCTCTTTTGTCTTTAAATTCTGCTGTGGCGTAGTCAGTGGTGCTGTAATCTGCACTAATCAAAAGGGTTTGACCAATCACAAAGGCGGTTGAGGCCGTAAAAATACTCGGTGTTTTAATTTTGTAATCCTCAAAAAGATTGATGATGCTGTAGTCGATATAGCGCACATCTTCAAAGGCGTAATTCGAGTTTATTTGCTGTGATGTCTCATCGGTAAGTTGATAAATGGTAGGTGTTTGATAGCTCAGTCCTAATCTGAAAAGATCTTTTATGCGCAAAATACCACCGAGGGATACATTAATACCGTTTCCTCTTGTGAAGAGGTAATTGTCAAAACTTGCATTTTGTATGTTAGAATTGGCACTGAAGCCATTCTCTGTGATGTAGTTAAAGCGCTCGTAGAAGAGGTCATAAAAATTAACTGATGCCCCGAGGTATAAGAAATCTTGATAGGCGGCAGAAGCGTTTAAGGCATATTTTCCAATTCGTCCACGACTCTCCAGTTCGAAAACTTGATTGAGGTTGTCGTAGTCTGCATTTGAAAAATAAGAGGAAGTCGATGGATTGTTGTCTTCTGCTTCAATAAGGCCTCCATATAAGCCTAAAAAGGCCTGTTGATTGCCGTACCCTTGTTCGATTCCGATGCGTTCGTAAGCTTCTTCTATATATTCGTTTTCAAAGAGTGATAAATCGTTTAGAGGAATACCCTGAGCGAAATAGAGAAAAAATTGATCCATCCCTTGGGTAGTGCTCCCTTCCGCATATACAGATTGATTGAACTGCTTGCTCAAATCATAACTGAGTCCAAACGCAATTTTGTTCCAATTGCTTTGATCGGATTCATATACGATGGCACCCCCGGCCTGGGTCATATCAATATTGCCACGATTGCTTTTGTTTTGTTCTCCGCCAAAGTCAGCAATGGTTTTATCATTAAAAATAGAAGCTGTAATAGCGAATTGCCCTTGAGTCATCACCGCGGATGCAGCAGGATTGATTTGGGATGCAGAGACGTCTCCGCCAAGTGCACCAAAAGCACCGCCCATTGCTTGAAAACGAGCGGTGCCTGAGATGAACTCTCCACTATAGCGGTATAAATCATCAATCGTTTGTCCAGTTAATGAAATAGTCGTGAACAGACTCAAAATGAAATATATCTTTCTCATAGCGTAATATTTGGATTTTATTGATTATTAGATCTTCCTCGCGATGAAGAACTTCTTCCAGAGCTGCTGCTTCTTGAAGAGCTGCTCGAAGATCGAATAGCCGAACCTCTTGATGAAGAACTTCTCGAACTCGAACTGTTGAAACTTCTATTACTTGAAGAACGACTTGGAGAAGATCTATAACTACTGCTATTGGAGCTTCTCGATGACCTCGAGTAATTTTGAGACCCACTAGAGCGATTGCTGTTTTGATACGAACTCGGTTTAGAAGTTCGTGATTGAGCTCTATTTGGCCGATTCAAGCTTGAATTCGAATTCGAATAGCTTCTTCCTCCGGAATCTGTTCTCCATGATTCAGGAGCATTCGATCTGCTTCGCGTATTGTAATCGTATGAATTACGAACAGGTTCTCTCGTAGTTCTTCTGTAATCTACAGTTCGATTAGAGCGCGTAGATATCGATCTCGAATTCAAATAATCGGTATTGGATCTACCTCTGTTTGCATCTCTATACGTTGCTTTAGAAGTGGTACTTCCTCTTCTCGATCTATTCAAATTTCTTCGATAGAAACGGTCCCAGTATGAATTGTTATATACGTATGAGTTGTATCCCCATCCCCAAGCATTATAGCGGTACGGATTGAAGTAAAATGGATTTCTGTTCCATCCCCATGACCAATAAGGTCCTCCCCATCCGCGATAAGCGTTCCAAGGATTGTACCAACCGTATCCAAAAAATCTACCGTTGTAGGTCCAGTGATCGTAGTGATACATATAATCGTAGAAGAAAGGATCGTATCCGCCCCATCCCCATGCAGGACTGTTATAGACATTGATGCTTAGGCTTTGTGGATTTTGTCCCCAAGCAGGATTGCTATTTCCTGTGTAATCATCAGAATTGGTAATTTCGTAATCTGTGTTGTTATTCTCCCATTGGGCAGCCTTTCCAGCAAAATAACTGCTGTAAAATGATGAGCCATTAGAATAAGTCTGATAGGCGCGATTGTCGCTTCGGACATAAATTCCATCTGACACATAAGATGCTGGATAGTATGAAACACATGACTGAAGTACAACGAATGCGCTTGTCATAAGCATAAAAAATGCAAAACGGGTAGTAGAATTGATTGTTTTCATAGGCGTTTTGTTATTGTTGTACAATTTAAATTTAATTAGTTTTACCAAACTATTATGTTAAAGGGCAAACTTTATGCCAAAACGATTTAAATGAGCAAAAAACTTACAAAAAGAGCTGAAGATTACTCAAAGTGGTACAATGAATTGGTTGTAAAAGCAGACCTCGCAGAAAACTCTGGGGTTAGAGGATGTATGGTAATTAAACCCTATGGATATGCGATTTGGGAAAAGATGCAGGCAGCCCTAGACCAAATGTTTAAAGATACAGGGCATCAAAATGTGTACTTCCCTTTATTCATTCCAAAATCTTATCTGAGTAAAGAAGCTAGTCACGTAGAAGGATTTGCGAAAGAGTGTGCTGTTGTAACGCATTACAGACTAAAAAATGATCCCGATGGAGAAGGTATCATTGTAGATGAGGATGCAAAATTAGAAGAAGAACTCATCGTTAGACCAACTTCTGAAACCATCATTTGGGATACCTATAGAAGATGGATTCAATCGTATAGAGATTTACCATTATTACTCAATCAATGGGCCAATGTCGTCCGCTGGGAGATGCGTACAAGATTGTTTTTGAGAACGGCAGAATTTTTATGGCAAGAAGGGCATACGGCACATGCCACTAGAGAAGAGGCTTATGAAGAAGCTGAGCAAATGATGCGGGTTTATGCGGAATTTGCAGAAAAGTTCATGAGTGTTCCGGTAGTGCGAGGACTAAAATCAGAGAGTGAGCGCTTTGCAGGTGCAGAAGAAACTTTTTGTATTGAAGCGCTTATGCAAGATGGTAAGGCTTTACAAGCGGGAACTTCTCATTTTCTCGGGCAAAATTTTGCCAAAGCTTTTGATGTTAAGTTTGCCAATAAAGAAGGAAAACAAGACTATGTTTGGGCTACCTCCTGGGGTGTTTCTACACGACTGATGGGTGCACTTATCATGACCCATAGTGATGACAATGGCTTGGTGCTGCCTCCACTATTGGCGCCTATTCAGGTGGTTATTGTTCCCATTTACAAAGGAGAAGAACAATTGGCACAAATCGCTGAAAAAGTGTTGCCTCTAAAAGAAGAACTCAAAGCTCAAGGGATTTCGGTAAAATTTGACGACAGGGATACTTTTAAGCCAGGTTATAAGTTTAACGAATACGAGTTAAAAGGTGTTCCAGTTCGGATTGCTATTGGCGCTCGAGACCTCGAAGCGGGTACTTTTGAATTGGCTCGTCGTGATACACTGCAAAAGTGGACTGTTAATGCTGATCAAGTCATCGAGGCTGTACAGACAACTTTAAAAGAGATGCAGCAAAACCTTTTTGACCAGGCATTAGAATTTCAAACGCAAAATACGCGGGAGGCCAATTCTTATGAAGAATTTAAATCGCTCATCGAGACCCATGGAGGTTTTGTTTCTGCCCATTGGGATGGGACTACAGACACCGAAGACCGTATAAAAGAAGAGACTAAAGCTACTATACGCTGTATTCCTTTGAATCAAAAAACAGAGGATGGTCAATGTATTTATTCTGGAAATCCTTCAAAAGGTCGGGTGCTTTTTGCCAAAGCTTATTAAAAAATCAGACAACTTATTGGAAACCATGAAAATTGTGTTAAATTTGCATCCGCAAAATACACATGTATTTGGCCCGTTCGTCTAGGGGTTAGGACGCCAGGTTTTCATCCTGGTAACAGGGGTTCGATTCCCCTACGGGCTACGAAATAAATTATGAATTAAAATGGCCCGTTCGTCTAGGGGTTAGGACGCCAGGTTTTCATCCTGGTAACAGGGGTT
>WTJC01000052.1:18248-19889 GCA_011525015.1 Flavobacteriales bacterium
TTAGGACGCCAGGTTTTCATCCTGGTAACAGGGGTTCGATTCCCCTACGGGCTACAACATTTGAATTAAAATTATGGCAAATCATAAATCGGCATTAAAAAGAATCCGCAGAAATGAAGCGGTAAGACTTAGAAATCGCTACCAACACAAAACTGTTCGTAATGCGATTAGAAAATTGAGAAACGAAGAAGACAAAAAAGTAGCTTCTGAGATGTTACCTAAAGTGGTAGCAATGATTGATAAACTTTCTAAGTCAAATATCATTCACGCCAACAAAGCGGCCAATTTAAAAAGTAAATTGATGAGTAGAGTTGCAGCGATGTAATTACTATTTACAAACGATATATAAAAAAAGCACCTTTACGGTGCTTTTTTTATTGGTTCATTGTGAGTAAAAACTCTTCGTTATTTCTTGTTGTTTTGATTCGCTGTTCTATGAATTCCATAGCTTCGACCGGATTCATGTCAGCCAAATACTTGCGCATGATCCACATGCGTTGAATGGTGTTATCGTCTAACAGTAAATCGTCTCTACGGGTTGATGAAGAAATAAGATCAATGGCTGGGAATATTCTTCGATTCGAAATACGTCTATCGAGTTGAAGTTCCATATTACCTGTTCCTTTGAATTCTTCGAAGATGACTTCATCCATCTTAGAGCCAGTTTCTGTAAGAGCTGTAGCGATAATAGTCAGAGATCCTCCGTTTTCTATATTACGGGCTGCTCCGAAAAAGCGTTTTGGTTTGTGTAGCGCATTGGCGTCAACACCTCCACTCAATACTTTTCCTGATGCGGGTTGTACTGTATTGTATGCTCTAGCCAAACGTGTAATTGAATCTAATAAAATCACTACATCGTGACCGCATTCTACAAGTCTTTTGGCCTTATCAATTACAATATTTGCAACACGAACGTGCTCTGAAGCTTCCTTGTCAAAGGTTGAAGCAACTACCTCTCCTTTAACATTTCGCTGCATGTCTGTGACCTCTTCAGGTCTTTCATCAATTAACAGAATGATTTGGTATACCTCGGGATGATTTGCAGCAATAGCATTGGCGATATCCTTTAACAACATGGTTTTACCTGTCTTAGGCTGAGAAACGATCATTCCCCTTTGTCCTTTACCTATGGGTGCGAACAAATCCATGATTCTCGTTGAAACGGTAGACTGTTTATCGGCGATATCAAACTTTTCTTTTGGGAAAAGAGGGGTGAGGTGCTCAAAAGAGACTCGGTCTCTTACAACTTGCGGATCTAAACCATTTATTTTGGTCACTTTAATAAGTGGAAAGTACTTTTCTCCTTCTTTGGGAGGTCTAATACTACCTAAAACGGTATCACCTGTTTTTAATCCGAACAACCTGATTTGAGATTGAGATACATAGATATCGTCAGGAGATGATAAATAGTTATAATCTGATGAGCGTAAAAAGCCATAGCCGTCAGACATGATGTCTAAGACTCCTTCACTTTCTATAATACTGTCAAACTCAAACTCTGGTTCTTTGTATTTGTTTTTAAGGTCTTTGTCAAAATTGACATTTCGCCTGTCGTTGTTATTATTGTTGTTCCGCTGTTTATTGCGGTTGTTGTTGTTGTTGTTGTTGTTGTTGTTGTTGTTGTTGTTGTTTCGCTGATTG
>WTJC01000044.1 GCA_011525015.1 Flavobacteriales bacterium
GCCTGTTAGACTGTATGAAGTTGATGCTGTTGTTCCATCTAATGTGCCACCTACATAAACATTGTATCCTGTTACACCTACGTTATCCGTAGAGGCAGTCCATGTAATGTCTGCACTTGTCGTAGTCTCATTACTCGAACTAAGGTTTGTAGGCTCCGTTGGTGCCTGTGAATCTACAAAAGCTCCTGTTGTAAAGCTCGTAGTGCCTTCACCTGATTCATTGCCTGCAGCATCCTTCGCTTTTACACCAACACTGTATGAAGTCTCTGGGCTTAGACCCGTTAGACTATACGAAGTGCTCGCTGTTGATCCGTCTAATGTACCGTTTACATATACATCGTATCCTGTCACAGCTACATTATCCGTAGAAGCATTCCATGTGATGTCTGCACTTGAATCTGTAACATTTGATGCAGCTACATTGGTCGGATCAGATGGTGCCTCTGTGTCTGTAGGTTCAGTTGTAGTACATGAGGTAATTACAATATCGTCTAAGTAAACGCGATCACCATTGGTCGAAGCGTTACATCTAAATCTGAATCGCGTGTTAGCCGTAAATGTTGCGTCTAATTCTACCGTATCAAATTTTCTTTGATTGTTTTGGAATTCGTCAGTTAAATTCCACTCTTCGATTTGAGTCCATGTAGACCCGCCGTTAGTTGAATAGTCTAGCAAGAACTCTTCGCCTGCATTATCAAAACCAACTACGATGTATGAGAAATCAATTTGAACGCGACTTACGCCTTCAAAATTTAAATTATTTGTTCTTATAAATGAAGATGAAGAATCATCTCTTAGTCTTACAGTATAACTTCCTGAATTGGCATAAGCTTGGTCATTAATGCTTCGTCTAGCATCAGAACCTCCATCAACCCAATTACCCCATCCACTTTCAAAGTCATCATTGGTGGCTTCTTCACATGGCTTAGGCTCGGCAGTAGTTGCCTGAGTTGTTGCTCTATCTGAAGTATTGCCGGCTCCATCATAAGCTTCTACCTCAAAACTATAAGTAGTAGAAGGTGTTAAGTTAAGAACAGTCAAAGAGGTTGAGCTTGTAGTTGTAAGCTCTGAACCGTTTTGAAAAATTCGATAACCAGCTACAGCCCTGTCATCAGTCGATGCACCCCAACTTAAAACCAAGCTAGTGTCTTCAATTCCTGAAGCTGAAAAAGGGTTTGGCGTAGAAGGTGGTGTTACATCAGGTTCTTGATTTAATGACAATAAAGCGTCATGAGCATTAACAACTCCATGACCAAATGTATTGTCTCGTCCTGTAGCACCTAAATCTTTAGCGGTATTATACATGACCTCTTCTACCTGAGTTTTTGTCAAAGACGGGTCTACAGCTAAGATAAGTGCTGCAACACCTGCAGCGATTGGAGTTGCTGCTGAAGTACCTCCAAAAGAGTTTGTTGTGGCTCCATTAGAATAACCTGCAGATCCTTCTCTATCAAGCGTACGAATACCATGGTAAAAAACTGAACCGTTGTTGGTATTACTTGGAGCGGTTATGTCTAAAGCCGTTCCTTGGTTACTGTAAACAGAAACCTCTCCGGCTCCGTCTACCCCACCTACTGCAATCACGCTTGGAAGGTTTGCCGGAAAACTAACACATGTTCCATAGTCATTTCCAGAGGCTACTAAACTTACAGTACCTAATCCGCCTCTACCGTTGGCCGCTGACCAATTGAAAGCATCGGTTACCGCTTGAACTAAATTTGAGTTACAAGATCCATAACCCCAAGAGTTAGAAGTAATGTGAGCTCCTCCTTGTTCTGCCGCCCAACGAACTCCCGTTGCTACGTCTGCATTTGAAGTGTTTGAGGCAAAAATATTTACCGAGAAAAAACTTGAACCAGGTGCTACCCCTCTCGCATCTAAATCGTTATGTAACGCTCCTATAAGACCTGCACAGGCTTGACCGTGATCACCATTTGCATCAGGAGTACCATCTCCATTGTTTACAGGTGTAAACCCTGGTAATAGAGCACTCATATCTCTATGCGCTTCAACTCCATCGTCGATTACGGCCACCACGACACTTGCATTCCCCGTAGAAATCGTCCATGCCTCTGGTGCGTCAATATCATTATCTGCTATAAGAGGAAAACCATCAATACTACCTCCAGTATTATTTAAGTGCCATTGGTCAGGATAAAGTGGATCCTCTAATTTGATCAAATCCATTTTAAAATCAGGCTCACCCCATTCTAAAACGCCTTGAGATTGTAAGGCCTGTATAAACTCAAATTGTTTTGAGATGTCTTGAACCTCTAAAAGATAGGTGTCAGGCCCAACGACGTTTCGAACAAATTTGGTATTGTACTGGCTTGTTATATTTTGAATGGCGTCTAAATTGACTCCTGGCTTGAGTTTTATCATTACCCTTTTGGTCAACCAAGCTTGTTTGTCTTGAACCATAAAGGCTGGCACCATATCGTAGGCTTGAATACCGTTTCTATTGTATTGCGCCAAAAAGTTATCTCGAGCTGCTTTTGTGCTAAAGTCTCCGAAAACATTGGCATTTCTCAACAACATTACTCCTTTCATATCCATTACGGATGTATTAGCAGGAGTCGTGGCGTTAAAACTACTCAATTGTGCTTCTAATTTTGTTGCTGCCGTTTGATCAACGGTCTTGGCGAAATATAAAGCAACCGCATTATAGTCTGGTGTTACTTCAATTTTACCTTCACTTGTGAAGTAGTGAAGCTTGTCGGACTGCTGTGTCCAATCTTGAGCAAAAGCATAAGAAACGCTGATGATTAAGATGGAGGTTAAAAGTTTTTTCATTTTTAATATGTTGATTGCATCTGACAATATATGCTTTTGATGTTTTTAAATCAAATTCTGTTGGACGAATGATTTGAAAATCAGGTCAATTGACCACTATTGAAGCCCAGCAACTAAGGAAAAGCGAAAAAACACCAAAAAAAAAGCCCGAACAATATGTTTGCTCGGGCTTATGGATTGTAAGAAAAACCTTTTATATCTGCGCTATTTCATTTTGATATTCACGAAAAGCTGACTCGAATTTTTAGCCGCGTTTAAAAGGTCACTTTGAAGAGATTGTTCATAGGCGTATCCAATATCCGCATTCAAAAATTCCGAATAGAACATCGCTAAAATGCTGTAGGTTTCGCGAGTTGAATATCCCGCCCCCACTTTAAAGGAATCCCTGTAGTTGAAAAGTAAATTCATGTCGACGGTTGAGGGAATATTTGTCTTATCAATCATCGACCTGTACATAATTGCAGGTTCAAGAACAAAATCATCACTTACCTCGAGGTTAAGCCCCATTACAGCAAACAACTGACGTCTTTCACGAACTGAAGCCTCAATACCATTTTCTTCAAGTTTACTCGAATTAAAGAGGGTAGGAATACTCACGCCCGCATACAAAACTCTAGAACGATAGTGGGCACCAAAACCAAAGTTAAAAGTGAATTGTCCTTGACCTTCTAGGTTGGGGTCAACAGTACCTCCAGGCACTCCCTGTAATTCGTTGATGTTAATATTATACCATCCTCCTTGAGCACGAACACCCAGTTGAATAATATTGTCGTTACTGAGCTTAAGTCGATAAGAATAATCTGCTGCCAAACGTGTTTGTGATTCGATAAAGACCTTATCGCGCATGGCCATAATTCCTAGGGTGACATTCTCGTTCATCTCTCTAGCATAGCTCAAAAAACTAGTTTCTGGACCTTGATCAATAGAACCTAAAGAAGATAAATGAGTAATTAGTAATTCATTCGATGAGTCGTTTAATGATATAGCCGGATTAAAGAGTCTGTAATGCTGTCCTATAAAAATAGGCGTGGCCTCTTGTTGAGCTAAGGCTGAAATACTCATTCCAGCAATTAAACAAAGTGTTATTATTTTTTTCATTTTTCTTGAGATTTTGTGGGTGTTATCTAGCTATATAAATCCAGCCTTGTAAATCGATTTGATTGTCTCCGTCAACATCGACCTGATAGAAATAAGAACCTTCTGGAATGTTTTTACCATCGTTTCCTATACCCGTCCAATCGTTTGTATAGTTGTTTTTACGGAAGATTAACTGCCCGTTTCTCGTGTATACATATACGCGGTTATTTGGGAATTCACTGATTTTGTAAACCTGCCAAGTATCATAGAAGCCATCGTTGTTTGGCGTGAAATAGTCACTTGGGGTTGGTAAAAAGACTGTTCTATTTGGATCACAAATAAAGGCGTCTTCTTCGTCTAAAACTCCATCATTATCATCATCTGGATCAGTAGAGTCAGGGTCAAAGTCTCCGTCACAATCATCCGGTTTACTGTTAGGATCTGTAGGATCACTATTCTCACGGATTTCGATTGGATCAGAGTAGCCGTCACCATCTGTATCTTCATTTCTCGGGTCAGTTCCATAATTATTGACCTCTTCGCCATTGCTCAATCCGTCATTATCACAGTCTAAGTTTGCCCATGCAGGTTCAGCATTTGCAGGATCTTGGTTTTCTGACCATGAACAAGGATCGTCAGCATCTGTATCAGAGCCGTCCAGATCTCCATCTCCATCACGATCTGGATTTAATGGTGCCGGGTCATCTGCATTAATTACACCGTCGTTATCACAATCTGCATTTTTCCATACAGGCTCTGCATTTTCTATAACTTGATTCTCTCCCCAAACACATAAATCTAATGGGTCAGGGTCGGTATTATCATTATCACCATCACCATCGGTATCTGCCTTGAGTGGGTTAGTTCCATCGATTACTTCTTGACCATTTGAAATAGTATCTCCATCACAATCTGCGGCATTCCATTCTGCTGTGGTCTCATTTGTGTTTTGATTCGAAGAATATGCACAAGGATCAAGCGGATCAGAATCAGTTCCGTCACGGTCACCATCACCATCCGTATCTGGATTTTGTGGATCAGTTCCGGCATTGACTTCATCGCCATTTGAAACAAAATCTCCGTCACAATCAGCAGCGTTCCATGCAGC
>WTJC01000034.1:0-3452 GCA_011525015.1 Flavobacteriales bacterium
TAGCTCATCTGGTCGTACTGCTCAATGGTAAAGCCATACTCCCACTCACAGCCGTATTCGTTTACAGCAAGTACGCGATAGGTTCCTTCTGTTAAATCAGCTACCGACCAGCTTGTCTCTTCAGTAGTGATTTCTGATATTAAGGTAGAACCTTCGAAGAAAGAGAAGGTATTTTGTCCAATTACGTTTTGTAATTCTAAGGAAGCATTTCCAAGGTCGTCACATCCAATTTGATTGAAATAAAAAGTGTCTTCTGTTTCAATCTCTTCAATTTCAATTAAGTCGATGTAATACACACAAGCATTTCCTTCTAAGTTTGATTCGATTTCTACCGAGTATACACCTTCAGTAAGATCTTCGAAAACAGGACTGTCTTGAAAATCACGTAAAATTTGATAAGAGATAGGGTCTATTAGACGAAAACGAAACTGATCTGAAAGGTTAGCGATTTCAATAGAACCTAATGTTGTACATCTGTGGTCTTCCACAAAAACCTCAGGGTTATAATCCAATTGGTCTACTCTAAAGAAGTAGTTTGTTGTACAGCCGTCTTCTTGCGTTAGATTGATTCTGTAAACTCCTCCTTCTGAAACCGTATAGTTAGGAGAATTCGTTACAGGCTGCCAGTCACAGCTGTTTTCGTGCAAGCCGCACAAGTCAGCGTTCTCACAATTAGGATCGAGTTTTTCCCAGTTATAGTCTACTACACCGTTAAGGTTAAGGTTAAAGTCGTATGAAGATCCATCATCACACAGGTAGAAAATGGGAATTTCTTCGTTGGTGTCTTCACATTGATAAATCGTTCCGTTGTAATTGGCAATATCTCCATTGATATAAGGAATCAAAGGGTTGTTTTGAATAAATCCACTTTGGCTTACGTCAAAGCTCATGACTGTATTAGAACAATCAGGATCATCAGTGATTTGCTCAACAAAGAACAATCCTGCATAAGAAGCACTGAATGTGTTTGTTCCAGAAGCGACAACAGGGTCACTAGCGTCTAAAACTCCACTTTGGTTTTGGTCAAACTTCCAAATGTAATCTGAATAGCCTTCTGCAGCAATAAGCGCAGCGTCTCCATCACAGAGATCAACGCTAATAGGAGCGTCGCAGTCTTCTAATCCAGTTAAGGTAATACTATTAGCAGCGTAGTTTGGTAAGCTACAGTTGCTGATTTCAGTTGAACTTACGCTTTCTTTTAAGGCTGGATTGACAACTCCAGTATAACTGGTGTTCATCTGAAAGTCAACCAAATTTCCACAAGGCCCCATAAGGCCTGAACAATTGTCTGTTACTTGAAAAGGAAGTGTATAAACAAGCTCTTGGTCAGTAACGGTATTTGCGTCAAAAGTCAAGCTGAGTAAACGGCTTGACGCATCATAGGTATAGTTTATTCCAGAAGGCAATGAAATATCGCTCTCAAGAAGCTCGAATTGCTGTGGAACAACACCTTCAACAGTCATGCTGCCTACTTCGTCATTACCGGTATTACTCATTCTGTGCTGAAGCTGAAACGCCTCTCCTTTTGCCATGCTTAAGTCGGCAAAAACACTGTTGTTGTATACGATGTTTTGTATTAAATCTACCTGAGGATCAATAACTTCAACACCAAATGCAATCAGGAAAGCAGAATAGGTGTCATTTAGGGTTTCAAGTTTAAAATAAGCCTCTTCTTCTCCGTTGCCGATAATGCTGTTATTAGTGTTGTCAAGATCAAAAAGGTCGCTGTCATAACCCAATGTGTTTTCGCTTGAAGGCAAAAGGCCTTGTGCGATTTGATCATTGTCGGTTATGTTAGATTTAAAAAAGTTGGTCTGTGGGTTTAAGGTGTTTCCCAACTCTATATAGTTAGGATTGTTTTTAGTGGCGAATAAGAATTTGTCTCCGCTAAAGCTGCGATCACCTTCGACGGCAGCAACACCCAATTTAGCGGCAACTGGGCCGTTTTCAATTGTTTTAAACCCGCTAACTGTTAATTCAACAGGCGCTTGATTCGCTTGAATAGCAGCATATCCATCAAAAAATGTAATGGTTTTATTGGTTTCTGCGTCGTTCTCATATACGATAACCATAGTCCATCCAGCGGCTCCACCTACACTCTGACCTCTGGTTCCTCGAACATTGGCAACGGTATAGGTACCATTAGCACTGGCTAAACTTTGAATTTGGTTGGTCACATTGGCGTAGCATACATATGGTGCGTTTTGTAAGCTAGGGTCATCTATAATAATATGGTCTTCTTCGCCTTCTGCGTCGGGATTGTTATCAGCAATAACATCTACATAGGCTGAAGCCCCTGGAACTTTAAGCTTAATGGCGTTTACAGGGTTTCGTGTATTGTCATTTCGTGGAATACCAGGAATCATTGAGTTGTTGCTGACTTCCCCGTCATAATTTCCTGCCCAATACAATCCTGCATAAACGATTTGAGAGCAATCAGGTAAGGATAGCTCTGCCGCAGATGAAGAAAACGTACTTTCATCAGCATCTATATCTATATAGTCTCTGTGAAGGTCGTTGTTGTTTTCTTCTCCATTGTAAGCAACATTGGCATTATTGTCTCTGTCGTATCTGTTGAGTATAGAGTTCGACAGAAATGTATAATTTCCTTTTACCTTGATGGAATTCTCTGAAGGTCTTGATTCAAATGGAACATGGACTTGTCCGAAAGTATTCAGTCCAATGAACAGTAAAATGGCAGTTAGCACCTTTCTCATTATCGTCTTATTTAAGCTTGGTTATCGTTTATGTGCCTAAATTTCAAGACGAACGGCAGCTTTAAAAAGATAATGTTGTAAAAGAGTCGGTTCTTGTGGTGAAATGTTATTGAAGGAGTGCTAAATTTGCAAAACAATATATATTCCTATGGAGAGCGGCCCAAAATCTTTAAACTTTATTGAGCAAATAATAGAAGAGGATTTATCTAAAAACTACGACCAAAAGCAATTGCGGTTTAGGTTTCCTCCTGAGCCCAACGGATATCTTCACGTTGGCCATGCCAGTTCAATTTGCTTAAATTTTGGCTTGGGATTAAAATATCAGGCTCCTGTCAATCTGAGATTTGATGACACCAACCCTGCTAAGGAAGAACAGGAATACGTTGACGCGATCAAGAAAGACGTCTCTTGGCTTGGTTTTGAATGGGATAAAGAGTGCTATGCCTCTGACTACTTTGGGCAGCTTCACGATTGGGCCAAAGAATTGATTAACAAAGGCTTAGCTTATGTTGACTCCCAATCGTCTGAAGACATAGCAACTCAAAAAGGGACCCCCACCAAAGCAGGAACAGACAGCCCTTTTCGCAATCGTAGCGTAGCAGAGAATATGAGTTTATTTGAGGGGATGAAAAACGGAGATTTCGAAGAAGGAGCACATGTCTTGAGAGCAAAAATTGATATGGCCTCTTCAAACATGCTCATGAGAGATCCTATTATTTATAGAATTCTTCACAA
>WTJC01000034.1:3552-4906 GCA_011525015.1 Flavobacteriales bacterium
GACCCAAGAATGCCTACGATATCTGGGATGCGTAAAAGAGGATATACGCCTAAGGCCATAAGAAATTTTGCAGAAGCCATAGGGATTGCAAAACGAGAAAATGTAGTAGACCTCAATGTTTTAGATTTTTTTGTGCGTGAAGACCTCAATAAGGTCGCGCCAAGAGTTATGGCGGTTTTAGACCCCCTAAAGGTTGTTATAACCAACTACCCAGAAGATCAAGAAGAGCTGCTTATGGCCGAAAACAATCCTGAGGATGAAAGCATGGGCCACAGAGAGCTGCCCTTTTCAAGAGAAATCTATATTGAAAAGGCTGATTTTAGAGAAGAGGCTAATAGAAAGTTCTTTAGACTTAAACTCGGTGGCGAAGTGCGGCTAAAAAATGCATACATCATCAAGGCCGAGCATTGCATCAAAAACGAAGCAGGTGAAGTCATAGAAGTGCACTGCACTTATGATACCAAATCTAAATCAGGAAGCGGAACCGAAGAGAGCATGCGTAAAGTCAAGGGTACTTTACACTGGGTGAGCGTTAAGCATGCCAAGAAAGCAGACATTAAGCTCTATGATAGATTGTTTGCCGTAGCTCAGCCTGAAGAGAATAAAGAGGTTGACTTTATTGAGCACTTAAACCCTAACTCTCTAGTTGAAACAACTGCTTTTATTGAGCCATCTTTAAACGACGCAAAAGAAGGGCAGCACTATCAATTCCAGCGCATGGGATACTTTTATTGCGACGGAAGAAACAGCGAAAACCAAGCGGTATTTAACAGAACAGTTGGCCTAAGAGATACCTGGGCTAAGATTGAGACTTCTTAGTGGCATCATTGTTTTTCATTGCCTCACCGATTTGATTGCTAGCCGTGAATGAGGCCACCATATTGGTGAGCATATCATTGGCTGAAGAAGGAGAATTAGGCAATAAAATGAGATTTGATGCGGTGTGCTCTCCTACCGATTGTAAGGTGTCATAATGTTGAGTGACTACGATAAGCGCAGACGCTTCTTGAGAATTAATCCCCACCTTATTTAAAACCTCGACAGATTCTTCAAGCCCTCGTGCAATTTCTCTTCGCTGATCAGCAATACCTTGACCTTGGAGTCTTTTACTCTCGGCCTCTGCCCTCGCCTTCTCAACAATTAAAATGCGCGCAGCATCTCCTTCAAATTGCGCAGCTATTTTTTCGCGTTCAGAAGCATTGATACGATTCATGGCGTTTTTTACTTGCTCGTCAGGATCAATATCCGTGACAAGTGTTTTAATGATATCGTAACCATATTCAATCATAGACTCCTGAAGCTCAGACTTTACCGCTATAGCGATGTCGTCTTTTTTAACAAAAACATCATCCAG
>WTJC01000002.1 GCA_011525015.1 Flavobacteriales bacterium
ATTGATCCGAGTGTAGGAGCGCTTAAAGATCATTTTTCTAAAGGTTCAAGTTCTATTCAATCCTTTTTTGAATCTTTTAAAATTCAATATTCAGGACCCATTGACGGTCATGACCTCCCAATGGTAATAGCATCTTTGAAAGCACTCAAAACGCTTAAGGGTCCACGATTATTACACCTTAAAACTGTTAAAGGCAAGGGGCTACAGGCGGCTGAAAAAGATCAGGTAACCTATCACGCTCCAGGCAAGTTTCAACCGCAAACAGGTGAGCGTTTTAAGACTAAAAAATCCTTTTTAAAATATCAAGAAATCATTGGGCAGACCTTATTTGAGCTTTGTAAAAATGCATCAGACGTGAAAGTCATCACTCCCGCCATGTCTACTGGAAGTGGTTTGACCAAAGTATTAGCTGAATTTCCTCAGCAGTGTTATGATGTTGGAATTGCAGAACAGCACGCAGTTACCTTGTCTGCAGGTCTTGCAACACAAGGTGATTTTGTTTGTTGTGTGATTTACTCCACCTTTTTACAAAGGGCCTACGATCAAATCATCCACGATGTCGCGCTTCAAAATTTACCCGTCGTATTTTGTATAGATCGCGCGGGCTTGGTCGGGAATGATGGTCCAACCCATCACGGGGTTTTTGACATCGCTTACTTGAGTTGTATTCCCAATATTGAAATTTTAAGTCCTGCGAATGGCCAAGAATTACAGCATTTACTCTTTGAATTAAAAGCAGCACATGAGCAAGGCTCGTTGAATCATCCTGTGGCCCTGCGTTACCCCAGAGGTTATTCTGAGCTAAAGAGCCTTGATGGACAAAAAACCACAAAGAGCTTACGTCAAAATGAGTGGTCGAAAAAGGGGGATAGTGTCGGAATTATCGCCTCGGGAAGTATGCATAAAATTGTAGACGCTTTTCTTGCACAACGTTCAGATCAGCAGCGGTTTTCTGTGTTTAATTTAAGGGTGCTAAAACCACTGCACAAGGAAGAAATCACGGCTTTTTTAAATGCGCACCAAACTGTGATTACCCTAGAAGACGGTGTATTAAAAGGAGGAATAGGTCAAAGCATCAAACAACTCGCCTTTGATCAGGCCTACCATGGAAAGATTTACTGCAAGGGTATCGAAGATGATTTTGTTCCGCACGGAGCAACTTCACTGCTATTTAAACATCAAAATATAAGTGTAGATGCGCTTAATGCACTAGTGGATCAATCCTCTTAGGGTTTTGCTGAGTGCGATGGCCTGAGAATCACTCAAACTCGCCGTAAAGCAACTCGAAGCCATAAGAGCATCGTAGATAGAATCGATATTGCTCTTGTATTCCTCAGGAATTTGGCTGAGCAAAAGCTTGTCATAGACGCTGCAGCGTCCTTCAAAAAGATGAACTAAGGCATCACTGCTGGCTTTCAAAATATCGCTGAGCATTTTGTATCCTGCAATTTCTTTGTCAATTACTTCGGAGGCCTTGTAAAAATGAGTAACACTTAATTTGCTGATATCGTTGATTTGTTTGGTGTAGGCCGAAGCACTGATTAAATCATTGGGTTGTGTTCCCGATAAAATGGCGTTTTCTGCATCTAAAAACAACTTCTTGACCTCTTGAAGAAGCACATTAATCCCTAAAGCTCTGAGGTAACTCATGCGGTCCGCAGTCGAGGGCAGTAGTTTAAACTTTTCGTAATCAACAACCTTGTCTGTCATCGATAGCAGGAGTTCTTGTGCTACACTTTCTGCTATAAAGCCCAAATTTACCGCATCTTCAAAGTCGATAAGTGTATAGCAGATATCATCTGCAGCCTCTACCAAATACACCAGTGGGTGACGGTAAAAACTATCCGTTGAAGAAGGGTTTTCGAGCAATTCTAATTCTCTTGCTAATTCGAGAAAAAAGTCTTTTTCAGATTGAAAGTATCCGAATTTCTTGTCTGCGATATGTGAGCTGGGTCGGTGGGGAATACTCGCTTTGGGGTATTTGATAAAGGCTCCTAATGTGGCATAACTCAATCTTAGCGAACCCGGAACGCCCAATCGTGAAGCGCTTAATAGTTTAAAACCATTGGCATTACCCTCAAATCGGGTAAGGTCATTGTACTGGGCCTCACTGAGTTTGGATTGATATTGGCGACCATCTTCTTCGAGAAAAAAATGACCAATGGCCTTTTCGCCACTGTGTCCAAAGGGAGGGTTTCCGATGTCATGGGCTAATGCTGCTGCCGCTACGATGGCTCCAAAATCATTAAAGCGGTAGCCTTGTTTTTGTAAATCAGGATGTCGTTGTAGTATAACCTCTCCAACCGATCGACCCAAACTTCTAGCCACAACAGAAACCTCTAAGGAGTGGGTCAGACGAGTATGAGCAAACGATTTATGGTGCGTTCCACTAACCACTAGTGGCATGACCTGTGTTTTGTCTTGAAGCGATCTGAAGTATTTTGAAAATATAATTCTGTCGTAATCTACCTCAAAACCTAAACGGGTTTCGTCTTGCTGGCTGCGCAGTCGAGTCGACTGATCTCCATAACGTCTTAAAGATAATAGCGCAGACCAATTCATTTGCGATAGAAATTCATTTCATCAATATACTTGAAGACCTCTGGGGGTACCAATGAACGGTATTCTTTTGAGGCTTTGATTTGCTTGCGAACATAAGAAGACGACAATTCTAAAATGGGTCCATCCGTCCAAATGATTTTGGGGTGGTCGATATACTTTTCTTGAATTACAGCCTTTTGAACTCTTGGATAAACCATGATATGGTAATGTTCTAAAATGACATCTGCGTTTTTCCATTTGTGAAAATGCGCCAAATTATCCTCGCCCATAATCAAGTAAAATTCGAGATCCGGGTATTTTTCTTCAAGTCGAACTAAGGTGTCAATGGTGTAGTTGGGTTGAGGAAGGTCGAACTCTATGGTATTCACTTTGAATTTTGGATATTCAGCAATGGCCTCATAAACCATTTGATACCTGTCGTTGTTCGAAAGCATTTGCTGCTTTAACTTAAAAGGACTTCTCGGGCTAATGACAAACCAAAGTTCATCGATTAATGAATTTTCTACCAGGTGATTGGCCAAAATCAGATGCGCCTGATGAATGGGGTTAAAGGTGCCAAAAAACAATCCTACCTTTTTCATGCTTAAGCATTTAAAAATTCAGAGACCAAATCTTCAGCTTCTTTCAATGCTGTAGATAAATCATCGTTCTTTAAAATCACATCAAACTTTGACGCTGTTTGTAATTCTTCTTTGGCTTTTGCAACGCGCATTTGAATGATGTCCTCTTGATCGGTATTGCGCGCTCGTAGTCTTCGCTCGAGTTCTTCTACAGAAGGCGGTTGAATAAATACCGAAAGACTCTCCTTTGGGTATTTAGACTTCAAAGCGATTCCTCCGGCGACATCGATATCGAAAACAACGGCTTGTTTGGAATCCCAAATTCGCTTGATTTCGCTTTTGTAGGTGCCGTAAAACAAATCGGGATAAACCTCTTCGTGTTCTATAAATTTATCCGCTTTGATATGCGATTTAAAGGTTTCACTGGTTAAAAAGTAGTAGTGAAAACCATCTTTTTCATGAGTTCGTGGCGATCGTGTAGTCGCTGAAATTGAAAAAGCCAAAGGCAAATCTGTTTTAGACAGCAAATGGTTGACAATCGTGCTTTTGCCACTTCCAGATGGAGCTGAGAAAATAATAAGTTTATCGGTGTTAAAGGACATTTAACAATTGTTCTTTGATTTTCTCTAGATCGTCTTTCATAATGACCACTACTTTTTGCAGGGCAGCGTGATACGATTTAGAACCTATAGTGTTGATTTCTCGTCCGATTTCTTGGGCGATAAAGCCCAGTTTTTTTCCTGAAGATTGATTGTTGTTTAGGGTTTCCATAAAATAAGACAGGTGATTGCGAAGTCTTACTTTTTCTTCAGTAATGTCGTATTTCTCAAGGTAGTAAATGAGCTCTTGTTCAAATCGATTTTCATCTACGCTTTCTTTGATTTCGGCTACGGCCTTTTCTAATCGCGAGCGAATTTCTTCTTTGCGCACTACATCAATTTTTTCGACCTCTTCAAGGGATGATGAAATGGCCTCAATGCGAAAAATGAGATCTTCTGCTAGTGCAGCTCCTTCTTGCCCTCTAAATTCGTTGAGGTGTTTAGCGGCTTTCTCAAGACCCGCTAAAACAAAGTTTTTTTCAGCCTCATCAATTTCTTCTCTGCTGCTTTGCATAACATCAGGGAGTCGCATCGCGATTTGAAGAGCGCTTTGCTCGTCGGTCGAAACAATATCGGCTAACTGTTCCATATAGCTCTGGACCAAAGCCTTATTGATATTGGTTGCGCTTTGACCTGAATTGTTTTCAACGTGAATAAAGACCTCGACTTTGCCTCGATTGAGCTCAGCAGAGAGCATTTTTCTCATGTCTAACTCAATTTCTTTATAGACCTGAGGATGGCGAATCATCAAATCTAGATTCTTGCCATTAAGTGCCTTTATCTCAATGCTGATTTTTTTGTGTTCGATTTGGCCTTGGAATTTTCCATAGCCTGTCATGGAATGTATCATACACTAATTTGAAGGCAAAATTAAGGATTAAACCAATGGCTTTAATCTAAGGGTCTGATCCAAATGTTTCTATAGCTCACTCGCGACTCATCCATATGGTCTTGTAAAATCAGCGGACCATCTCCATGTGCATTATTTTTTGGCCATCCGATGTATTCGGTAGTTCCTAATATTTCGAAATGGTCTTGAACTAAGACCCCATTGTGAAGAACCGTTACCGTTGCCGATTTCGTTTTTTCACCCTGTTCGTTAAACTCAGGCTTGTGATAAATAATGTCATAAGAGTTCCACTCACCAGAAGGAACAGAGGCCATGGCAAGAGGCACAGACTGCTTATAGACTGAAGCTACTTGACCGTTGACATAAGTTGGGTTGTCGTTGTTGTCAAGAACCTGAACTTCATAGAGACCTTGCAAAAAGACACCGCTGTTTCCTCTGGATTGATTGGAGCCTTGGATTTCACTTGGCGACCTCCATTCGAGGTGCAATTGAATACTTCCAAAGTGTTCTTTGGTCTCGATATTGCCCGACTTGTCTTTTACGGTCATACTGCCGTCGTCGTTAAGTATCCAATCTGCAGGCCCATCATTCAGCGAACTTTTCCACTGTTCTAAATTGCTTCCATCAAACAAAACGATGGCATCTGAGGGCGGAAGTCCCATCTCTCCCGGACGTACTTTAGGAGGAACGGGCTCATAGAATTCGGTTTTATCAGGGGTTGTAGGTTCTTCTCCCACGAACAATCCAAAAGGATTCGAGGGAGCGTCGCTACTGCTTGCTTCTTCAGACTGTTGGGCTCCACATGCCATTACTACTAGGCCTAAACCTAAGCTCAAATAAACTGATGCTCTTCTCATTATAGTTTGGCAATTTTAATGTTTCTGTAAGCTACGCGATCTCCGTGGTCTTGAACACCGATGTGTCCATCAGGATACGCGCCAAAACCTTCCCAAGTTGCGAATTTTGAATTGGCGACCATTTCGTCCCACTCGCTTCCGTCTACAGCGAAACTCACAATGACAGTTCCGTTTAAGGTAACCTCACCAATGTTATTTTCGTGGTCGATTTTTATAGTGCAAGTGTTCCATTCACCTGCAGGTTTAGTGACATCTTCACTAGGTTCTACCATGTCGTAAAGAGCTCCTGCATGTCGGTTTAGACCGTTTTTTGAATCAGGATGTCTCTCATTGTCTAAGACTTGAATTTCAGGGCCGGTTTGATAAGGCGCATAGAAATTTTCATCTTCATGAATACCCCAAAAAATACCACTGTTACCTCCCTCGGCTATCATCCATTCCATAGAGAGTACAAAATTGGTATAGGTATTTTTTGAAATCAGGTCGTAGGTTGCCCCTTTTGGACGTTCCGCTGGAGGGTTAAAGACCATTGCGCCTTCTTCTATAGTCCAAGGCTCAGTCACCTCTCCACCATTGTATACTTTCCAGTTGTCAAATGAAGTTCCGTCAAATAGGGTTTCCCATTCTAAAGAGGTTGTTTCTTGTTCAGCAGCCATTGAAGTATTTTCTTCTGTTTGTTTTGCGTTGTTCTTGCATCCCAGCAATACTAAAGCGGCTAAAGTGCTTAATACTATTGTTCTCATATGCCTAAAATGTTGTTTAGTTTTTGTTGATCTAAATCGCCTCCAGCAAAATCGTCGAATGTTTTTTCTGTGGCTTCTATAATGTGTTTTGCGATGAATTGTGCACCTTCACGTGCTCCCTGTTCAGGACTTTTGATGCAGCATTCCCACTCCATTACTGCCCAAACATCGCATCCGTACTGTGTGAGTTTCGAAAAGATGGTTGCAAAATCTATTTGACCATCCCCGAGCGAACGATAACGCCCTGCGCGATCTTGCCAGTCGTTATAACCGCCGAATGCTCCTTTTTTTCCGGTAGGATTGAACTCGGAATCTTTTACGTGAAAAGACTTGATAAACTCGTGATAGTGATCGATATAGGTGATGTAGTCTAATTGTTGAAGGATGAAATGACTAGGGTCATAGAGAATATTTACCCTTTTGTGATTTCCTGTCGCCTCTAAAAAGCGCTCAAAAGTATCTCCATCGTGTATGTCTTCACCCGGGTGAACTTCATAGCACACATCTACCCCTTCCTCGTCAAAATGATTCAATATAGGCATCCATCTCTTCGCCAGTTCCGCAAATCCGGTTTCAACTAAACCAGGTGGTCGTTGAGGCCAAGGGTGGGCAGTATGCCACAACAAGGCTCCAGAGAAGGTGGCATGTGCTTTAATACCGAGTCTTCGAGAAGCTGTTGCTGCTTTTTTAACGGTTTCAACAGCCCATTCCGTTCTCGCTTTAGGATTGTTTTTCACGGCATCAGGCGCAAAATTATCAAACATGATGTCGTATGCCGGGTGCACCGCAACCAATTGTCCTTGAAGATGCGTAGAAAGTTCAGTGATTTCAAGTCCGTAGGAGTTGATTTTTCCCTTTAAATCATCGCAATAGGTTTGGCTTTCGGCAGCCAAATCTAAATCGATTAAAAAGTGTTCCCATGTGGGGATTTGAATTCCTTTATAGCCCAAATCTGCCGCCCACTTGCACATTCCGTCCAAGGTGTTAAAGGGCGCTTTACTGTCGACAAATTGCGCCAGAAAGACTGCAGGTCCTTTAATTGTTTTCATAGTTTATATTTAGTCGTCTAGTTTAATCCAAACATTTCCTTGGTCGTGCGATGCCACAGTGGCTTCGATAAAATTCAATCCGCGAACTCCGTCGTGAATACCGGGATAAGCCCCTGAATCTACTTCTTCGCCTCTAATGGCCTTAGCCATTCCTCGGTAAATGTTACCCATAGCATCAAAAATACCTTCTGGATGTCCAGGAGGAATCTTAGACGCTTCTAAGGATTGCTCAAAATTGTACTGATGGCCAGGTTTGAGCACTTGAAGAGGTTTGCCTTCTTGCAAGAAGTAGAGGTAGTTTGGGTTTTCTTGTTCCCATTTTAAAGCTCCTGTTTTACCGTAAACGGCCACCGTAAAATTGTTTTCTTCAGCAGTCGCGATTTGAGAGGCGCGAATAACTCCTTTTACATGTTCTTCGACACGGATGAGTACGGTTCCGTCTACATCCATTTTATTGTCGCCGTATACATGGTTAAAGTCTGCTAAGATGCTTTTGATCTTTAGGCCAGAAGTGTATTCAAGCATTTGAAAGGCGTGTGTGCCAATATCACCGATACAACAGCTGATACCTGATTTTGTGGGGTCTAACCTCCAAGTTGCCTTGCGTTTTTCTTCATCGTGGATGATAGGGTTGATCCAACCTTGATAATATTGTGCATCCAGTTTTTGTACTTTACCGATAAGACCAGCTTTAATCATTTGTCTCATCTGCCTAACCATGGGATATCCCGTATAGGTATGCGTAAGTGCAAAAAGGACATTTTTTTCTTGCTGAATCGCCAACAGTTCTGTGGCCTCGTCGTGGGTCATGGTCATCGGTTTTTCACAGATGACGTTTATTCCCGCTTGCATAAGGGTTTTAGCCATTGGAAAGTGCAGAAAGTTGGGTGTCAAAATACTGACCACTTCAACGCGTTCTCCTTCGGGTAGTTTTGCCTCCTCTTCAACGAGCTCCTCAACGGTGGCATAGATGCGATTGGTAGGAATATCAATCTCTTCTGCGAATTCGAGACTGATGGCTTTATCTGGATTAAAAACACCTCCGATGATTTCGTAATCATCGTGCATATAAGCGGCTATTCGGTGAACAATTCCAATAAGAGAGTCTCCACCACCTCCAAGTATTCCTAATTTTATTCGTTTTGGCATGTTTAATTTATTATGAGTTATAGTCTATTTTTTCGTCTTTAAAAGTAAGGCTGAATAAGACAAACACCAAAACAGCGAACACTGCAGGTACCTGCCATATGCTTTTCCAATCGTGTATTTCATCGACCAGATAGTAATCAGCTATTCCCCCTGCTATTTCGAATCCGATCAACATTCCTACTCCATAAGTAGCGAGTGTGATAAGTCCTTGAGCAGCACTTTTATTTTCTTCACTTGCCTTGGCATCGGTATAAATTTGTCCGGACACAAAGAAAAAATCATAACAAATTCCGTGCAGCGCAATACCGATAAGCAGCATAAAGGCTTTTTCACCCACATCTCCGTAAGCAAAGAGCAAATAACGAACGCCCCAAGCGAGCATTCCAATTAAAATGGTTTTTTTGAATCCAAATCGTTTGAAGAAAACAGGTAATGCCAGTATGAATAAGGCCTCTGAAATTTGACCAATAGACATTTTGGCGGCGGGATTCGCCATGCCAATTTCACTTAAAAAAGGCGCTGCGTTTTGATAGTAAAATGCCAGAGGGATACAGATTAAGACCGAGGCGATAAAAAAGATTAAAAAGTTGCGTTCTTTTAATAAACTCAAAGCATCTAATCCCAATATTTTGGCTAGGCTTACATTTTCTTTTTGTGTAGACGGTGGTGTTTTGGGAAGGGTAAAACTAAAAACACCCAAAAGAGCCGATGCAGCTGCTGTCATTAAAAAGGTGTTTTTCATTGCCCCTTGAGCGATAGCTTCTTGACTGTCCCACTGAAAGAGATACGAAATGGCCATACCGGCCAATATCCAGCCCACAGTTCCAAAAACTCGAATGCTTGAAAACTCCTTTGCGGTGTCGCTCATTTGGTGAAATGAAATCGAATTTACCAAGGCCAGAGTGGGCATATAGGCAATCATATAACCAAGCACATAAGGGTAGAACACTTCAAATGAAGTGATTTGTGACATTTGATACATCAACAAAGCCCCGATCAAATGAAGTACGCCCAATATGCGTTCGGCGTTAAAAAATCGATCTGCAATGAGACCTATAATAAAAGGAGCAATAATGGCGCCCCAAGATTGAGTAGAAAAAGCTTTTGCAGCTTCTGCACCAGTAGCGCCTAAATTTTCACTGAGAAAAATACCGAAGGTGACAAACCATCCGCCCCAGATGAAAAATTCTAAAAACATCATCAGGGACAATTGTAATCGAGTGCTATTTTTCATTGAAGCAGTGATTTTTCGATAAGGGCTTTACTAGCCATAATACCCTCTTCTTCGGTGAGTTCATCACCTTCAAATTCAACGCCAATAAAACCTTCGTAACCTGAAGCCTTCACAATTTCCATCATTTTGGCATAGTCAATATCGCGCTCATTTCCTTGCTCGTCAAAGGTGTAAGTTTTAGCGCTAACTGCTTTTGCATAGGGCATTAGTTCTTCAACACCAAGGTATTTGTCATACTCGTCAGTACATGTGCGTTCACCTGTACTTCCGTATTCTGAGGCCATGCAAAAGTTTCCGAAATCAGGCAGTGAACCACAGTTAGGCATATCAACAGCTTTCAATACTTCTGAGAGCTTTGCAGCATTCGAAGAAAGGCCGCCGTGATTCTCTACAATAATATTGATGCCTTTGTCTAAGGCATACGTCCCTAGAGCTTTCATTCCCAGTACAGAGGTCTCTACCCAGGTATCTGGATCTGAACTTCCGTGCAAATTAACGCGAATAGAGTGGCATCCAAGAGCTGCGGCAGCATCTACCCATCTTTTGTGATTTTCGACAGCTTGATTTCGTTCTGCTTCGTCCTCAGCAGAGAGGTTTCCTTCTCCGTCAATCATAATTAATACGTTGCGAACATTGTGTGCCTGGCTTGCTGCGAGTGATTTTTCTATGAAGGATTGCATACCCGCTTCAGGACTTTCTGCATTTTCGAAATGTGGCCTGTAGAGTTGATTGACGTATTCAATGCCTTCAAATCCCATTTCACTTGCTCTTTTGGCGAAGTCAAAGGGGTCCATACTTCCGTTTCGAATTTGTTTGTTCATCGACCACTGCGCAAGTGATAGTTGATATTTTGGAGTGGTTTCTTCAGAGGAAACCGTTGTTTCTTTTTGTTTACAAGCAGTAAAGCTAATAAGTGCCGCCAGCAGCAGGCTTTTTGAAGTTAGATTAGAGTTTAGCATCGGTTTAAGTTATTGTTATTAAAGGTTGGCAATTCTATAAAAAAAGGTGTGAAATTGAATTGTTTTCAATTGAATTGACAGATTTCTAAATAAATGTAGAAAATTTAAGCAAGAATTTATACATTTAATATTCTAAACCGAAGACTAAGCATGAATAAATTCTATTACAACGAACCTCGTGACTCTTATGACGCTATTGTAGTTGGAACTGGTATCAGTGGAGGATGGGCCGCTAAAGAGCTCTGCGAGAAAGGATTAAAAACCTTGGTGCTTGAAAGAGGACCAATGGTAAAACACAGAGAAGATTATCCAACTGCCAATAACGATCCTTGGGATTATCCTCACGGTGAAACTCCTACTCAGGAAATGCTCAAAAGGCAACCCAAACAGTCTCGTACTGGATATACCACAAGAATGTCATCGGCACATTGGTTTGTAGATGATATTGATCATCCTTATAACGAAATCAAGCAATTCGATTGGATGCGTGGTTATCATGTAGGTGGTCGTTCAATTATGTGGGGTAGACAATCCTACAGACACAGTGATATCGATTTTACTGCCAACAAAAGAGAGGGTATAGCCGTTGATTGGCCGGTGCGTTACAAAGACATCAAACCTTGGTACGATAAAGTCGAGGCCTATATCGGGGTCTCTGGTGAAAACCGCGGACTAAAGCAATTACCGGACGGTGTTTTTGAACCAGCCTTTGAGTACAATTGTGTTGAAGAGGTTTTCCGTGAAAAAGTAGAGTCAGGATTTGATGACGGTCGTGTAGTGACTATGGGTCGTACGGCACACATCAATAGTGATAAGAAATTTGAGGGTGACGGGCGTATTCGTTGTCAAACTCGTAACCGTTGTATTAGAGGATGTCCTTTTGGAGCATACTTCAGTAGTAACAGTTCTACTTTACCTGCAGCAGAAGCGACGGGCAACATGACACTTCGTCCAGATTCTATTGTGCATGAAATCATGTATGATGCGGATACTCAAAAAGCAACAGGAGTTAAAGTGATTGACAGAGAAACGAAAGAGACTTTTGAATTCAAAGCTAAAGTCGTTTTCTTGTGTGCGTCAGCTGTTGCATCGACTTCAATTTTAATGCAATCAAGATCAGATCGCTTTCCTAATGGAATGGGTAATGATTCTGGTGAATTAGGACACAACATCATGGATCATCACTTCAAAGCTGGTGCCATGGGTCGCTTTGAAGGTTTTGAAGATAAATATTACAAAGGTCGAAGACCGACAGGACTATATATTCCTCGTTTTAGAAATATCGGTGGCAGCACTGACATGAAAGAGTTTAAAAGAGGATATGGTTATCAAGGTGGAGGATCTAGAGGTAATTTCACTGATTTAATCGCAGAAACTAGAGGGTTTGGAGCTGAGCTTAAAAATGCCATTTTCCAACCCGGAGATTGGAATATCGGTATGACTGCTTTTGGTGAGATTTTACCTTATCACGATAACAAAATGATGTTAGATTACGATCGTTTAGATCAGTGGGGACTTCCGACTGTGACCTTTGATGCCGAGATCAGAGATAACGAACTTGCCATGAGAAAAGACATGCAAGAACAAGGCGTCGAAATGTTGAAAAAGGCCGGAGCCAAAGACGTAATGGGTTATGATGCCTATTACGGATTCGGAAACGGAATTCACGAAATGGGTACCGCTCGTATGGGTAGAGATCCACGAACATCAGTCGTTAACGGATACAATCAATTACATGCTGTCAAAAACGTATATGTTACAGATGGAGCATTTATGACTTCAGGAGCATGTGTTAATCCATCACTAACCTACATGGCATTTACAGCAAGAGCTGCTGATCATGCCGTAAATGAACTCAAAAAAGGAAACATTTAATTATGGAAAGAAGAACCGCACTTAAAAATATGGGTAAAGTCTTTGGCTTTGCCGTAGCTACTCCAACCTTCTTAAGTATTCTTGAAAGTTGTCAGAATAGCCAATTCGCAGATTGGACTCCTAAATTCTTTTCTCAAGATCAGGGAGAATTTGTGGGAAGGATGTTAGATGTCTTATTACCAAAGACAGATACACCTAGTGCTACAGAACTCAACGTACACGTTTTTATCGATGAGCTGGCCAATGCAACATTTGACGATGCCCGAAAGGCAGAGGTTCAAATGCTACTCAATGCATGTATGGGTCAAACATTGTCCATGTCTTCTGTGGATAGTCCTAATGATTTAAGCGACGAAATGATTGCAAATGCATTGACCTCTTTTTATGGAGAGCTAGATGAAGAAACAGCACAGAAACATGCTGAGGCATCAAGAGCATACCAGATGGCAAAGATGAATGGAGAAGAAGCATCTTTGGAAGAAGAGGTTGCTGCTCGAAGCTTTGCTAATGAAATTCGAAACCTTGCGATTAGCGCTTACAAAAACACTGAATACATCGGTGAAGAGGTATTGGCGTATTTACCAGTACCAGGACCTTACGTAGGCTGTGCAGACGTTGAAGAGTTGACTCAAGGTAGAGCCTGGTCATTGTAAACAGCACCTCTAATAAGCTTAAAGCCTGAATCTTGCGAGATTCAGGCTTTTTTTATACCAAATAGTATCTTTATTGAAAAAGCGGTGTTTAAAGTCATGAGTTATACTGATTGGTATATTTAGAAACAGCTGAAATTAAGCTCTTTTTTGGTCTTGTTGTTTATTGATAAAATGACTCATTTTATATTTTCTATCATCCATTGCTTACAAGTTTTTGTGAGAATTTTTATCCGATTTTTTCAGTTATTAACAAAAATTAACTTTTATGTCACAAGTTAAAAGTCAGTAATATCAAGGGTTTTAGCCTCCTTTATACACATAGGTTGATAACTCGCTCAAAAACATAACATTAGGTCTTTTTGATTTTTGAATAATGGTCGTTACTTGAAAAGAGTAAACCTTTAATTAAAACTAAATATGAAAAATCTTATGACTTATGTTTTTGTGCTTGGAGCAACTATGGCCTTTGCACAAAATAACGACTCTGACGTCAATATTGTTGGTAGCGACAATGATGTTAGTGTATTACAAGTTGGTTTAGGCAACGAATCAGCTGTAGAATCTATTGCAGATGGAAACATTGTAGGTGTTGGCCAAACTGGAATAGGTAATTATTCAGAAGTTGGAGCTTATTTGGGTTCTGATGACAATGAAGTTACTGTAACTCAAAATGGTTTAGGAAACGGATCAGGAGTTTTGCTTACGCGTAACTCTGACGGTAACGAAGTGACAGTTGACTCTGATGGAGCCTTCAATGGTTCTGGAGTAGTTGTAACTAGAAATTCGAATGACAACTTGATTTTTGTGGCACAAGCGGGTGCAGGTAACGGATCATCAGTGAGAGTGGCACGAGGTTCTGATGATAATTTAATTGAGGTTGGTCAATTCGGTAACGGAAATGGTTCTGAGGCCATAGTAAGAAGAGGTTCAGACATAAATTATGTTGAAGCATTACAAGTTGGAAATCTGAATGTAGGATACCAAAAACTAGTAAGATCGGATTTCAACTGGACTTCTCAATATCAGTTCGGAAATAGAAATATGAGTGCTCTTGAAATGAGACGTTCTGACGACAACTGGGCATGGGCTGATGCGTATGGAAATAGAAACCTTTCTTTGACGAGCTATTACAAGTCTGACGGGAATTTCTCATGGACCACAAATTCGGGTAATAGAAACATAACAACTCTTGACATGTACAAGTCTGATTACAACCTTGTTTATTCAGATGTAATTGGAAATAGAAATGAATCTTATTTTGAATTGGAGAATTCGGATTTTAATGAATTTGACCAAAATCCATTAGTTTCGAACCGCACATTTTCTTTTGTAGGTGCTTATGGTTCTGATGGTAACACCCTTGACATGGATGCATGGTTTTCATCAAGAACAGATCAAATTTCAGTTTTTGTCAATTCTGACGATAATATTGTCAATAGTTACTCTGACTTTTCTAGTCGTACTAGTAATATAACAGCTTTATTCGGCTCAGATAATAACTATGTTTTGGGATGGCAAGATACAGCACTTAGATCCAGTTCATTAAGTGTTTTGGTGGGCTCAAATGACAACCTAGTTCAAACTTTCCAATGGGATGACGAAGAGTCAATGTCAAATACTGTGCTTTTTAACGCAGATGAAAATGACGTATTGACAGCTCAAGGTGGGGTTTCTGAGTACTCAGGGGTTTTAGTAGCGGGTTCAGACCTTAACTTTGTAACAGTTGTTCAAACAGGTGTAGAAAATGCATCTGGAATCATTGTAGCTGGAGGTTCTGATGAAAATGACGTTTATGTAGACCAATCAGGAATGGAAAATGATGCACGTGTATGGGTTTTAGGTGATTCAGATATGAATGAAATTACTGTTCTTCAGTCAGGAGACTACAACAAATCATACATCGCTCCCCTTATGGATGCTGACAAGAATAAAATCAAGCACAACCAAAAAGGAGATCACAACTTAGCCGCTTCAGTTGTAGCTATGGGTAGCTCTAAAAACAAAGCCACAATCAGACAAGCTGGAGATTACAGTGCTGCTGTAACACTTCAAATCGGTCACAAGAACAAGGCTAGAATTAATCAAAAAGGTCAGTCTGACACTTCATTTGCACTAGTTGCGCAAATTGGTGAGAAGAACAGAGGTAGAATCCAACAAAATGGCCCTGTTAACTTCTCAGCGATTGCTCAAGCAGGTGTAGAAAACGATGCAGCGACTCTTCAAGATGGTTCATTAAACCTTTCTGTTTCACTACAAGCAGGTGAAGGTAATGTAGCATACAGTTCACAAGAAGGAACATTTAACGCAGGCTTTATTGCACAGTTAGGTGTAGATAACGTTGCTCAAGCACAACAAATCGGTGCTGGAAACTTAAGCGTTGTCGCTCAAAATGGAATGGATAACTTCACTCAGGTTTCTCAAATGGGAGCTGGTAATTCAAGTATGGTTACTATAGCCGGAATGGGTAACTCTGTAAGTGTTATGCAAATAGGAATGTAATAGAATTTTAGATTATTACTTCACAATGAAAGCCCCTCTTCAAGAGGGGCTTTTTTTGTTTGAGACCGATGTCTTGCCTCTGGGGTAAGAATAATCTCAAAACTCAATTACTGTCTCAACTCTAATGATCTCGTCTCAAAAAGCCTTGTTTTTAAAGGGGTTTAAAACCCTGCTACTCTGTGTTGATAATCTTCTAACAAGATGCGTCTAATTATCTGCCCTTCAAGAGATTGATTCTTTATATTTAGTAGTGAAAGATAATTATGATTCGAAAATTTCTTTTCTTACTTTTTTGTTCTGTTGGGGCTCTTGCTCAAGAGAATACCTCAGTCATTGACCTACTCAACTCAAGTAGTAATGATATTGTTGTCGCTCAAAAGGGAACGGCTAATGCATCTGCTGTTTCAGGTAAGGCAAGTGAGTTCAATTTTGTTAACAGTGTACAAGATGGTTTTGAGAATCAATTGGATTTATTTTTTATCAATAATTCAGACAACAATAACTTCACTTTCTCGCAATCGGGAACGCGAAACAACCTTTACGCCTTAGCCTTTGAAGGCGCTGATTTTTCACGTTTTAAAGGAGTGCAAAAAGGCAACAATAACTTTGGTATTCAAATTATTTCGTTTTCTGACTTTGCCAAAATTCTAAGTGTACAGCGAGGAAGAGCTAATGGGGTTACCACATTAATTACAGGAAGTTCTGATGGGAGCACTGCCATAGCCAAACAACTTGGTCGACTTAATGCGAGTGGAACCCTTATTGATCGTAATGCTAATAACAACCGAAATCAAAGTATTCAAATAGGTCGACTCAACAGAGTGGTAAATTCAATTTTCAACTCAAATACTAATTCACAGCTCACCACTCAATACGGACGAATCAATAGAGCTTTTTCAACCCTTGAAGGAAATTCAAATCAAAACAAGCTTTGGTTTGATCAAGAGGGATACTTTAATGCTTCGTTGAATGGGTTTTATTTGAGTAGTGAAAATGTGGTGCAATCTGGCCAAAAAGGACTCTCAAATCGCCTGTCTTCTTTTTGGGCCTTATCTAATTTGAATCAAATGCGCATGTTGCAAGAGGGCGACAGAAACCTTCTTCGAATAAATGGACTGTACAGTGATTTGAATACGCTTACTGTATTGCAAATAGGACTGCGACAACAAAATTACATCAATGTCCGAGAGGCTCTGGTCAATACCTACATAAATAAACAAGCTGGTCAAGAAAATGTTTCAATCTTTACGGCGATGATGAGTGATGTGAACGCAATTTCGGCTTTTCAGACAGGAAGCTCGAATTCAATTGTACAACAGTTGCTGCGTTCGAATTCAAACACTATAACGCAATTTCAAGAAAAAGCCTCCAAAACATTTAGTGGAACCTCTCTTATAGAATCTGAAAACAACGCTATTGGAATGACGCAGAAGTTCACCGAAAAGACTTATGGGGTGGTTAAACTTGCTGATTCTGATAAAAATGCAATTTATGCAGAACAGTTCAACGGTTACGAAAACAATCTCAATATTGATCTTGTAGCCTATTCAGATTACAATACCATGACTGTTTATCAGTCTGGAAATGCCCAGGTATTTGAGGCCGATTTAGTCACTTCTAAAGGAAATCAAATATTGAGTTACCAAGGAAATGAAGGTAATAAGAGCACTGTAGAATTGGATCATTCAAATGAAAATACTTTAATTTCTAAGCAAGAAGGAATAAGTAATGCTGTGGCAGTTACGCTTGTCGATAGTGATGAGAATAGCATTTACACCGATCAAAGTGGCGATGAAAACACCGCCTATTACTTTATCATAGCTGGTTCTGATTCAAATACGGCAAAAGTAGATCAAGAAGGAGACGCCTCAACAGCAGTTGTTGAGATTAAAGGAGATCAAAATGTAGTCTGGATTTTTCAAGACGACGCAACTCAAGAATCCATCGCTGTAGTAAGTATTGAAGGAGACCTGAATGAAGCGACAATAGCCCAAAATGATGTTTCTTCTTTGGGGTACATTCAAACTAAAGGAACACATAATATTGCCGGTCTTGCACAAAACGGTAACAGCCAATTCAGTATTCAAAAACAAGAAGGGTCTTCAAATCTCGTTCTATCAGTACAAAATGGAGATGAGAACTACAACTACACCCTTCAACAAGGCAATCAAAATACTATTTTATCGAATCAGATAGGGATTTTGAACTCCAATCGAATCATTCAAATAGGAGGCGCTAATATTGCCATTGTCAATCAGAACGGATTACTGCATTCAAGCAGTATTCGAGAAGTGGGTTCTAATAATTCTGCTACGGTCACCCAATTAAACGGATCTAAATAATATATACTGTTAAAGTATAAGCAAAAAAAACCTCGCAAGTGCGAGGTTTTTCATTTTGTTATGAGCTCTGTTTATGAGCCACACATTAGACAATCTTCGTCATTGTCTTCACTTTCTTTGGCTTTTTGAATCATCTCTTTTAATTCTAAAGCGGTAAGTGGCTGTGTGTTGATTTCTTGACTTCTAGCAGAGGATTCCTCTTTTTTGACAGTAGCTACTGCTTCTGCCACTTTAGCTGGCTCAGGAGCCTTCTTTTTGGTATTGTCAAGAGTGAACTTAATGGCGTCTGTAGCCGCTTTTGTTCTCAGGTAGTACATTCCAGTTTTTAAACCGCTCTTCCAAGCGTAGAAATGCATTGAAGTTAATTTAGAGAAGTTCGCATCTTCCATAAACAAATTCAATGATTGACTCTGATCGATGAAGTAACCACGCTGTCTACTCATATCAATGATATCTTTCATACTCAATTCCCAAGCTGTCTTGTACAACTCTTTTAAGTCTTCTGGAATACCATCGATATGCTGGATAGATCCGTTGGCTCTCATGAGCTCTTGTTTTAAATCTTCATTCCACAAACCTAATTCTACCAAGTCTTCTAAGAGGTGCTTATTAACAACAATAAACTCTCCAGACAGAACTCGTCTGGTGTACAAGTTAGATGTGTAGGGTTCAAAACACTCGTTGTTACCTAAGATTTGTGAAGTTGAAGCCGTTGGCATTGGTGCGACTAACAATGAGTTTCGCACTCCAGATTTCTTCACTTCTTTTCTGAGTTTGTTCCAGTCCCATCTTCCTGATAAATCCTCGTCATTAACACCCCATAGGTTGTATTGGAATTTCCCTTGAGAAATTGGAGAACCTTTGTATGAACTGTAAACACCTTCTTCTTTTGCCATTTCCATAGAAGCTTCTACAGCAGCGAAGTAGATGGTTTCAAAAATATCCTGGTTCAGTTCTTTAGCTTGATCAGAAGTAAATGCCAAACGCAGTTTTATAAAGGTGTCCGCTAATCCCTGCACCCCAAGACCAATTGGTCTATGTCTCATATTAGAGTTTTCTGCTTCAATTACGGGATAGTAATTGCGATCAATTACACGATTGAGGTTCTTGGTCACGCGTTTGGTCACACGGTATAACTCTTCGTGGTTGAAACTGTTGTTTTCAACGAACATAGGTAGTGCAATCGAGGCCAAATTACATACAGCTACTTCATCTGGAGAAGTGTATTCTATAATTTCTGTGCAGAGATTCGATGATTTTATAGTTCCTAAATTCGATTGATTCGATTTTCTATTTGCAGCGTCTTTGTAGAGCATATAAGGAGTTCCAGTCTCGATTTGTGACTCGAGGATTTTCTCCCACAACTCTCTTGCTTTAATGGTCTTTCTTCCTTTTTTCTCAGACTCGTATTTGAGGTAGAGTTTATCGAATTCATCACTGTGCGAATCTGCTAAACCTGGGCACTCGTTTGGACACATCAAGGTCCAGTGTTCGTTAGCTTCTACGCGCTTCATAAATAAATCTGGAATCCACATCGCATAGAACAGGTCACGAGCCCTCATTTCTTCTTTTCCGTGGTTCTTTTTCAGATTTAAGAAATCAAAAATATCCGCATGCCAAGGTTCTAAGTAAATGGCGAAACTTCCTTTTCGCTTTCCTCCACCTTGATCGACATAACGTGCGGTGTCGTTAAAGACTCGAAGCATGGGAACAATACCATTTGAGGTTCCGTTGGTTCCTGAAATGTACGAACCTGTTGCTCTGATATTGTGGATAGATAGACCTATTCCACCAGCAGATTGCGAAATTTTAGCCGTTTGCTTGAGCGTGTCATAAATACCATCGATACTGTCTTCTTTAGTGGTCAAAAGAAAACACGAAGACATTTGAGGCTTAGGTGTCCCTGAGTTAAACAAAGTAGGCGTTGCATGTGTAAAGTACTTCTTCGACATGAGCTCATAGGTCTCGATAGCTGCGTCAAGGTCGTTCAAGTGGATTCCGACAGAAACACGCATTAGCATGTGTTGGGGGCGTTCGGCTATCATTCCATTTAACTTCAACAGATATGAGCGCTCAAGAGTTTTGAAACCGAAATAATCATAGCTAAAATCGCGATTGTAGATAATAGCAGAGTCAAGCTTGTCGGCATTCTCTTGAATGACATCGTGAACTTCTTTTGAAAGAAGAGGTGCTTCTTTACCTGTTCTTGGGTTAATGTATTCATAAAGCTCCTTCATCGTTTCAGAAAACGATTTTTTGGTGTTTTTATGAAGGTTAGAAACAGATATACGAGCTGCTAGTTTTGCGTAATCAGGGTGAGTGGTAGTTAGGGTAGCGGCAATTTCAGCTGCTAAGTTGTCCAATTCTGAAGTAGTCACTCCGTCGTAAAGACCATCAATGACGCGCATTGCGACTTTTACTGGGTCGACTAAATCGTTAAGTCCGTAACATAGTTTACGAACTCGAGCTGTAATTTTATCGAACATTACAGGCTCTTTTCTACCATCTCTTTTGATTACATGCATATCTCAGGGGGTGTTAAAGTAGGTTAAGTTAATTGTTGATCTATTAGAAGTCGGCATCAAAAGAGAAGGACTCCTCTGTGCTTGGTTTAGTTGCTGAGTTTTTCACTCCTGCCTTCTGGTATTCACTCACTTTCTTCTCAAAGAAGTTTGTTTTTCCTTGAAGTGAAATCATATCCATAAAGTCGAACGGATTACTTACGTTGTACTCTTTTTCACATTCGAGCTCAACCAATAAACGGTCTGTTACGAACTCCAGGTACTGCGTCATAAGTTTGGCATTCATACCAATCAAACTTACTGGCAGTGATTCTGTGATAAACTCTCTTTCGATATTGAGTGCATCTACAATGATTTCTTTGATTCGCTCTTTAGGCACTTTATTCACCAAGTGCTTATTGTGAAGGTGTACCGCATAATCACAGTGCAATCCTTCGTCTCTTGAAATCAATTCGTTGGAGAAGGTAAGTCCTGGCATAAGCCCTCTTTTCTTCAACCAGAAAATAGAGCAAAAGGCTCCAGAGAAGAAAATTCCTTCAACAGCAGCGAAAGCGATAAGACGCTCAGCAAAGCTTGGAGATTCGATCCAGCGCAATGCCCAGTCTGCTTTCTTCTTAATGGCAGGGAAATTCTCTATGGCCTTGAAGAGCACATCCTTCTCTTTTTCGTCATCGACATAGGTGTCAATCAGAAGCGAATAGGTTTCTGAGTGGATGTTCTCCATCATGATTTGAAATCCGTAGAAAAATTTGGCTTCAGAGTATTGCACCTCATTTACAAAGTTTTCAGCGAGATTTTCATTTACGATTCCGTCAGAGGCTGCGAAGAAGGCCAAGATGTGTTTGATGAAGTAACGCTCGTCATCGGTGAGCTTGTTACTCCAGTCATTAGGGTCTTGAGATAAGTCAATTTCTTCTGCAGTCCAAAATGAGGCTTCAGCCGTTTTGTACCATTGCCACAGGTCGTGATGCTGGATTGGAAATATTACGAAACGGTCTTTGTTGTCTTCTAAAATGGGTTCAATTGCTGTTGACATATTCTTTTCTTTTAGTATTTCATATTTCTCGGGACTAACAAAGATGATAAAAGACATGCATTGATTTCGGACTGTTTAACGAGAATTGCCCCGAAGTTTTTAACAGAAATTGTTGAAATGTACCCTTAGGTCAACGACAGTAGGAATTCAATAAAGTTGACAAAGTTGAAGCGAAATTTATTCGCTCGAACTAGGATGGGTTTTGTTTAACTTTTGAAGCGGCTTCGAGCTTGGCATACCACTGCGCACCAAATTTGCGAATGATGGCCTCTTTTAAAAATTCAAAGACCTTTAATTTTTGGGTTTTCCCTAAATCACATGCAGGGCTACAGATATGCCACTGATGGTAATTTACTGCAGTGAATGAGTTGTAGCGAGTGAGTCGAATCGGATAGAGATGACAACTTATGGGTTTTTTGAAGTCGATTTTTCCTGCATTATAGGCGGCCTCAATACCACACTTTGCGATTTTATACTTGTCGTAAACCACGTATGCGCAATCTCTTCCTCGAATTAGAGGAGTTTCCCACTCTCCGTCTTCTCCTTTGACAAAGCTTCCCTTTCGGGCGATGGTTTCAATACCCTCTTCACTTAAAAAAGGTTTGATTTTAGGCAGGTTTTTTTCGAGAATTGAAAGTTCTTCATCTTCGAGAGGGGCACCGTATTCTCCTTCGACACAGCAGGCGCCTTTGCAGGCTTTTAAATCACATAGAAAGTGTTCTTCAAGCAGGTCTTGGGATATTATTTTATCATCGATTTGAATCAACTTGAAAAGGGCTAAGGGTTCTTCGATTTGAAACCGTGTACGAATTGTTTTCCAAATCCTTCTGGAACATGTTCATCTCCAGGAAAACCCAATTCAATACTACCGTTTTGATCAGGGATGTAATTCGTGCCGAAAAGATAATCCCAAACACTTAAACTGATTCCATAATTTACGCCCTGGTTTTTTTCTTTAGGCAGATGGTAGGCGTGGTGATAAAGGTGCATTATGGGATTGTTGAATACATACCTCAAAATACCGTAGTCCAATTTCAAATTCGCGTGGTTGAGGTGCCCGATGGATATGGCTACGAAATGAACGATGTACGCTTGTTCAGGTTCAAATCCGCCCAAGAGCATAACCCCAATTGTTTTCAAGGGCTTGTATAAAATGTTTTCCATCCAGTGATAACGCATATGTGCTGCAAAGCCCATTTCTTTAACGCTGTGATGAATCTGATGAAATTTCCACAAGGCCTCAAATCGATGCAGCGCGATATGAGTAAGCCACTGCACAAAATCCAGCAAGACAAAGAAAATCAGAAGGCTCCAAAAAATACTTAAACCGCTGAGATCAATGAGCTGAATGCTGTTGTATTGTATTCCAATGGTACTAAAGAATTCTCCCAGCAAACTGTAAATGCCACTGATTGCAATGCTAAAGGCGAAAAAGTTGAAAAACATGTAGAAGAGGTCTAACCAAAAATCTTTTCGAATGGGTTTTTGATTTTTTCTCCAAGGAAAAAGCAACTCAAGGCTGTAAACCAAAGCTGAGATGAGAATCAATCCCCAAAAAAAGTTTTGATACCAAGGAACGTCAAAGGTAACCGAGCGCATAAACCAGTTTGCGCTTCCTTTGATACTAGACCAAATGATTTCCATAGCAGTGATCATATGTCAAAATTACAACTATGATTTAAAAATCTAAGTAACAGAGGTTACTTAATTCGCTGTAACCCCCATATTACTGGTCATAATAGACATCATTTTTTCAAAGTCTATTTTGGGTTGGTAATTCCAGTCATAACTCGCCTCTTTGTACGACATGCTATCGGGCCAACTCTCCGCAATATCATACCTGAAGTCTCTTTGATACTCGGGTCTAAAATGTGGGTATCGTTCTTGCAGTGCCAAGGCCAATTGCTTTGGTGAAAAAGACATGCCTCCGATATTGTACGAATCTCTGACACTTATTTTAGAAGATTCTGCATGCATCAATTGTATGGTCGCCTCAACAGCGTCTGATATATAAAGCATGGGGAGCGCCTTCTCTGGATTTATGGCACAACGCATTTCGGTTTCTGCAGTAGCTGCTCGAAACATATCCATAACGTAGTCGGTAGTTCCCCCTCCCGGTGGACTCTTAAAACTGATTAGGCCAGGGTACCGAATGCTTCGAACATCAAAGTTGTATTTCTGGTGATAGTATTGGCACCAATGCTCTCCAGTGAGTTTACTGATTCCATATACGGTAATGGGTTTGTGAATTCCATTTTGAGGACATTGTTCACGTTGACTTTCGTAACCAAAAATGGCGATACTCGAAGGCCAAAACAATTTTTGAATGACGCCTTCTCTACCCAATTCAAGTAAATTCAAAAGTCCTTGAATATTGACCTTCCACGCCTGTTTTATGTTTTTTTCTGCTGAAGCGCTCAACAGTGCAGCCAAGAGATAAACCTCTGTGATTTGGTGTTTATCGATAAGCGCTCTGATAGCGTCGGCATCAGTCACATCTAAAAACTCAAAAGGCGTATTTGAAGCATGCGTACTTGAACGAATGTCTGCTCTTATGATGGTCTCGTCTGGATAGTACTTCTGCAGAGCCTCGCAGAGCTCAATGCCCAATTGACCTTCACTACCGATAATTAAAATGCGATTATCGTTCATGGGGATTTAGTTAGCTTAGTAGTTCTAAAATTAATTCAAATTCTGTCAGTACATTTGATTTATGAGAAATTTTTTGATTTTCAGTACGGCTTTTTTAGTCTTGGGATGTACTGCTAAAAACAATAGTACTGAGGCTAAACCTGAAGGAGCAGGCCAAGAAGTCAAAGCAACAGAAAATCAGCTCGCTACTTGGGGGCTCGATCGCAACGATTTGAGTTTGTTGGATGAACAAACCTTTAGTTTGGTCGAAAATTGGGGTGCCTTTATGAAATTTCAACTCGGACTTGAAAATCTCGTAAGAGCGACCAATGAATCTGAAATGCTCTTGGCTGTCGAAGACTTAATTGTTCAAGAGACTGAGCTTGCGAATTCGGCTTATCCTGAAGTTTTCAATCATCAAATGATCAAAAGCCGTCAAAAATTACTTCGAACTTTTTTACTGCAGCTCAAAGCTGATTTATTAGATAAAACTCCCATCAACACTTCGGGTGCAAATTTTTTAAACAGTTACAATCAATGGATTGAGTTTATGAACGCCCTTAGCACACAATTAAAATACCAACTCAAAGATGAAAACTAGCCCTAATATCAAACGACTTCTCTTTTTTGTTTTATTACCGTTTTTTGTTCAAGCTCAGCAAAGTCTTGATGCGAAAGAACAAATTACATCAGTACTCGATCAGTGGCATAAAGCTGCGGCAGACGCCAGTTTTGACACCTATTTTTCTTTGATGGACCAGCAGTCTATCTTTATTGGAACCGACGCTGAAGAACTTTGGAATAAACAGGAATTCATGGACTTTGCTAAACCTTATTTCGATCGAGGTAAAGCTTGGAGTTTCACCGCAGTTGAACGCAATATTTACATGGATGAAAACCAAAAATACGCCTGGTTTGACGAGTTGTTGAGTACACAAATGGAACTGTGTAGAGGATCTGGTATTCTCATGCTCACAGATCAAGGTTGGAAAATTAGACATTATGTATTGTCTATTGCCGTTCCCAATGAAGATGTTGATCAGCTTGTAGCCCTTAAAAAAGAGCATGATCAAAGCCTAATAGAGGCCCTGCGTAATAAGTAATTATTGCGCTTGGTTTTGTTCTTTGCGCTCTAAAAGTGCTTGGCGGCTCAAGCCTGCTAAATTAAAATTAGGAGCCATTTTCAAGGCCTCATCAAAAATCGCGACAGCCTCATCTATATTTTCATTCTTACCGTTAAAAGTGATTAAAGCCTTTAAATGCATAAATGCAGCTTTAAGCGGAACTTGATAAGGTTGTTGTCTTTCAAAAAAAGCATAATTCATTTCGTCTGAAGCATTGTCTAGCCCAAATTCGACATCCTCCATGGCAGCTTGAGTATTCCCAGTCAAAATTTTGAGATCGGCCACCTCATAAGCGGTAAAAGGGCTTTGATTTTTGTCAAATAAAAGTTGAAATGCATTTAATGCTCTTTGATTATCTCCTAAATTTTTGAGTGAAATGGCGCGGGCAGATAAAGCGACATCTGAATCTTCGGCACTGGAGTTCAAACCGAGAATGCTAATGGCTTGAACGTGTTGTTCGCTATTCATATAGATATAAGCTAAGGTGTCTCTCCGTTCGACAGATGGACTGATGACATTTAAATGAGTGAGTGCATTGATCATGCCGCCAACATCATTTTGCAACTGCATTTGTCGGTAAAACTTTTCATAATGAGAAAGTAAGGCTGCATTGTCTTGAGCCTGCACCAAACCAAAGTTTAGAGCGGTTAAGAAGAAACTTCCAAAAATGATCGCTTTTTTCATACTAAAAAATTAAGGCCTCAAAGTAATAAACAATTTTGAGATTATAGAAAATTATAGTTATCGATTAATATTGAAACGACTTTTGTTGAATTATGGCATCATTAATTACAAAGGGCATCGGTATGGTTTGCTGCGGCCGATCCGAAACATTGAATTCAGGATGCGTTAATAGGTCATTTGAAATTTCGTTAATCGTTAGATTTAAAGCTTCGTTTTTATCGAACTGCAACAAGATTTTAGTGCTTGCTCCCTCGCTTAAGTAGTGCGTAAATAAGCGCTTTCCTCTATAGGCTAAAAACAGGGGAGATAAGGGGCTTTCATTTACCTCAACATAATTGACCAAAGCACCTTCTGCAAAAACTTCGATACGATGAACCTTTCTATGGTTTTTGATTTCGAATTCGAGCTGTCGAACATCTTCAATAATACTGTCTTTAGTCATCTGTAATTCAAAATCAGCAATCGCTTTTTCAGGAGCTGAATTTAGGTGTTGAAATCGAGAACCGTACTTGCTTGCAAATTGTGGTGTGTCATTAGAAGCGTTTGAATCATTGAAGTAGGATGCATTCCAAGGGTGAAGCACCTGATCATAGGTAGCCCAATACGCTCCATCCTCATTTTTTAAATAAACCAGACTTGTAGGCTTGGGACGCTCCTCGTTATAGCTTGAATTAAGGTGTGCATTGCCCATTAATAGTCCAAACAAAACAAAGGCCAGTAGACTCCATTTTTTGTAGGCCCCCATTTGAAATACAACAGTGATACAAGCAAAAAACAATAGACTCACTAACAGACTTACGCTTACTAACATCGAAAGGCCAAGACCAACAGGAAACATCTCAATCATTGGAGTCAAAATCAGCACAGCTGGAATGGTCAGTAGTTGAGGTATCCACTTGTGCTCTGGATAGTAATGAGTTAGCAGCAAGGTCACGCTCATAAAAAAGGGAATCCAAATAAAGAAGCTTGCGCCTGCCAAATAATACTGAAGAAGTCCAGCAATAATAATCCAAAGAAAGCTCATTACACTGAGTAGAACGTCTACATGTTTAGGGTCAAATTTAAATCGCCCTAAAATCAGCAATTGAATTCCTAAACTCAGGGCAACCACAGCCGCGATATATGACTTACCATTGTAGGTAAACCCGTGAAGCATGTCTTTATAAGAAGGGTAAAGACTTTGTATTACATCGTAGAAAAAATAGCCAATGATACCGTTGATAATAACAGTCAGGATAACATAAAGCGAAGCTTTGCCTAAAACAGACTTAGACCATCCTCCAGTAGTATATCTTTTAAAGACAGCCCATCCAAAAAGTCCAAGAACAATCAGGAATAAGGGCCATATCAAAGCATTGTCGTAATGCACGAAACCGATCGCAGGTAAATTGAAATAAACACGATCTCGCTCAGATTTTAAATCAGATAAATCGGCATTGCCGAAATACTGCAATAAGGGCATTAAATAAGTCTTTTGATGGGCTAAACTCTCTGCATCTAAGCGGTCGGCACGATCCAGGGCAGTGTGGTAATCAAAATGATCATCGATAAACGCAAAGTTAAAACCATCGATGTCTTTATCTTCTCTAAAAACCGTCAGATCGGTATCGTTAGGCAAGAGTTTATAAATGCTATAGGCCAGTGAATTAGCCACAGGATGTGAAATGCCCGCTTGGGCAAAATGCTTTATGAGCTTGCTGTTTCCTTGGTTGGTTTCAATCAACATATAACTTGGACCGCCACTGCCTCTAGCTTCAAAATTTAAAACTAAGCCTACCTCTTCGGCCCAAGGGTGATTATTGGCGAATAAATCAGCTCCATTTAGACCTAATTCTTCAGCGTCTGTAAAGACAATAATAATGTCATTTTTAAGGGCCTCATTTGAGTTGAGAAGCGTACGAATACCTTCTAAAATAGTCGCCACACCACTGGCAGCGTCACTTGCTCCAAAGGAGGAGTGCGGTGAGCTGTCGTAATGTGAAAGCAGTAACAAGGCTTGTGCTGATTCTCCTGAACTTCCTTTAATTCGGCTAATGACATTGATGGGCTCAGACACATTGGCCCAATCACCGGAGGTGTATCCTTTTTGTAGCAGAACTTCTAAACCTAATTTTTCGAGTTCTTGAATTAAATATCCGCGAACATCAGAATGCGCTTCAAAACCCAATCCGTGCTCGCTTTGACTCATTTGTTCTACATGAGCAAAGGCGCGTTTGAGCGAATAGGCATCTGCAGCCACCTCTTCGTTGAGATCTGCTGAGGGAGTTAAGGTGTTAAGGCTGATAAATGCAGCCAAAAAAATAAGGAGTACACCTAAATTTTCTTTGAGTAGTCTGAAGGCCATAATTGTGATTTAGTCGGTGATGTTTTTACAAATTCTAGTTGGTTTTTATCAGATATACGGTAGGTCAAATCGTAGAGTTCAAATGTTATTTTTCCGGACTTTGCAAGCTTAACCCCGGTAACCTTAGTTGTTTCAAATCCAAGTAGTATCAATTCTCTTAGCTGCAGCTTGCTTTTGCCTGTTTTTGCGAATGTTTTTAAGATGGTATAGTTCTTTTTAAGACCTCGGTGAACATGGTTGTAGCGCTGGTTTCTTGTTCTATTCGCCTCATTGTGGTATTGAGTTCTACAACTGTCTGAACAAAAACGCTTGTCAATTCTACCTCTTAATTCTTGTTCGCATTGCACACAAAATTGAATCATTTTTGGTTAAAACATAACATCCCTCTCTGCAGCTTTAAAACAGAAAGGGATGTGCTTTTTTACTCTTCTGTGCTCAAGGGTTGTACCGCTGCTTTTAAGTAAGCGGCATTAAACTTAGCAATAGCTTCATCAATACTTTTTTTCTCATCGGCTAAGGCGTTCCACTGATCGCTGAGGTCTTCGAATCGCTCCTGTGCACCCTGTGTAGGTTCAGGATCGTCAGAGTCGATATAAGACTTTAAATAAATCATGTCTGCTCCAAGCTTATTGTGAAAATTGATCACATCTTGAAAGGTTTTTTGTTTAGGCTGGATGATTTTTTCTTCCCAAACCACGATTTTATCCATAAGATCTTGAGCTTCAGACGACAATTCATCACCTTCATCAAGACGTTTTTGCGCCCATTTGAGTTCTTTTTTTACCGTTCGAACGTAATTGACTTCATCGTGCATTTGAGTGAGCATTTGATCGAGCGCACTGAGCATAGCTTCCTGCGATTGGTAGGCGGCCAATGGAGCTTCAACTCTTGGATCTGCTTGAAGATCCAAAGTTGTACTTTGCATTTCTTCACCGATATAGAGCTTTAGCGTATATTCTCCAGGTGCGGCATTGGCACCACTGAGACCTCCAAAAACAAAGATGTTTTCTAAGCTTGGTAGGGGTTCATGTCTCAAATCCCAATGAAAACGATGGTAGCCTTCGGTATTTTTAAGACTCAAAGGTTTACTCGGACCTCCGGGCCAGGTTTTGAACTTTTCAGGAGCTTCACTGCTGTACGTTCTGATGAGATCTCCTTTACTGTTGAGCACTTCAACCCTAACGTCTTTTTCAGCATCTGCTGCGGTGAGGTAATAATCGATAATGGCCCCTGGAAGCGGATTGGTTCCTTGGGTTGTTGATCTGCTCTGACCCCCCATAATTCTGTAGGTGGTCTTCGGACTGAACAGTTGACTTACAGAAGTATCGTCAGCAGCTTGTAGAAATCCAAGGTCGTCTAAGATCCAAAACGATCTTCCCGCAGTAGCGGCCACCAAGTCGTTGTCTGCAATGGTTAAGTCATTGATTGGAACTACTGGTAGGTTCAATTGAAATGCATTCCATTGATCTCCTCCGTCTGTACTTACAAACAATCCTGTTTCTGTTCCGGCATAGAGCAGTCCTTTACGAATGGGATCTTCTCTAACCACGCGCACAAAAGTGTGCTCACCCTCAATACCATCGGTGATAAGTTTCCATTTTTTACCGTAATCAGTGGTTTTGAAAATATAAGGCGTGAGGTCCATATTTTTATATCCCATCACTGCGATATAGGCGGTTGCAGCATCGTGAGGAGATACCTCTATGCTGTTGACGATATAATTTGAAATTCCTTTTGGAGTTACGTTTTTCCAAGTTTTTCCTCCATCTTGAGTGAGGTGCACTAGACCGTCGTCTGATCCAGCCCAAAGCACGCCTTGCTCGTGTTGAGAGGCTGTTAAAGACATCAAGGTATTGTAGTTTTCGCCTCCAGCACCCTCATTGGTGAACGGACCACCTCCTTCATTGTGCTTGTCTTTTTCATCTCGAGTAAGGTCTGGGCTGATTACGGCCCAAGATTGTCCTTTATCAGTGCTTTTAAAGACGACATTACCTGCATGATAGATGACACTCGCATCAAAAGGATCGACCAAAAGAGGTGCATTCCAGTTGTAACGGTATTTAAAAGTGCTCGGATATTTTCCTAATCCTAATTCGGGATATTCTTTAATTTCTTTGTGTGTGGATGATTTTACATTAAATCGTTCGAGTATACCTTGGTAACATCCTCCATAGAGTATTTCAGGATTGTCAGGGTCAAAAGCGATAAAGGCACTTTCACAACCCGGACCCGAAAACCAATCTTTGTGGTCTATTCCTCCATCATCGGTTCGACTCGCGATGGCTACAGAACTGTTGTCTTGTTGTCCACCATATACGTAATAAGGTATTTTTCGATCCGCAATTACCCTGTAAAATTGTGCCGTAGGTTGATTGGATTGGGTGCTCCAGCTCATCCCTCCATTATTGGAAATATTGGCTCCCCCATCATTGGAGTTAATCATTACTGAATTATTCTCAGGGTGAATCCACAGGTGATGGTTATCTCCGTGAGGTGTTCCCACGGGTTTAAAGGTTTTTCCTCCATCAATGGATTTTAACATCGGGGCATTCAATACATAGACGGTGTTTTCATCTTGCGTATCTGCGAAAATTTCCATGTAGTACCAAGATCTGGTAATTAGGATACGATCTTTACTGGTTTGTGTCCATGATTTTCCCTGGTTGTCAGAGCGGTATACGCCTCCTTTTTCACCCTCGGCTTCAATGACGGCAAAGATTCGATTTGAATTCGCTCTAGAAACAGAGATACCCGATTTACCCATCATTTCAGGAAGACCCGAGCTCATTTTAGTCCAATTCATTCCGCCGTCTACAGACTTGTAGAGGCCAGAACCAGCACCTCCAGATTCCATTTTCCATGGATACCTTCTATGATCCCACATCGAAGCGTAGAGTACCAAAGGATTGTTCATATCCATGGTCAAAGAAGAAGCGCCGGTGCGCTCATCCACATACAGCACTTTCGACCAACTCTTTCCTCCATCTTGACTTTTGTAGATGCCTCGGTCTTCAGAGTCTCCATATTGCGCTCCTTGAACGGCGACATAAACCACATCAGGGTTGCTGGGATGAATAATGACATCAGAGATGTGTCTACTGTTATCGAGTCCAAGGTGCGTCCAGCTTTGGCCTGCATCCATAGATTTGTACATACCATCTCCCATAGAGGTCATGACCCCTCGAGCTGGGTGTTCTCCCATGCCGACATAAACCACATTAGGATCTGATTCAGAAACTGCAATAGCTCCCACAGTACCTGTTTTTAGAAATCCATCGGAGATGTTTTTCCAGTTTAAACCATCGTCGGTGGTCTTCCAAATACCACCTCCAGTGGATCCCATATAATAGGTGTGGGCTTGTTTGAGTACCCCAGTTGAAGCCACACTTCGGCCTCCTCTAAAGGGCCCAATATTTCTCCAGCTCATTCCTTGAAATGACGCATTGCTTAAGGATTCACTAGTGACTTCTTGACCGAAAGTAAAACTCGCAATCAAGCTAAGTGTCAATGTAAGTAAGCCTCTTGATTTCATAGTATTTATCTTGTTTAGTAGTTATTGCATTAGTTTCTTAAATATATAAAAACGTTTGTACATGTTTAAATGACGGCTACAGCGATATTCAATTCAGACCTTTCGAAAAAAATAGTTTAAACATGAATGCATTAAAAAACAAAGTACAGTTGATTGGTTACGTTGGTAATGACCCTGAAGTATCAGAATTGAAAAGTGGCAAAAAAAAGGCAAAGTTTTCTATGGCTACCAATGAATCCTATACCAATTCCGAAGGCGAATTGATTACAGATACCCAATGGCACTATATTGTTGCTTGGGAAAAGCTTGCGCAAATTGTAGAAAAGTACATTCGCAAAGGAAAAGAGATTGCCGTTGAAGGTAAGCTTCAAACACGCTCGTATGAAGATGTTAAGGGTGAGCGAAAATTCATCACTGAAGTAAAGTGCAGTGAGGTTTTGTTGTTGGGTAAACCTGTAGAAAAAGAATTGATTGAAGAATAGTTATGCAAAAATACGGTGTGCCTCTCTGAAGGTGTTGGTATGAGCGTCAACGATAGTTCTGAGTTGGGGAGAATAACCTCCTCCCATAGATATTTGAACTGGAATTTGATGGTGTTTTGCGTATGACAGCACTAATGCGTCTCGTCTTTTACAGGCTTGAATACTGAGATTGAGTTTACCGAGTTTGTCTGACTCGAGTATATCAACCCCACTTAGGTAAAAGATGAACTGAGGTGCAAATTTTTGATGAATTTCTTTGAGGTGCTGTTCAAGTAATTGAAGATAGGCTTCATCACTGATTGAACTGTCGAGTTCAACATCTAAATCAGATTGTTCTTTTTTAAAGGGATAATTGGCCTTGCCATGCATAGAAAAGGTAAAAACTTCGGGCACTGTTGAAAATATCTCGGCAGTGCCATTTCCTTGATGAACGTCTAAATCTATGATGGCCACTCTTTGGGCTATTCCTTGGTCTAAGACATACTGAGCAGCAATGGCCTGATCATTAAAGAAGCAAAAGGCCTCTGCACGATCACTAAAAGCGTGATGTGTTCCGCCGGCAATGTTCATAGAGACGCCACTTTCAATAGCGTAATGCACATTATTTATGGTTCCTTGTGCAATGATTTGTTCGCGATCTACGAGTGCTTGACTTAAGGGAAATCCTGATTTGCGTATTTCTTGTTTAGACAATTGTAGCGACAGCAATTTATCGATATACGCTTGAGTGTGCACTCTGGAGACTTTATCTAGTGCAATTTTGTCTGGGGCAAAAAAGTTTTCGCTTTGAAATAGACCTTCGTACAGGAGTTGCTCCGGTAGTAAGCGATATTTATCCATCGGAAATCTATGACCTTCAGGAAGGTCGAGGTAGTAGCAAGGGTGATACGCAATACGTATCATTAAGTGATATCGCTTCCAGCAGGAATATCATCCTGATCAGGATTTACAAAAACAAGTTCACCTTTTGCATTCTCTGTCATAAGTATCATTCCTTGGCTTTCAACGCCGCGTAATTTTCGAGGAGCCAAGTTGGCGACAAGGGTTACCTGCTTACCAACAATTTCACTTGGTTCGAAATGTTGGGCTATTCCAGAGACTACCGTTCTTTTTTCAATACCAAGATCAACCTGCAGAACTAATAGTTTATCTGCTTTTGGCATTTTTTCAGCACTGATGATGTGGCCTACGCGTAAATCTAATTTTGAGAAGTCATCAAATTTGATTGTGGGTTTTATTTCAGCTATAGCTGTTTGATTTTGTTCAGAGGCGTTTTCCAATTTTGTATTGTTTAGTTTTTCCAATTGCTTTTCGATTTCACTATCTTCTATTTTTCGAAATAAAAGTTGATTTTCATTGAGTCTTGTACCGCTTTTAATCAGCTGTGATTCTTGAGCGACTTCATTCCAATGAATTTGAGTGTGCTCTAGGCCTAAAATACCTTTTAGTTTGGCTGAGGTAAAAGGCAAGAAGGGTTCGCTCAGTACTGCAAGGGCACCGACGATCTGAATTGCCGTATACATGATCTGAGCCACCTGATCTGGCTCTGTTTTAATGCGTTTCCAAGGCTCAGCATCTGCCAAATACTTATTGCCAAAACGCGCGAGATTCATGAGCTCACCTAAGGCTTCTCTAAATCGGTAACGATTCAAAGAAGATTCTATTTTTGAAGGAAAGTCCTTGAGTTGAGCCAAAATTTCTAATTCGTGCGCATTTAATTCTTGAACTTCAGGAACACTTCCGTCATAATATTTATGCATCAAGACCACAACGCGATTCACAAAGTTTCCGAATATGGCGACTAATTCATTATTGTTTCGCGCTTGAAAGTCTTTCCATGTAAAATCGTTGTCTTTGGTTTCAGGTGCATTTGCAGTGAGTGCATAACGCAAAACATCTTGCATGCCTTCAAACTCTTCAAGGTATTCATGCAGCCAAACAGCCCAGTTTTTAGAAGTGGATAATTTTTGACCTTCAAGATTTAAAAATTCATTGGCGGGAACCTGTGTAGGTAAAATATAATCCCCCTTTGCTTTTAAAATACTCGGGAAGATGATGCAGTGAAAGACGATATTGTCCTTACCAATAAAATGCACTAATTCTGTTTTTTCATCCTTCCAATAGGGTTGCCAATCTTTACCTTCACGTTCAGCCCATTCTTTGGTAGAGGATATATAACCAATCGGGGCTTCAAACCAAACGTAGAGCACTTTTTGAGTTCCTTCATACTGAGCTGGTACGGGGATTCCCCAATCTAAATCTCGGGTTACGGCTCTAGGTTTAAGCCCGTCATCGATCCAAGATTTACACTGACCGTAAACGTTGGGTTTCCAGTCTTCTTTGTGCTCTTCGAGAATCCAGTCTTTTAAAAATCCTTCAAAATTGTTGAGCGGTAAGAACCAATGTTTTGTTTTTTTCAAACTGGGTTTGCTACCACTAAGCGTTGAAGTCGGATTGATGAGATCTGTAGCATTAAGTGAAGTTCCACATTTTTCGCATTGATCACCGTAGGCTTCAGGACTCTCACATTTTGGACAAGTACCCGTTACAAAACGATCCGCCAGAAACTGCTGCGCCTGTTCATCGTAAAGTTGTTCGGAAACTTGCTCTTCAAAGACCCCTTTTTCATGGAGTTCTTTAAAAAATTCAGAGGCTGTTTCGTGATGAATGGCTCTTGAAGTTCTTGAATAGTTGTCAAAGGTTATTCCAAAGCGCTCAAAAGATTCTCGAATCATCTTGTCATAAGTGTCGATAATAGCTTGAGGTTCCTTTCCTTCTTTTTTGGCGCGCATAGGAATAGCTACGCCGTGTTCATCACTTCCACAAATGAAAGCGACATCTTTATCTTTTTGTCTTAGATAACGACTAAATATATCTGCAGGTACATAGACTCCGGCTAAATGTCCAATATGTATAGGGCCATTAGTATAGGGTAGTGCAGCGGTTATGGTGTATCTATTCTTCAGTTTCATAGAAGTGTCCTTCAATTCATCTTTGATTGGCAGTTCAAAAATAGACAATTCTAATGCTTTACAAGAGGCTTAAAGGTTATCGGCACAACTTCCTTGTTCATAAGACAGAATTCCAAATGCTGTTGCGGTACAGGCATTGCCATAAGTAACCCCATTACAGCCGCAGACGGGATCAAAAATAGCAGGGCAGGGTATATCAAAGCGGGGAGTGCCTTGACATTCATCTTTATCTTCACTACAGGCCAATAGAAAAAGTAGAGCGAAGAGTGCAAGCGTTTTTTTCATATGGTGTTTACAGTTTGTGACACACAATGATACTAAAATCGTCTTAGAATAGAATGTTCTGTTTAAGTATACGTTTATAAGCGTTTATCATACGAGAAATAATAGAAGCTTGGCCGAACTTTAGCTTGTGCTAAAAACAAAAATTGGTCTAAAAGGTGAAGAAATAGCGAAGGCGTATTTGCAAAAAAACAAGGTGTGTATTCTAAAAGAAGACTATCGCTTTTTAAAATGCCAAGTAGACCTTATTGGACTTTATCAAAATCGAATTATTGCCTATGAAGTAAAAACAACGCAAGACCCAACTTATGAAGAGCATCTGATCTATAGATTGTCGGCAAGGCAACTTCAGCGCATTCAGAAGGCGACATTTCACTTTATGAAAACCCATGGAATCTATAAAGAAATGCAGGTTGATTTTTTGGGTATAACCCTGGTTGATCAAGTATCGAGCATTCAACATATAGCAGATATACAGTACTTTATCGGATAGTTGTTATTTTTGTAACAAATTCGAAAAAATAACACAAACTGTATGAAAACCATATCTTCTGTTGTAGAAAGTTATATTCGACGTAAACCGTTTTTGCAAACAGCCTTATCTGAAGGCATTATAAATCTCACTTCGCTCTCGCGTTACATCAAACCAGAGGTTGAAGAAGTATTGCGAAAAGAAGTGCGAGATGGAGCGATTGTAATGGCCCTAAAGCGACTTTCTGAGAATCTGGAATTCTTAGCCACCCACAAAATTGTAAAAGTGCTTAAAGATATTGGTGAGATTACAGTGCGCTCTTCGCTCACCGATTATACGTTTCAGCTGACCCCTTCGATTCTTTCGAGTCAGCTTGAACTTATGCGTGAGATCGAGAATATGCCAGATATTTTTTACACTTCTTCAAGAGGGGTAAATGAAATCAATATTGTTGTGTCAAATCGATTGGAGAAGACCGTCGAACGTATTTTTAAAAATGAAATATGCACGCAGAAGGCTGAACAACTGGCCTCAGTAAGTGTAAAGCTACCCTCAGAGAATGTAACGGTTCCTGGAATTTACTATTTTATCTTTCAACGCTTAGCATGGGAAGGAATTGTGTTGTACGAAGTGATATCTACAACCAATGAATTTACTATTTTGGTAGATGACATACAGGCAGATAAGGCCTTTAGTATCATCAAAGCGTTGAAAAACTTATGAAAAAATCCAGTGTAAAGTGGATACTCATTCCACTTCTTACTATCGTTTTACTTCTTGGAATTTCAATCATTTATATTATTCTTCCTGCAAAACAGCAGCAGGATAATCCATTGGCTTTAATTCCAAATGATGCCATTGTTATTGTTGAGACCAGTAATCCCTGGGTGAATTGGCAAGAGATACGAAATTCTGAACCTTGGCAGTACATACAAACCCACCCTTATCTTCAGGAGTTGATGGAGGGGATGTCTGACTTTGATACCCTTTTTCAAAAAAATGAGAACCTCATGGAACTGCTCAATGACAGAACGGTGTATTTCTCAATGCATCTGATGTCAAATTTAGAATTGGGCTATCTCTACGCAGTTGATTTAAAGAGTTTATCTCGTTTAGCCTTATTTAAAACCCAATTAAAAAAATGGCTGGAACCAGATTATTTGGTGACCGAGTCAAGTATCAACGATCATGAGGTCATTGAAATCTACGAACGCGATTCTGCAGAGCGTTTTTTTGTTGCCATCATTGATCGGCAATTGGTAGTGAGTTACGAGCGTAAGCTGCTTCAAGAAGCGCTGGATGGTTATCAGGATAGAGATTGGTATCAGGCAGAAGATTTTGAAGAATTACACCTGGCACTTGAAGAAGATCAGGTGCGATTTCTTATTCAATTCTCGCAACTCGAAGAATTTCTAAACAGGTATGCTGCTGAAGATTCTGGATTTACCGCTCAAATAGGCCAAAACTTTACCTTTAGCGGACTGAATTTTAGCATCGATAAAGACAATACGCTTCAAGCAGAAGGAAGCACCCTTATTGCACAAAATTCTAAATCCTATATTGAAGCCTTGCACAACTCAGGATCGTCTGAGCGGTCTGCCTACCATATTGCGCCCATAAGAACCGGCCTTTACCTCAGTTATACTTTTGATGATTTACAGCTGTTTATCGATAACCTTAAAAGCTCTTCTATGGTGGATGAGAAAGAGGTCAATACTTACGAAGAAAACATTGAAAAGTTGAGCAACTTTTTAGACTTCGATCTCATGCAAAGTTTGATCGAATGGGTCGATACCGAGGTTTCGATTTTTCAGTTTGAATCTGCCTTTGAGGTGAACAAAATTGAAATGGTTTTAGGACTTCGAGTGAAAGATAAAAATAGAGCTGCAGAAGAATTGGGTCGTTTTGAGCGACAAATCAGAAGAAAAACACCAATCAAATTTGAGACGATAAGCTATTACAATCACGAAATCAGATACCTCGCCCTCAAAGGATTTTTTAAGGTCTTTTTCGGTAAGCTCTTTCAAGATTTTGAAAAGCCCTATTACAGCTTAATTGATGATGTGGTGGTCTTTGCTGATAATCCCAATGCGTTGAAAACTATGATCAAGGCCTATGTAGAAGAAACGACTTTAGATTACTCACAAACCTTTACCAAGTTTAATGAGCGTTTTGATGAGCAGGTTCCTATTTTTACCTATGTCAATACACCAGTGCTCTATGAGACCCTCTTGTCGTATGCTGATTTTGAAATGCGACAAAGCCTGATCAAAAACAAAAACTACCTCATGAGTTTTCCTCAAATTGGTGTGGAATTGAAAACGAAAGAAGTGGGGTTTGAAAGTCAAATGAAAGCCTCATACATCCATTTTGAAGATTTAGAAGAAGTAGAAGATTTTGAGACCTATCACTTTGAAGATATTTACGATTGGCCCGAAAACGAAGAAGATGCCTTCTTTGTGGGAGACTTGCATCCGTCAGATATGGAAGCCAAGCAATACGAACTTTTTTACAGCAACGGAGCAATTCGAATCAAAGTAGAGCTCAAAAACGGCGAACTCAATGGTGATTACGTGAGTTACTACCCCAACGGAAAAAAGAAAATCCAAGGAAAATTTAGAAAAGGAAAACAACAAGGATTATGGAGATACTACAGCGCAGAAAACAAAATTTTAGAGCGAAAAAGATTTTAATAGCGGTACTAACGCTTTTCATTTTTACGAGTAACAATCATTTGACCTTTGGTCAGGATAGCTATTATCCACCAAAACACCAGTGGGAAATCAATAGTTCATTTGCAAAAAAGCATCAAAAAGAATTACAGCAGTTAATCGATTTTGCACAAGCCAATGAATATTCTGGAGACAAAGATTTGAGAATTGCCATTTTGAAAGGATTCGCTCGTGAACCTTTTCACGAAATTTTGGGTCCTACCAAAAAACGTGGTGGCCCCGCAGGAATGATTATTAAGTCAGGAAAAATCGTCGCCAAATGGGGAGAAACTGATCGTGTCGATATGACCTTCAGTGTTACGAAGAGCTTCTTGGCAACCACTGCGGGATTGGCCTATGACCAAGGCCTTTTACCCGATTTCGATCATCAGGTGAAAGACTACATTTGGGACGGTACTTTTAGGGGTGCCCACAATGAGCAAATCACGTGGAAGCACTTACTGCATCAAACCTCTGATTGGTCAGGTAGCCTATGGGGTATTCGTGATTGGGCCGACCGTCCACCCCGAGAAGGTGGTATAGACGATTGGAAGTATCGCGAGTTACGAACCCCTGGAACGGTGATGGAATACAACGATGTTCGCGTTAATGTGCTTGCCTATGCACTCACGCATTTACACAGAAAGCCATTGCCTCAAGTGCTTAAACCTTTGATGGATCAAATCGGGGCAAGTGACACTTGGCGGTGGTTTGGATACGAAAAGGCCTACACCCTTATCGACGGGGTGCAAATGCAATCGGTTACAGGAGGAGGACATTCTGGAGGAGGACTATTTATAAGTGCTGAAGATTTAGCTCGACTAGGACTACTCTATGCCAACAATGGAGTCTGGAACTCTACTCAAGTATTGAGCAGCTCTTTCATTGAAAAGGCGATTACACCATCAGAACCTAATCCGAATTACGGATTCATGTGGTGGTTGAATCAAGAAGGCGGACGCTACTGGGAAGGTGTGCCAAAACACGTTTTTTACGCCGCTGGTTTTGGAGGTAATTTTATCATTGTAGACCAAGAAGAAGAATTGGTAGTTGTACTCAGATGGCTTGAACCCCGAAAAGTATCAGACTTTATGAAGTTGCTGTATCAGCAGTTGTTCCCAAAGCGCTAATGCGAGAAAGGGCGGTTTGAATGTCACTGACCTGGTCAATTCTCAAAAAGAGACGAAGCCCGTTTTTGGTCTGCTTTTCTTTGAGTTGACATTTAAAATTCACCTGTGTTGTTTGCTTGAGTACATGGTGAAAGGCTTCGCTTTGGAAAAATTCAGAGTCGTGATCAGCGATGAAATAGGCCAGTAAAGTGTCTTTTTTCAAAACGATTCGCTCAATAGCAAGCGCTTTGAGCATCCACTTTAAAGGTAGGGTCAGCAACAAGTTTTCAGCCTCCAACGGAAGTGGACCAAATCTATCGACCAGGGTGTCTTTGTAGGCATCGAGTTCTTCTTGATTTTTAAGGCTGTTGAGTTCTTGATAGAGTCTTAAACGCTCGGCAACTACGTTGATGTAATGATCGGGAAATAAGAGTTGAAGATCGGTGTCAATTTGAATTTCTTTGACAAAGTCTTTGTTGGTTTTTTCTTCATCTTGATAAAGCTCAGAGAACTCATTTTCTTTTAATTCTTCAATGGCCTCATTCAATATTTTTTGATAGGTATCAAAACCCATTTCATTGATGAATCCGCTTTGTTCTCCGCCCAATAAGTCTCCAGCACCGCGTATTTCTAAATCCTTCATGGCGATGTGAAAACCGCTTCCGAGTTCGGTGTATTGCGAAAGGGCTTCCATGCGTTTACGCGCATCAGCAGTCATACTTTCTGTGCCCGGAGTAATGAAATAGCAAAAAGCCTTTTTGTTGGTTCTACCCACACGTCCGCGCATTTGGTGCAGATCACTGAGTCCGAAATTATTGGCGTTGTTGATTAAAATGGTGTTGGCATTGGGAATGTCTAATCCACTTTCAATAATGGTGGTCGAGACCAGTACATCAAATTCATTATTCATAAATGCGAGCATCAGGGCTTCGAGTTTTTTGCCCTCCATTTGACCGTGACCTACCCGTATTCGGGCATCTGGTACCAGGCGCTGAATCATACCCGCCACCTCTTTGATGTTCTCGATACGGTTGTGGATGAAAAACACCTGTCCGTTGCGTTGAATTTCATAAGAAATACTGTCTCGAATCAATTCTTGATCAAAACGCACTACACGACTCTCAATAGGATAGCGATTCGGAGGAGGCGTATTGATGATAGACAAATCGCGAGCAGCCATCAAACTGAATTGAAGCGTTCTCGGAATTGGCGTAGCTGTTAGGGTGAGAATATCTACCTTTTCTTTGATGGATTTGAGTTTTTCTTTGACCGAAACCCCAAATTTTTGTTCTTCATCAACAATGAGTAATCCCAAATCTTTGAATTTGATTTTGTCATTGACCAGTTGATGGGTTCCAATCAAAATATCAATTTTTCCTTCGCCTAATTCATCGATAATTTCACGTTTTTCTTTGGCAGTTCTAAATCGATTTAAATAATCGATACGTACCGGAAAATTCTCCAATCGTTTCTTAAAGGTATTGGCGTGTTGAAAGGCAAGCACAGTGGTAGGCACGAGCACAGCCACTTGTTTTCCGTTATCGACAGCTTTAAAAGCCGCCCTAATGGCAACCTCGGTTTTTCCAAATCCCACATCACCGCAAACCAAACGATCCATGGGTCTGCTATTTTCCATGTCTTGTTTGACTTCTTTGGTGGCCTTTTCTTGGTCAGGGGTATCTTCAAAGAGAAACGAAGCTTCGAGTTCGTGTTGCAAATAACTGTCTTCGTTACAGGCAAAGCCCTTGTCAAGTCTTCGTTTTGCATAAACTTGAATGAGATTAAAGGCGATCTTTTTAACCCTTGCTTTGGTCTTTTGCTTGACTTTATTCCAAGCCCCTGATCCTAATTTATAGATACGGGGTACCTGACCGTCCTTGCCGTTAAACTTTGAGATTTTATGCAGTGAATGTATGCTGACATAAAGGATGTCGCGATCTCCATAAACCAATTTGATGGCTTCTTGCTTTTGTCCTTCTACATCTATTTTTTGCAGTCCGCCAAATTTACCAATCCCGTGATCGATATGGGTGACGTAATCACCAACGGCCAGTTTAGTCAGTTCCTTTAGACTGATGGCTTGTTTTTGTGCTCGATTTCCTTTGAGCTTAAACTTGTGGTAGCGCTGAAATATTTGGTGGTCGGTGTAACAGCTGATTTTTAAATCGCGATCTAAAAACCCTTGATAGAGATTTTCACTGATGGCATTGTAAGAAACCTTGGTCTCTAATTCTTGGAAAATATCATAAAAGCGCTGTTTTTGCTTGTCGCCAGCACACAGTAAATAATGGCTGTACTCCTTTTCACTGTGCTCCTCAAGGTGTTCTAATAAAAGGTCGAATCTTCGATTAAAGGCAGGTTGAGGAATTTGTCCGAAATCGAGATCTGCAGTGTTAAATCGATTGATTTGAAGGTGCTTTTTCTTCTGATATTGACTTTTAAAGCTCGAGGCATTCAGGTATAATTCGTTCGGCTTTTGTCTTTGGATAGGACTTTCAATCTTTTCAAAGTTTTCAATGGCTTTGAGGTAAAGTTGATCGAGTTTGTTCTCAATTTGATCTGCTTGGTTGAGCAGTAATAGTACTGGGTCTTCAATGAAATCAAAAAATCCAATACGCTCTTCTAAATCAGTTTTGTGATCGAGATTGGGAAGGATGTTCATCTCTTCTTCAATTCGGATTGAAGTCTGCGTTTCGATATCAAATAAGCGAATACTCTCGATTTCGTCACCCATAAATTCAATGCGGTAGGGGTGCTCTTTCGAAAATGAAAAGACATCGACAATTCCTCCGCGAACAGAAAACTCCCCAGCTTCGGTGACAAAGTCTACACGTTGAAATTCGTATTCAAAAAGCACCTCGTTTAAAAAGTCCAAGCTCATCTTCATGCCCGAATTAAGTGCAAGGGTGTTCTTTTGAATTTCTTGACGCGTCACTACTTTTTCGAGTAGCGCATCGGTATAGGTCACTAAAATTAGGGGTTCACTCTTTTGTTTGAGGCGATTGAGTACTTCAGCTCGAAGTAAAACATTGGCGTTGTCGAGGGTAGTTACTTCATAAGGCCTTCTGTAGCTCGCTGGATAGAACAACACATGGCGCTCTCCTTTGATTTTTTCAAGATCATTGAGAAGATGAGCCGCTTCTTCTTTGTCGTTTACAACTACTACGGTATGCTGTTTTCTTTGTTGATATAGGGCCGCAGCAAGAAAAGATAATCCACTGCCTACAAGTCCATTCAGCTTAATTTCTTCTTTTTGGGCAATAAGAGATTCCAGCCTTTTGAAATTTTCAGAGGTCTCGAATCGCTTTAGTATGTCGTTAAAACCGGCGTTCAAATCAAAAAGATAGATGTGCTGTTTCGGAGTACAAAAGTACGGCAAATAAGCAGTTTTTCTCATGCTTTTTAATGCAGACTTTTGCAGATTGGTCATAAAGAAGCACAGATTAATCGATAATTTTCGGTCAAGTTTTGAATGTGTTCTTCTGAATCCTATTTTTAGGGTAATGCCTGAGCAATTATGAAAAAAAGCAACTGGATTACTAAAATCAAATATGCCGTAGGAGAAATATTAATTATTTCAATTGGTCTTCTCATAGCATTACAGACCAATAATTGGAATGAAGAACGAAAAAATGCAATCAAAGAAAAGCTTCTCATCGGGCATATCATTGAAGATTTGAATCTCGATACCATTCACATTAATCAGTCTTTATCCGAAGTGAAGCGTCAAAAAAAATTGATTGATGATTTGATAGCCAAGGTTTTTGATTCGAACTATCCTTTAGAAGAGGATAAGATTGGTCTTTTGCGCTATTCATCGGATTTCAGACCTATCACACAACGAAATCACAGCATTGCAGTAAGCAGTTTAAAAGACGATTTGACGCGTCAACAAATTCAAAACTATTTTCTGCAAGAAGATGAGGTTTTAGACATTTTCTTGGAGTATGTCGATATCGTACACAACAAGGTCAGACCTTATTTAAGTAGTGTAGGTATGCACAATTTGAATGCTTTGAGAACAGACGAAAAAAGCAGTGACGAAGCCTCTTTACACCTTGAGGTTTTAGAAGAACAACTCTCGGTAGAGGCTTTTCAGCAATTGCTCTATGAAAGACGCCTTAAAACAGATGCACTCGAAAACTTACTCGAAGAAATTTTAATAAAAAATCAAAATCTAGTCAACTACCTCAAAGAGATTGAAGACTAAGAGCATTACACTTATGAAGAAATCCAAGTATTTAAAGAAGTATGTGATTTTGTTGATTATTGAAGTGGTTCTCATACTTACAGGTCTTTGGCTCTATGACCAGTATTATTCCTGAGCAAAAACGTATAATATTTTGCTTAGACGGGCACTACCGATTCTCCCGCAATGAGATAGATGTGTTCAAAATCCTCCACAGATATGGTGAATTTCCCTGTAAAAGTGCCGAAGGCAGGCATGATGATTTGGTGCTGAGAAACGCAAAAGCAAGGCAGTCTTAATTTTTGCCCTCCTTTTCCTTTCATGAGTGCAGCGGGATGCACATGCCCACAGATGTGATTGATGTTTTGTTCTTGCGGATGGTGGAAGAGAAAAAGATCGTTTTCTAACTCAAAATCGAGTTGGGTTTCAATACCCAGTTTTTGGTAAATTTCATCTGAGATGCTGTCGTGATTTCCACGTACGAGATAAAATTGGCTGGGTACACCTGCAATCCAATTCGAAAATAAGTCGAACTCTCTGTTCTTATCGCTGTGAAACAAATCACCCATAAAACAGATTTGAAAAGGATTAAAAGTCTCGATGACCTCATCCATATTTTTAAAGTTTTGAAAAACGGCATTTTGAGGAACTGCTGCCCCGTGTTTTCTAAAGTGGGTCACCTTACCTAAATGCACATCACTGATTAAGAGTAGGGAGTGTTTTTCAATGAAAATAGCCCCTGAATGGTGAAGACTTAGTTTTAGATTTTGCCAATTGATTTCAATCATCCTACCGCCAAGTTTACGAAATATTCTCAATCATTTTGGCAATGCGGTCCTCAAGAGATTCAGTAGACATGCTCGCGCGTAATCGATCTGTAATTATCGGAAAAGAGAGCGGGGTAGGATGCTCGCAATAAACAATGCACGCATGCTGTTTTGAAATTCGATCTAAGGCCAGTCGAAGTCGCCCTTCTTCGAGGTGGTGTTCAAAGGTTTCGGCGTGTGCCTGTTGGTAGAGTAAATTATCAGGCTCAAAGTCTTTAAATACCTTGTAGAGCAGTTGAGAACTACTTTGCAGGTGTTTGGTTTTTGCAGCGGCAGGATGACTGCTTAACACAAGCCCACTAATAACCGCAATATCTCTAAAACAGCGTTTGGCCATCTCATTAATATTGAGGCTTTGTCTAAGGTCAGAAACCAAATCGATAGGACTCAATAAGTTTTGTTCAAAGACCTCTTCTAAGTCAATTTTTTGATCAGAAAGCAGTTCAAAGCCGTAATCGTTATAAGCGATTGAGCAACTGATGGGCTGTAAGAGTCCCACTCTATAGCTCAATAAACTCGCAAAAGCCTCGTGCACAAAACGCCCTTCAAAAGGATAGAAGACATGATGAAAGCCTTCTTTAGTTTCAAAACATTCTACAAGAAATTCGTCCGTTTTGGGAATGATACTTTCTTTGAGCTGCTGGCTTACCACGGGTTTCAAGGCCTGTATTTCGATAGTTTGTTCCTTGGATGTAGCGTGCAGTGAATACAGTTCTTGCCGCAGTAATTCAGAGAGGTGTGCAGTTAGCGACAAGCGCCCTCCCATCCATGCGGGTACACGTGAGGTTTTGCGTTTAGAATTGCGCACTTTGGCCTTCATGTGACGCAGGCGGATGAGTTCTAAGGTTCTTCCGGCAAAAATAAAAACATCCCCCTCTTTGAGCTGAGAGATGAACCACTCTTCAACAGTTCCTATAAATTGGCCGTTTTGATAATGCACATTGACCATGGCGTCAGAAACAATAGTTCCGATTTGCAGTCGATGCCTCATCGCAATACCCCTGTTTTCGACTACAATTTTTCCGTCTTCAAGTCGGATTGCTTTTTTGTATTCGTCATAACTGCTGAGGGATTGACTCCCAACAGTGATAAAATTGAGCACCCAATTCCACTGTTCATCACTTATGGCTTGAAAGCAAAAGGTAGATTTTACCTCTTTGTAAATTTCGTCAGGATAAAAACCCGGACCAATGGCCAAGGTCAACAGGTATTGAATCAATACATCAAAGCTGTTTAAGTAGGGTATACGCTCTTCGATATGCTGCTGTTGAGTCGCCTTTTTTAAGGCTGAAGCTTCGACGAGTTCAATGGCATGTGTAGGTACAAAGTTGATTTTTGAGACCGCTCCTGGCCGGTGACCACTTCGACCTGCACGTTGTAAAAATCGAGCCACCCCTTTAGGGCCTCCAATTTGAACCACAGCTTCTACAGGACTAAAATCTACACCTAAATCAAGACTAGAGGTGCAGACGACAGCTTTGAGATTGCCATTTCGGATGGCCTGCTCAACCCATAATCGCGTTTTTTTCTCTATACTCCCGTGGTGCATCGCAAGTTCTCCTGCAAACTCAGGAACACGCTGAAGTAATTTTTGAAACCAAATCTCACATTGAGATCGGGTGTTGGTGAAGATTAGGGTACTTTCACTGTTTTGGATGATCTCAACGACATTGTCGATTTGCTGAAGCCCCATATGTCCCCTCCACGGAAAGCGATCCATCTTTTCGGGAAAAATACTTTGCACCTCAATCTTTTTATCAAGCGCAGATTTGACCAAGACGGCCTCTTCGATATAAGCGCCTTCAGGGCCTAAAAGCACTTCTTTTGCCTGATCTATATTTCCGATGGTTGCACTGATCCCCCAAATTCTCAATTGCGAACAGCAGTTTTTGAGTCTGGATAAAGCGAGTTCTATTTGAACTCCTCTTTTTGAACCCATAAGTTCGTGCCACTCGTCAATCACAATAGCGCAGCAGTCTTTAAATTGTTGCTGCATCTGCTTAGAGCTCATCAAAAGGTGTAGGCTCTCAGGAGTAGTAATCAGCAAATCGGGCATTTTTTTGCGCTGTTTGGCCCGCACAGCATTAGGCGTATCTCCAGTTCGAATGCCAATACTGATGTCGAGTTTTAAATCGTCAACCACCTCCTTAGTCGAGAGTTCAATTTCTTGAGCAAGTGCTTTTAGAGGCGTAATCCACAAGGCTTTTAATCCGGATTTTTTAGATGGATGTTGACTGATTTGCTTGCAAATGGGCATCCAAAGCGCAAGGGTTTTACCGCTTCCTGTTGGGGCGTTTAGCAATCCGTGTTTGCCATTTTCAAAATGACTCCACACCTCTTTTTGAAAGGGATGTATCTTCCAAGACTTCGCCTCAAACCAATGTTTTATGTCTTTAGTCTGCAGCATTGTTTTGAGAATTGAGTTCTATAAGTAGGGCATTTAAATCTTCAATAGAATTGGCTTCGTTTATGTTTTTGTCTTCGCGCCAGCGACTGATTCTCGGAAAACGCGTGGCAAACCCACTTTTGTGTCTGCTGGATTTACTGATGCCTTCAAACGAAATTTCAAAAACGTGATGAGGAGTCACCTCGCGCACAGGCCCAAAACGCTGAAGCGTATTTTTTTTGATCCACTGGTCAAGGGCCTTTATTTCGGCATCGGTTAGGCCAGAGTAGGCTTTGGCAAAGGTGACCAGATAGCGCTCTCCATCTTCGTTTTCTTGCCAAAGGGCAAAGGTGTAGTCAGTGTACAGATTAGACCTGCGCCCGTGACCTCGCATGGCGTAAGTGAGTACGGCGTCGACTTGTAGTGGTTCTACCTTGTGTTTATACCAAATTCCTTTTTTACGGCCAACCCCATAGGGAGCATCCATCTTTTTAAGCATCAAACCTTCGGATCGTTGTGCTCGTGCATCAGATCGAAGGGCTTCTACCTCAGCCCAAGAAGAGGCTTCAAGTCGCTTTGAACACAACAGCGGCATTTCAAAATCTAAAGATTCTAACAAAGCTCTCCGCTCTGCGTATGACTTTTGGCGGATGTCTTCGCCTTGATATTCTAACAAGTCGTAGGCCATGAGTACAACAGGATATTCCTTTAGGGTTTTTTGGCTCACCTTTTTGCGACCGATGCGTTTTTGAAGGCTGCCAAATTCTTGAATTCCCTCTTCATTATAGCACAACAATTCGCCGTCTATGACCAAATGTTCGTTTGGATAGCGCTCTTTTAACGCTTCTAATTCTGGAAATTGATCAGTGATTAACTCTTCTCCCCTTGACCAGATAAAAAGATTTCCTCCTCTTAAAATGAGTTGAGCGCGTATGCCGTCCCATTTGTATTCAACAGCCCAATCCTTCAGATTTCCGAGTTCTTCAAGAGGAGATTCTACGGCATAGGCCAAAAAGAAAGGGTAGGGTTTAGAGGTGTCTTCGCCTTCTTTGGGGTCTAGAATAAGCTCTTGAAAACTGCTGTTTTGCGGGCTCCAATTTCCCATTAATTTGTAAGCGAGTTGGTCTACGGGAATACCGGTAGCTTTTTCAAGCGCTCTTGTCATTAACTTTTGACTCACCCCGATGCGAAATCCGCCGGTGAGGAGTTTGTTAAACACGAAGCATTCGTAGAAGTCTAATTGCTTCCACTGTTTAATCAGGTAGGCTCTTTTTTCATCATCTGTTTTTTCTTTAAGCGCGATGAGTTCGTGAATCACTTCGTGTAGTTTTTGCTCGTGTGTCGCTTTTTGTTTTTGAAAAAACAGGGCGATGGTTTCAGCCAGGTCTCCTACAATGTGATAGGTCTCATCGAATAGCCAGGTGGGTACGCCTGTTTCTTCTGCGGCCCAGCTTCGCATGAGTGTTGTGCTGAGCGGTCTTTTTGGCCTGCGATGTGAAAGTAGGGCCACGGTCCAAATCTTATCCAAATCATCAGCCGAATTGAAGTAAGCTGCAAGAGCCTCAATCTTTGGATTGATTTTGGTGGTTTGATCCAGTTCTTTTATGAGTGCTGCAAAGGCTTTCATTACTCGTTGTCGGTTTCTTCAAATTGCGTTTTTTCAGTGCGGGCATCATAACCTTGTTCGCTGAGGTATTTTGCAAAAAGATCAGTGTAGCCATGGGTGCAAATCACCTTTTCTGCGCCTGTAGCTTTGATGGATTGTAAAAGCTCATCCCAATCACAGTGATCGCTAATAACAAAGCCACGGTCGATTGAACGTCGACGTTTGTTTCCGCGAATGGCCATCCATCCACTTGCACTTGCATCGGTATAGGGCTGGCATTTCTTAAGCCAACTCCCGTTTTGAACGGCTGCTGGGGTAATGATAAGAGCGCCTTGAATGTCTTCTTTTTTGACCTCTTTGGTCAAGATGGTATAGGGCGGAAGGGTCTTAAATTCAGCAATGATATCGTTCATAGCGCCCACAGCAGGATGCACAAAAATTTTACCGATATCGGGGTTTAAGTGTTTGAGTATGCGTTGTGCCTTGCCTAAACTATAGGCGAAAACCACAGAATTCAATCCGTTTTGTTGATTATCGAACCACCACCTATTGATCTCATCGTGAATTTCTTTGGGGTCTGGCCATTTAAAAGCGGGAATGCCGAAGGTGCACTCTGTAATAATCGCATGGCATTTTTGAGGTACAAAGGCATCAGAAATTCCGTCGTAATGCGCTTTGTAATCGCCTGTAAAAACCCAGCGTTCTCCTTTATAACTCACTAAAATTTGTGAGGAGCCCACGATATGACCTGCAGGATGCAATTCAAAATCAACCCCGTTGACCGTAAATCGCTCGCCCCAACCTACACTGCTGGCATTGATGGCTCCAAGTCTTTTTTTAATGATGGGCAGATTGTAGTGGTGGGTGATGTATTTCTGATGTCCGTATCTCGAGTGATCGGCATGGCCATGCGAAATAATGGCGTGGTCTACCGGTCTCCACGGGTCGAGATAAACCCCAGCCTGAGCACAGTAAATCCCCTTAGAAGTAAATTGAAGCAAAGGAGTTTTCATAGCGAGTTGAAGTTACAACAAATCTCCATAATCGCTTGAGATTAGACGAGTTCGAAAAGCAGTGCTCTAACATTTTATGACCAAAATGTGAGTTCTGTTTAATACCTTTCGTATTTCATTTATATCTAGATATTTTTGCGCGTGGAATTTAAAATTGAAAATGCTGTAGTCTCTGATGTCTCCCAAATTCTAAGTCTAATCAAAGAATTAGCTGAATTTGAGAACGAACCTGAGCAAGTAGAAATTACCGAAGAAGAACTGCGCAATGATGGTTTTGGAAGCAATCCACTCTACCATTGTTTTGTAGCGAGAGACCCAAAAACGGCTGACTTATTGGGTATGGCCTTGGTTTACTTTCGGTATTCCACTTGGAAAGGTAAGAGCATTCATCTCGAAGATCTTATTGTAAAAAAAGAGGTCAGGGGAAATGGAATTGGTACGGCACTCTTGGATCACGTGACATCCTACGCACATCAAATGGGCGTTAGACGTCTGTGTTGGGAAGTGCTCGACTGGAATACACCAGCCATTGAGTTGTACGAATCCAAAGGAGCCCAATTCTTGAAGAACTGGCACATTGTTCAAATGGATCAGCAAACTATAGCGCAAAATGCCCAAAAGGCAAATGAGTAAATGAGAATATTTAAGTTCGGGGGAGCTTCAGTCAAAGATGCAGCTGGCGTTCAAAACCTCGTTAAAGTTTTAAGGCATCAGGGAATCGAAAACACCACATTGGTCGTTTCTGCAATGGGTAAAACCACAAACGCCATGGAAGAAGTGGTCTCTTCGTATTTAAAAGCCAAGACCTCAAAGCAACCCACCCAAGAAGTAGTAACCAAAGCACTGGCGCCCTCAAGGGCTTTTCACCAGCAAATTGTCAAAGAACTCTTCAATGGAGAATCCTCCGATGTCATGGTTCAGGTCAACCTTTTATTCGACGAAATCAGTGGATTTTTGGCCTGGAATAAATCTTTGAAAAAGGCCTTTGTATACGATCAAATCGTAGGTTACGGCGAATTGCTATCCACCACCATAATAAGTGCTTATCTCACCAAAGAAAAAATTGAGAATCAATGGATTGATGTTCGTGAGCTCATCAAAACAGATCAAAATTACAGAGATGCAAAAGTAAATTGGACACTGACCGAACAACAGATTCAGCAGCATATAGGTCAAAAGCAAAACACTCTTTTTATCACTCAAGGATTTTTGGGCAGTGATCAACATAATTTTACCACAACCTTAGGCAGAGAAGGTTCAGATTATACAGCAGCGATTTTAGCCTATGCCTTAAATGCGGATGCTGTAAGTATTTGGAAAGACGTGCCGGGTGTGCTCAATGCAGATCCCAGGTATTTTGAACAAACTGAACTCTTAAATCAGATCTCTTATCGAGAAGCCATTGAATTGGCTTTTTACGGTGCCACGGTCATTCACCCAAAAACACTTCAACCCCTACAGCGAAAATCCATTCCGCTAATAGTTCGAAGTTTTTCAGATTTAGATAATCCAGGAACTAAAGTGTCTCACGGGCTGACCCTAGACCCCATGACACCTTGCTACATTTTAAAGCGCAATCAGGTGCTGTTACAACTCGCAACCCAGGATTTTTCATTTATGGTTGAAGAACACTTTAGCGCCTTGTTTAAACTCTTTGCCAAGCACCGACTCAAGGTAGATTTAATTCAAAATTCAGCCATCAGTTTTAGTGTTTGTCTCGACAACAGGTTTGAAGGTTTTCAACAACTTTTACCTGATTTAGAACAAGAGTTTAAGGTGCAATACCAGCAGAATGTTTTGCTTTATACCATTCGACATGCCAATGAAGACTCGACCAAAACAGTGCTTCAAAAAAATGATAAGGTTTTGGTAGAACAGCGCAACGGAGAAACTTTACAATTGGTGGTAAAGCAAGAAGCTTAAAACGTACTTTTGTCGGTGAAAAATCGATAAGAGATGAACCTTATAACAGCCAGAGAAGTAGCCCAAGTACTTCAGCTCTCAAAATGGGGTTATATCGGAATTGGTGTCGCTTGGTGTTTTATGCGCATCACCAAACTAAGCGGTATTAATAGGGTCTATCGAAAGACAAAACACCTCGACACCTCTTCTTTTTTAGAGGCCTTATTGCTTCATTACAACATTAAATTTGAGTACGATGCTGAGGAGCTCAAGCGCATTCCTGCTACGGGGCCTTTTATCAGCATATCCAATCATCCCTTAGGGGGAATAGACGGTATCTTACTCATGAAATTAGTCTTAGATCGAAGAAGTGATTATAAGATTATCGCTAATTTTCTTCTGCAGCGCATTCGTCCGTTACGTTCATATATTATGGCCGTCAATCCTTTTGAGCAACATCGAGATGCCAAAAGCAGTGTGATCGGCTTTAAACAAGCCTTGCTGCACCTTAAAGAAGGCAAGCCCTTGGGTGTGTTTCCCGCAGGAGAAGTATCCACCTATAAGGAAGATAAATTGTTGGTGGATAAGCCGTGGGAAGAGGCGGTAATCAAATTAATTCGAAGGGCAGAAGTTCCTGTGATACCCATCTATTTTCACGCGCGAAACAGTCGGTTTTTTTACCGACTATCTAAGATTAGCCCCTTATTGCGAACGGCTAAATTGCCTTCGGAACTCTACAGTCAGAAACGACGCCCTATCATTGTTCGCATTGGAGCCCCAATAAGTGTGGCCGCCCAAAAAGAAGCGGAATCATTGGAGCAGTATACCGAACTGCTTCGACGTAAAACCTATTTGTTGTCGAATGTCTATCAAAAAGGGAGATTAATTGACAAGGTGCCTAAGACCCTCAAATTACCTCGCCCGCAAAAAAAGATAATTGATGCGGTTCCACAAGATGTTCTTCAAAAAGAAATCGAACACTTAAGGGCAGCCCAAAAAATGTTACTTGAACACAGACATTTTCAAGTGTATCTGGCTCAAGAGGCTGAAATGCCAAATGTACTACTTGAAATTGGCCGACAGCGAGAAGTGACCTTTAGAGCGGTTGGTGAGGGAACCAATAAGGCGCTTGATTTAGATGTTTTTGACAGCTACTACCATCACCTTTTTTTGTGGGATGATAGTGAAAAAACAATAGTTGGTGCTTATCGTATGGGTTTGGGCGCAGACATATACGCTTCTTACGGCATACAAGGTTTTTACCTTTCTGATTTATTTCGATTTGAACCAGAATTGCATCAATTGATGTCTCAAACCATAGAAATGGGACGTGCCTATATCGCCCAAGCCTATCAGCAAAAACCAATGCCTCTATTTTTGTTGTGGAAGGGGATTATTCACACCACATTGCTGCACCCGAACCACAAATACCTCATGGGTGGGGTCAGTATAAGCAATCAGTTTTCGAACTTTTCAAAGTCTTTGATGATTGAATTTATGAGATCTCACTATTGGGATGCCTTTGTCGCACAGTACATACGCCCGAAAAAAGAATTTAAGGTGCGCTTGAAAGCCGAAGACAAGGAATTCGTTTTTGACAGTACCAAGGCCGACCTCAATAAATTTGATCGACTTATCGCTGAGGTTGAACCTGGAAATCTTCGTCTACCTGTTTTGATCAAAAAGTACATCAAGCAAAATGCGAGGGTAGTGGCCTTTAACGTAGATCCATTATTTAACAATGCTGTAGACGGATTGATGTACATTAAGGTGTCTGATATTCCTGAAGAAACGGTTCGCCCCGTGATGGAAGAATTTCAGAAAAAGGTAGAGCAGCTGTCTAAAGAATTAGCAACATCCTGAACCCGGAGCACAACTCTCTTGAATTGTACTCGCTGGAATTTCAACTCCACACACATCTTTGGCTTTGCAATCAGAGGCCACTTCTCCCAATTGTAGTATTAGTTTTTGATCTGTTGCAAGCATTGCTGAGATTTTTTGAATAGCGGTGTGAAAACGAGCATTTCCATATTCTATTTTTAATTCGGCCTTTGAATCAAAATACTGTGCCTCTTGAACCCTTTTCATAATCTGTATGGCTTTGGTCACGCGCATTATTCGTTTTTCTCGGTTGGGATTTGGATCTTCCCAAAGTTGAATGATGACCTCAGTCCACTGATGTTTCTTACCTCCGCAGTCTACACTTTCAACCGTGCAGTTTTTAACCTCCGTAATGTGAAAATCAATTTCTGCATAAGCATTCGGATAATATTCAACGCCTAATATTTTTCCCCTATTGAGCTCTAATTGAGCTAAAAAATGTTCTAAAGTCATCTCGTTTCAAATTCATCGTAAAATTACGATGAATTGCTTTATTTTCAAAAGTGTAAATTCGTAAATACTAATCAATATTTGATGTTTTACACCTTCGTAAAATATTTCAATACTCTAGCGCTATTTTGTTATTACAAAAAAATCAAAAGGGTAAACTACGAGCCAAAATCAAAAGGGCAGGGAGTCTTGTATTTGGCTAATCATCAAAATGCACTTTTAGACGTTTTGATCATAGCCACGCGCATCAAAGAGCCTATTTATTTTTTAACCAGGGCAGATGTTTTTGCCAATGGCTTATTGAGGTGGATTTTTGCAAGTCTCAATATGATTCCCATTTATCGCGTTCGAGACGGCAGAAAGCAATTGGCTTTAAACGATGCTGTTTTTGATAAAACCGCTCAATTGTTACAAGAGGGTAAATCGGTGCTTATTTTTCCTGAAGCGAGTCACAGTTTAGACAAGCGCATTAGAACCATCAGTAAGGGTTTTACGCGTATTTTAAATGTACACGCCCAGCTAGAGCATAGCAAGCCTTTAAAAGCCTGTTTAATTGGAGTCAACTATCACGCCCCTAAAGAAATAGGTGATCAAATGAGCCTTCATTTTTCAAGCTACATCGATGTACCGCATAAGGTGTTAACGGCTAAAGAAACCCAAGAATTAGTGCAGCAATTTTCAGAAACCTTCAAAACCCTGTCTTTGCATTTAGAGCCTGACACCTATGAGCAAGACTTGCAGCGAATTCAAGAGGCACAAATCGATTTATCAGATTTAAAAAGCGTTCAAAACGCATTGAATCAGACCGCGGCATTACCCCAAAAGAAGTCAAGTACTAAGCTGCAAAAAGCAATTCACTTTTTGTGGTTTGCCCTCCCAATGATCCTGTATAAATTGACTTTTTCGAGGCTTGTCAATGAAGCCGAATTCGAAGGAACTTTTCGCTACGGTTTTGGAATGCTGCTATTTAGTCTGCTTCTAATATCAGGTGTATATCTACAGCAACCAATTCTACTTTTGGGTACGATAATTTATCTGGTACTCAGTATGATTTTGATTAAGAAGTGGAGCCTTTTTCCTTAAAAGTTAGAACCAAGATTTGTGACCTACCACATAGGTGTTGTGAAATTCCTCGTCAGATTTTGTGAGGTAGACAATCCCTTCGATAAAACCTATTACGGACGGAATCCATACAAAGGCTACTCCTATTACAAGGCAAGATAGAATTGATCCGGCAAGGGTAATTCCCAATAAGATGAGGCCCTCTCGAGTGTAATTCAAAACGAATTTGTGAATGCCTAATCCCCCAAAAAAGATTCCGGTGATTCCAGCGATGACTCTTTTACCATCCATAAGAGTGTAAGATTAAAGGTTAAGTTAAGTACAAAGGTATGGGATTCTCTGAGAAATTATGAAGTGTACATCGCTCGAACTTTTTCGGTAATGGTTTGGGCGAGTTTTTTATGACTCTCTAGAGTCCATCCGGCGACATGAGGGCTTAAAATAACCCGATCAGACTGCAGGAGTGCACTAAAGGCTTCGGGAAGATTTTCTTGCTCAAAAAAGTTTTCAAAGGATTTTTTTTCAAATTCCAACACATCTAATCCTGCACCTAAGACCTTGTTTGAATGTAAAGCACTAACTAAATCTGCTGTAACCACAGCAGAACCTCTGCCGGTGTTGATTAGCCAAATGGGGTGTTTAAACTGCTCGATAAAGCTCAGATTACAAAGGCCTTGAGTGAGCGCTGTATGTGGCAAATGCAAGCTGAGAATTTCAACTTTTTCAAAAAACTCAGCCATAGCTACCTGTCTTGCGTGGGCGTCTTCGACACCAGTTTTGATGTCATAACACAACACCTCTACATCGAACCCCTGAAGTTTACGGGCAAACTGCTTACCCATATGGCCATAACCAATAATACCTACGGTTTTACCATCGAGTTCTACGCCGCGATTAGCTTCGCGATCCCAGCGACCACTTCTGATTTCGTTGTCGGCCTTATTGAGTTTATTCAATAGATTCAACAAAAGGCCAAGTGCATGCTCACCCACGGCGTTTCGATTTCCTTCGGGGGCCGCAATGCAATGTATACCCAGTTTTTTGGCGAAGTTGAGGTCGATATTTTCTAATCCTGCGCCTACACGTCCGATAAATTCAAGATTGCTGGCGGCGGCTAATACGCTTTGGTCGATGGGTATTCGACTTCGAACAATCAGTCCGTGAAAGCTTGAAATTTTATCGATTAATTCTTGTTTTGTGCAGTGAAAATCAAAGTGGTTTTCAAATCCCTGTGTGGCTAAATCTTCGTGAAGAATGGGATGATTCTCATCGATATGCAATACTTTTTTGCTCAAATTCCCAAGATGAGTTTTGCAATCCAGAAATAGATTAAAATTCCGAAGATGTCGTTGCAGGTCGTGATAAAAGGACCGGTGGCAAGTGCGGGGTCTATTTTGTTTTTATGCAAAAACATAGGGGTAAAGGTTCCGATAATTCCTGCAATGATGATGACTGCAATAAGTGATATAGAAATGGCTATTGCACTGGCAAGGCTTCCTTTCCAAATCCAAGTGCAAGCAAAAAGCAATATCGCCAAAATGATTCCATTAAAAAGGGCGAGTAGCATTTCTTTGAGTACCCGAGGAAGAATGCCGCCTTTGATGTCGTCATTGGCCAAACCTTGAACGATGATCGCACTAGATTGTACTCCCACATTTCCTGCCATTGCCGCAATTAAAGGGGTAAAGAAAAACAGTAAGGCGTGTTTGGCGAGAATGTCTTCAAAGCCACCCATTATTACCGCTGCCCCTAGACCTCCCAAAAGTCCTACGATTAACCAAGGTAATCGCGCTTTGGTGAGTTCTAAAATACTGTCACTGGCCTCAACATCTTGAGTAATACCGGCCATTTGCTGGTAATCTTTATCGGCCTCTTCTTTGATCACATCTACGATATCGTCAATGGTAATGCGACCTACGAGTCGTCGCATCTCGTCAACCACAGGTATGGCTTCTAAATCGTATTTGGCCATGATTTTAGCCACCTCTTCTGAATCTTCATTAACCTCGACGTAATCGACCTTTTTGATGTACACATCTTTGATATGTGCATTGTCTGGCGCCATTAAAAGGTCTTTCAATGAGAGTCGCCCTTTTAAAGTATTGTCGTCATCAACCACATAAATAGAATGCACTCGTGTGACCTGACCGGCCTGGGCTCTCATCTCTCGAACACAGTTGTTGATGCTCCAATTTTCATTGACTCGAATCAATTCTTTAGCCATTAATCCACCAGCGGTATCTTCATCATACCGCAGAAGCTCTACAATCTCAGCAGCGTGCTCTCTATCATTTAGATTCGAGATGACTTCTTTGGCAATCTCTTCATCGAGTTCGGTGATGATATCTACAGCATCGTCGGTATCGAGTTCTGCAATTTCAGCCGCAATCTCTTCTGAGGTTAATTTGGCCAGAATTTGTTCTCTTAAATCTTCGTCGAGTTCGGTAAAAACATCAGCTGTTTTTTCGGATGGAAATAGCTTGACCAAATAGGTTGCTTCTTGAGCATCGAGTTCATTGATCACCTCTGCCAAATCTGCATAGTGCAATTCAGCGGTATGCTTCAACAACATTTTTTTGTTTTTGGAGCTTATGGCCGATTGAATCTCGGTTAGAAATTCTGGTGTCAGTTTAAACGGTGTCATTTGCAATGGCTTGGGTCAACTCGACAAATTCACTTACGCCGAGTTGCTCAGGTCTGGCATCAAAGATACGTTCTTCTGCTAGATTTGCACTTATACCAAAGGATTTGAGGCTGTTTCGCAGGGTTTTACGCCTTTGATTAAAAGCTGTTTTGACCACTGAAAAGAATAACTTTTCATCCACTCCAAGCGCGTAATTTTCTTTGCGTTTTAAACGAATGACTCCTGATTGCACCTTAGGCGGTGGATCAAAAACTTGAGGGTGCACCGTGAATAAATATTCGCAGTCGTAAAAGGCCTGGGTCAAAACACTGAGAATACCATAGGTTTTGCTGCCGGGCTTCTCGCAAATGCGCTTGGCCACCTCTTTTTGAAACATGCCACTGAATTCAGGAATACTCGCTCTAAATTCTAAAACCTTAAAGACGATTTGAGAGGAGATGTTATAGGGAAAATTTCCGGTAATCGCCCAGGATTTTTCTCCGAACAATTCCTTTAAATTGAGCTTTAAAAAATCTCCTTCTACAATGCTTAGATTCGCTGCTTGCATATTATTTTGAAGGTAGGCAATAGACTCTTTATCAATATCTAAGGCCACGATTTGTTGCTCGCGCTCAATGAGGTATTTGGTGAGCACACCCATACCTGGTCCAATTTCTAATATATGCTCGTAGGTGTTTTCACTAAGGGTCTCTGCAATTTTTTGAGCGATATTTTCATCTTTTAAAAAGTGCTGTCCGAAGTGTTTTTTGGCACTGACCTTATCACTTTTTTTATCGAATCGCTTCATGATGGGCTCAGGTGTTGGATTTCTTCTAAGGTCGTTTTGAAGAGCAGTACTTGATCGCCGAATGCATCGGCTACCATCTGGTCAAAACCTTTGGCATGCGCTTCTAAAAACGACAGCAATCTTTCTTGTGAACTCGTTGTGCACTGAATAGAGAAAGAAGGAGCTTCGTTTGAAGGCGCATATATCTTACAATATTTGACGGCTGTAAAAAAGTTTGATTTCATCAGTCCCTCTAAAAAAGACGGAGCGAATGCTTGCCAAGAATTGAGCTGGCTCGGTTCAACGACTGCTGTTATATTGTAGATGATCATTTTATAAAACGAAGTATTAATCGATGCGGTCAAAGCCAGTGTAAGACTGCAGTACTTTGGGGATAGTGATGCCTTCTGCACTTTGATTGTTTTCTAAAAGCGCTGCTAAAACGCGCGGTAGGGCTAATGCACTTCCGTTTAAGGTATGGCACAGCTGTTTTTTGCCTTCTTTGTTTTTGTATCTCAACTTTAGACGATTGGCCTGAAAGGTTTCAAAGTTTGAGACCGAAGAAATTTCTAACCAGCGCTGCTGTGCTGCTGACCAGACCTCAAAATCATAGGTGAGGGCAGAGGTAAATCCTAAATCACCACCGCAAAGTCTAAGTATGCGGTAAGGGAGTTCAAGTTCTGCCAAAATACCTTTGACGTGTTCGACCATTTCTTCAAGGGCCTCATACGAATTCTCTTGGGTTTCTACCCGAACGATTTCAACCTTGTCGAATTGATGCAATCGGTTGAGTCCTCTAACATGAGCACCATAACTACCAGCTTCTCTTCTAAAACAAGGGGTGTAACCGGTATACTTGATAGGCAGCTCTTCTGCGTTTAACAATTCGTCTCTAAGCAGATTGGTAATGGGAACTTCAGCTGTAGGAATGAGATATAAATCATCATTGCCTACGTGATACATTTGACCTTCCTTGTCAGGAAGTTGACCAGTGCCGTATCCCGAAGCTTCATTAACCAAATGAGGCACCTGTGTTTCGCGATATCCTGCTGCGGTATTTTTATCTAAAAAATAGCTGATAAGGGCACGTTGTAATCGGGCTCCTTTACCGGTGTAGACCGGAAATCCTGCGCCAGATATTTTTACGCCCAATTCAAAATCAATGAGTTCGTATTTTTTAGCGAGTTCCCAGTGCGCCTCTGCTTTATCGTCAAGTGTTGCTGGTTGGCCCTCTTCAAAAACAACCTCATTGTCACTATCGTCTTGCCCTTTGGGAACGTCCTTGTGAGGTACGTTTGGTATTTGATACAATAACTCTTGAAGGGCAGCTTGTTTTTCGTTTAATTGCTCTTGAAGTTGCTTACTCGATTCTTTAAGGGTGGCGGTTTCTGCTTTGAGGGTGTTGGCTTCTTCGGCTTTACCGCTTTTAAAAAGCATTCCAATTTCTTTGGCAAGTTGATTGGATTTAGCCAAACACTCATCGAGCTGAGTCTGAATACCTCTTCTACTTGCATCAAGGGATACGATGGCATCAAGTTGTTCTTGTGCATCAATACCTCTCTTTTGAAGGGCATCAACATAATGTTCTTTGTGTTGTCTTATGTTTTGAAGTTCTAACATGCCGCAGAAATTTTGACAAAAGTAAAACCTTAATTTTAGTTTGAAAGGGGTTTAGGCAAAATCCATGGGTTATGCCTGAAATAATACCATTCTGTATCGGCCAAATCCACATTCGGGTCGATGAATTCAGCATAAGGTCCTCGATTGACACTGACCCTTGATTTCACGTGAATCGCTACTTGCTTGCCTTTTTCATTGTACTCTTTTTTGAGTCGCTGACTGAACTGCCAAATATAATCAGGTAGGGTGCTCAATCGACTGATTTGCTTTGCCGTCAGGTATTGATTTAAATCGACAGTTTCTCTTCTGCCGGTTTTGACATCAGTGACAAAAAATTGAATGCTGCCCTGTCTTGTTCTAAGCATCATACGCCAACTGAGGCGATGACCTTCTTCAGTCCAAAGCACATCACCTTGAATAAAATGATGCCTGAGCGGTAGCGCTAGTTGAACCACAAAGTGAATTAACAATAGTAAACTGACAACTAAGCTATTCTTGGGTTGAAGCTTTTGATACTGCTGATTAAAACGACGGTACAGCCCTTGGGATTTTGACCTTAGCCAAGTGGGATCTATAAAAAACAGCATAAAGGCCAATGACATATAAGGGAATATGCCAATTTGAAAAACGATGCTGTTAAAGAGGTGAAAGAAAAATGAAAGTGCAATCGCTATTTTTTGCGTGGGCTTGTACAATAGCGCCGGGATGATCAGGGCGTCGTAAACAATTCCGAAATAGGCCACACTGTATTTGGCTAGGGGATATTGAAGTAGGGGGCCAATAATCGGCATATTCTTTTTGCTTCCCAGTAAGAGGTCTATAAAGCTGAGGTCTAACCAGTCGCTGTAGAGTTTGGCGATAGAAGCAAATTCATAAACAATCAGCAATTGAACAATCACAAAAAGTTTAATGTAAGCCGGCATTTGATTGCTTCTTGCAGTTCTGTTTTGTTTGACGTCTAAAGAGAGGTCGCTATGCGCATTGCTGAGTGACATGGCAAAGGCCAGAATCATCAGTAAGTAATAGTGATTGTTGTAGGATGTCTTCTGCATCAGATAGACAGCACTCCACATTATAGCGAATAAAAAGCTGCTCAATCGAAAGCGATAGCCGAGTAAAATTCCCCATCCGCAAAGGCCCATAACAAAGAAGTAGAGGTACATGCCATTGCCCGGAAGGGGCTGTAAAAAATCAAATCCAATAAAATTAAAGGTGAATTCAGGAGTGATAAATGTGCTTTTAACCCATCCTGTAATGAGCGCTCCCCAGGCTTCAGCGACGACTAAAAAACCAAAGCAAATTCTAAAAAGAACAAGGCTAATGTTGTCAATGGGTCGAAATAAGTAGTCGTTAATGCGTTTCAAAATGAGATTGAATCTGTTGTTGATCAGTGATGATCTGATGTTTTAAAGCCTCGACACTCTCGAATTTATGTTCGTCTCTTATGAATTTTGAGAGGCTTACCCTAACCTGTTTTCCGTAGATGTCACGATTGAAATTAAAGAGATGAATTTCAATTTTAAGCTTAGACAAATCTGACTCTAAAATGGTGGGGTTCACCCCGATATTCATCATGCCTTCGTGCCACTGCTCATCTACCAATACGCGAACGGCGTATACTCCGTTTTTTGGAATGAGTTTAAAGGGATTTTCTAATTTTAGATTAGCCGTTGGAAAGCCGATTTGCTTGCCCAAGGCCTTTCCTTTGACTACTGTGCCGCTAAAGTGAAAGTCATATCCCAAAAATCGATTGGCCTCTTCAATCTGTCCATCGATTAAGGCTGTTCTAATTTTGGTAGAACTCACTGTTATTTCTTCAATGGCCTGAGCTGAAATTTCGATCACCTCAAAATCAAATTCTTTGGCATAGGCTCTTAAGTCATTGATGTCTGCCGCTCTGTTTTTGCCGAATCGGTGGTCATAGCCAATGATGATTTTTTTGGTTTGCAGCTTTTTGACTAAAATATCCTCGATATAGGTTTGCGCAGTAAGCCTTGAAAACTCCTTAGAGAAGGGATGTATCACTAAATAATCAAGGCCGATTTCTCGAAGTTTTTCAATTTTTTCTTCGATGCTCTGTATCATTTTAATGCCACTGTCTTTTTGCAAAACCATACGGGGATGCGGATAGAAGGTCAGCAAACAAGAGCGCAGGTCATTGGCTTTAGCCGTTTCGATAAGATGCTTTAAGATTTGTTGATGGCCGATGTGAACCCCGTCAAAAGTACCTATGGTGAGCACTGTCGGTTTATCACTTTTAAACTCATAAACTCCTTGGATAATTTCCACAGTTTTGCTTTAAGGGGTATCTTTAGAATTAAAAATTGTTTAGTGCGTACTAAAATACATACTGTTGGCCTAATATTCCTACTTTTTACAAGCTTTTGTAGTTATGCACAGCAGGACTATTGGAAGCCAAAAGTCGCACCTCAGAAGTGGTCTAAACAGCTCA
>WTJC01000038.1:0-65144 GCA_011525015.1 Flavobacteriales bacterium
ACCTATTATTGCATTTTTAAAGTAAAATTTAAAAAATTCACAATTTATTTTGAACTATTTAGTCTAAATTGAATTTAAAATATTGAAGTAGCTAAGTTTAGGCTTATTTATTGAAATGCTGATCGATAAAGGTTTTGTCGGTGTAAATCTTTGCGATGATTTCGTTAATTGCATCCGAGAAACTCTCGTTGAGTTTAGTTTCATAGTTTGTGACCTTATCTCCTTTTTCAGAAGAATAATTACCAGAGGCAGAGCCTTCGTAACGTTTTATGAAGTTTTTGTTTTTGTCGAATAAGGCTGCTGTAAATTTAATTTCATGCCTTTCTAAGAAGTATTTTCCATTGATGGATTTAATTATTGGACGTATTAAACTTCCGGCATACAAGGCAGCACTGACTAAAAATAACCTTTCAGCTGTAACATTTTCGTTGTCACAGCAATTTGAATCTTCATCATCACTTTGTGATTGATCTAAATTGAGACCAGAACCTACAAGAAGGGCGGTTGAGGCTACAAAGATTGCACCGTCAACGTTATCTTTTTTTCTATCCCAAAAATCGAATTGCTGAATATCGATTTCTACCATAATATCGGATGATAGGGTGTCTTTAATTAAGAAATGACGAGAAAATTCTGTTTTAAATTCTTTTTTTACAGCTTCGGGTAGATATTTTTCCATTGAAGGTGAATAATTTAAGTCCGTCCTGGAATCAATCACGTTCTTTATACTTATACTCTTATCAAAATTTACTGAACTTTTAGGCGGGATAGATTTATTTGATTCTACCCAACTGTAGGGCACAACACAAGACATCACAACTAAGTAAGTGATGATTGAAATAAAAACGCGTTTGATCATAAGCTGTTTATTTGTTTCCAAATTAACCTTAAATACAAATAAGGTACAACCATGAGTTAATTGTTTTATCATTTTCTAGGTATAAACAGCGATTTACTGTTTATTGACCCTTGGATAAGCCAACTTCTCTTATATTTCTTAAGGCTAAGTTAAAGTAAGGGCTGAAGTTAATTTGTACAAGTATATTTGAGATATGAACAAGAAGTGGTTTTCGTATACCATAGGTTTGATGTGTTTGGCCCTTGCGGGAATTGTTGTCGTTCAAGTTTATTGGATGCAAACGGCATTCAGTTCTAAGTCAGAGGAATTTTCTAATGTAATTTCTGATGTTTTAAACTCAACGGCTGAAAATGTAGAAGCAAAGGAGCGCAAAAGATATTACGACAAACTCGCTTTTTTAATCGACAGTATTGGAGATCCCCAATCCCAACAAATTCAAAATTTCTTTTTTATCGACAGAAGTCTAACCGATGAGGAAATTCTTTTTTACTCCCACGGCATTTTAAAAGAGGGCTATGACATGCCATCTACTTTTCTCGATGACAAAGGACAGTTGATTCGAGACACCTCAACCATTTACAATTACACTTCTACCCGCACCAAACGAATTTTTAAGGCGAGTTCTACTTTAGACAACAATGAGACATATTTAGAGCCTGTTGAGGTTTTAGAGAAAATTGGGGGATTGACTAAAATGGAAAAAGCCCAATATGATGATGTTTTTATGGAAGCGGCCAAAACCATACCCATTCACAATAGAATTGAAGTAGAAGACTTGTATCAAGCTATTGAGAGTGAATTAAAAAACCGAGGAATTGATTCAAGATTTGAATTTGGTGTTGAAAGTATGCAGTTTCCAACATTAGTCAGAAGTGAGCAATTTGATTTTAAGAGTGAAAATTTATACAAGGCTCCAATATTCAAAGACAGTGAGGGGATGACTGATTACACCTTAGCCTTGTTTTTTCCTGATCGAAGAGAATTTCTACTCTCTGAAATAGCTAGTCTAGTGACGCTTTCGGTCGTCTTTACTGCAATTATCATTATTGTTTTCATCATTTCAATTTATCAACTCATCACTCAAAAGAGAATTTCTGAAATTAAAAGTGATTTCATCAATAATATGACGCATGAGTTCAAAACACCTATTGCGACCATCAATTTAGCCGTGGAATCTATCAAAAACCCAATTATCTTTTCAGATAAAGAAAAACTTGACCGCTACTTGCAAATGATTCGAGATGAAAATAAAAGAATGCACGCACAAGTAGAAAATGTTCTTCAAATTTCAAAGTTGGAAAAAAGACAATTTGAAGTTGAAAAAGAAGAATTGAGTATTCATGAAATCATATCAGAGGCGATAGTTCATGTTGAATTGCTCATAGATCACAGAAAAGGCCTTCTCGAAAAAAAATTGCAAGCAAAAAAAGATAGAATTGAAGGAAATGCCCATCACTTGACGAATTTAATGGTCAATATTTTAGATAATGCAGTCAAATACTCAGATCAAGAATTGTATATAGGGATACAAACCTATAATGAAAATAATGCTATAGTTATTAGAATCGAAGACAGGGGCGTTGGAATGACCAAGGCTGTCTCAAAGAAAATTTTTGAGAAGTTTTATCGTGAACACACGGGTAACATACACAATGTAAAAGGTCATGGACTTGGACTTTCTTATGCTAAGCATATCGTTGATTTACATAATGGCTCAATTTTTGTTGAAAGTGAAAAAGGAAAGGGTAGCGTATTTTTTGTAAAACTCCCTTTGACTTAAATCTTATACCTATGGAAGAAAAAAGAAGAATATTATTAGTTGAAGATGATCCCAATTTTGGAATTGTTTTAAGGGACTACTTAGGAATGAATAATTTCGAGGTTGTGCTGGCTAAAAATGGTATGGAGGGGTTTGAAAAATTCAAAAAACAGGAGTATGACGTCTGTATACTAGATGTCATGATGCCTTATAAGGACGGTTTTACACTCGCACGTGAGATCAGGCAGCAAAATCAACATGTTCCCATCATATTTTTAACAGCTAAGACTATGAAAGAAGATGTCTTAGAAGGCTATAAAGCAGGGGCAGACGATTACTTAAACAAACCTTTTGATTCTGAGGTTTTGCTGGTAAAAATCAAAACGATACTAGAACGAAAGTCAATTAATAGTCAATCTATTCAATCTAAACAGTTCGAATTTGAGATTGGAAATTTTCAGCTCAACAGTAAATTAAGGTTTTTGAGTTATGCTGGTGAAGAGCCTATTAAGCTGTCCCCTAAAGAGAATGAGTTGTTAAAATTGCTCGCTCTCCATCTCAACGATTTGATGCCGCGAGAACTCGCCCTAACTCAAATATGGCGGGACGATAATTATTTTACTTCCAGAAGTATGGATGTGTATATCGCCAAACTGCGCAAATACCTTAAAAAGGACGAAAAGGTTGAAATACTTAATATTCATGGTGAGGGATTCCGTCTGGTTGTAAACCCTGATTAGTTTTTAGGCTCCGTATAATTCAAATAATATCGCATTACACATGGCTTCAACAGGCTCTTCTGTGTTCAATTGTATGGCGCCTTCATCTCGCTCATAAGTATCCAACTGGCTTTGCAGTAAACTCTCCGGCATAAAGTGATCTCTTCGCTCTTGAAGTCGCTTTTGAATTACTTCGGCATTTGCTTCTAAACAAACCCAATTGATCTTGTTTTTCACATCTTTTTCAAGAATCCTGCGGTATTCATGTTTTAAGGCCGAGCAGGCGAGAATTAATCCATGAGCCGTTTCGCTCTTTTTGATATGTGAGTTGAGCTCTTGTAGCCATGGTAATCGATCTTGATCATTGAGCGGTACACCTGATTTCATTTTTTGTTTGTTGGCTTCAGGGTGAAAGTCGTCCGCATCTGAAAAGGGAATCGCTGTTATATCTGATAATTTTTGACCCAAAAAGGTTTTGCCTACGCCACTAACTCCAGTTATAATCACTATTTCGCGCTTATTTTCTATTCGGGATTTAATTTTTTGGAGCTGATGACTTCTTGAAAGTTCAAAACCAACCCAATGAATATCTTCGTTTTTACGGTACCAGGTTAATTGTCTTTTTGCGTATCGTCGGCTGTTTTTTTTGATTTCTTCAATGGCATGTTCACGGCTGATTTGGTTGTCAAAAAATAAAAAAGCCTCTTTGTAACCTACTGTATTTAAAGCGTTTAGTTCTTTGTGTTGAACTAAATTTTGAACTTCCGTAAAGAGTCCTTCATGGAGCATTAGATCAACACGTTTATTAATTCTATTGTATAATAGAGCTCGTTCGATTTCAATTCCAAAATGAAGAATTCTATAGGGCAGTTTATTTGAAGACTTATTCAAAAAACTTGAATATGGACTACCGCTACTGCGACATACTTCAAGGGCTCTTATGAGTCTATGCGGATTGTTGATATCAACTTTATCATAGTATTCAGGGTCTTTCTGTTTTAATTCATCCTGCAGGGATTTAAGCCCCTCTTTTTGCAGTTGAGTGTTGAGATCATGGCGAATACTGGTTTCAATTTCAGGAAACTCATCTATTCCGTTGATTAAAGCATCCATAAATAGGGTACTTCCTCCAACAGCGACTACGAATTCATGTTTTGCAAATAAAGCATCTAAGATTGTTCTCGCTTCTTGAACAAAATCTCCTAGAGTGTAGACTTCACATACTGATTTGTGCTGTATCAGGTGGTGCTTGACCTCTTTTAATTCACTATCACTCGGTACTGCTGTACCAATCATCATTTCTTTATAAAATTGGCGACTATCGACCGAAATGATTTCTGTTTGATAGGTTTTAGCAAGATCAATCGCTAAACTTGTTTTACCGGATGCAGTAGGGCCAGAGACACAAAGTAGGGTTTTCATAGTTCATCACCGCATTTAAAGCAGAATTGAGCATCATCCTCATGACCTTCTACACTGCAATTTCTACAGGCTTGGGTATTTTGTTTGGTGTATTTCTGGTTGAGCGATGCTGTAACGATTCCGGTAGGTACAGCAATGATTCCATATCCTAAAATCATGACCATGGTTGCGATGAACTGTCCTAAAGGGGTTTGAGGTGCGATATCACCGTAACCTACCGTAGTTAGAGTTACTATGGTCCAATAAATTGATCTGGGTATGCTGCTAAAACCTGAGCTTTCTGGCTCAATGATGTACATCAGTGTACCCAATAGGATAGCCAAAATACATACGGTATATATAAAAACTAGAATTTTGATTCTACTCGCTCTTAACGCCTGTCCTAAATGTGATGCAGCACTTGTAAATTGAACGATTTTTAAAATTCTAAAAATCCGTAATAGCCTAAGGGTGCGAACGGTGATTAATGCGTGATATCCGGTTGTAAATAAAGAAATATAGAGTGGGAGTGTGGCTAATAAGTCAATAATGCCATAAAAACTGAAGATATAGGCTTTTGGTTTTTTAACTGAAACGATTCTTAGTACATATTCAACGCTAAAAAAAATAGTGATGCTCCACTCAATGACTTTAAAGACCTCTTGATATTGAGCATTGATACTTTCAACACTCTCTAGCATTACAGTCACTAGACTGCTGAGAATTAATACGATTAATACGATGTCAAATATTTTGCCAAGTGGAGTGTCGGCCTCAAATATTACTTCGTGTATTTTTTCTCTAATCTTCAAGGAGTTGAATTTCGTATTTCTCTGGATTTTCTTTGAATTTTTGCTCGATGAGCTGACCATAAACAACTAGATCTTGCTCAATTTTAATCAAATTTTTTTGAAGAATCTCAATTTTACTAATCTGATAATTCAATTTACAGAGCCCAAAGTATTTCAATTCTTTGTTTTTAATGAAATACACATATTTTTGAGAAGAGCTGTTCTCTTTTTCGATCAGCAAAAATGCCTTGTGCTTTTCGAGAAGTAGATCTTCTTGCTTTTCGGAAGTATTTTTTTTCAATTCTTTGTTCTTAAATCGACCCTCTGTTTCGTGAAGAAACTTGATGTTCCGGTATAACTCATTAGAAATCAACTGTTCAATGATGTTTTTGGTCTTCTTTTGCAGTGAAACATCCTTTTTAGATTGGGATGCAAATTTCTTGCTAAGTGTAGTTTTAATGTTTTTACTCTGCCCGGTGTAGATCAGATTATCTTCTTTGCCGTACAAATAAAAAATACCTGCTTCTTCACTTAGGTTGTTGATCAAGTCGATTTGTTTTTGGCTTAAATGAAAGTGCTCATTTTTCTTGATAAGGGATTTTAAAATCTCTTGTTTGCTGTCTTTTTGAAGTAGAATTTTAAACAATTCCAGAGTGGCTTGTGCGTCTCCTGTGGCCCTGTGTCTATTGCTTACAGCGATACCCAATGCTTTTACCAATTTACCTAGGCTGTGCGAATCTGCTTCTGGAATTAATTTTTGAGACAATTCAACGGTACATAAGGTGTCTTTTGTAAAATCATAACCCAATCGATCAAACTCTAACTTCAAAATTCGATAATCAAAACTGGTATTGTGTGCGACAATAACGCAATCTTCGGTGATTTCTATGATTCTTTTGGCTACCTCGTAGAATTTTGGAGCATTTTGGAGCATTTTATTTGAGATACCCGTGAGCTTTACTACAAATTCTTGAATGGCTCTTTCTGGATTGATGAGCGATTGAAAATAATCGACAACCTGATTTCCATCAAATTTATGAATTGCGATTTCAGTTATTCCCTCTTTATTATAGGCTCCACCAGTGGATTCTATGTCTAATATGGCAAAATAGCGTTTCAATGCTTGTAATTTCTCGCTCCGAAGATACGGCTACCCACTCTAATCATTGTACTTCCACAATCTATGGCAAGCGGATAATCTCCACTCATACCCATGGATAGAATCTCTAAATTCTTGAAATCTATTGCTTTTTCTTTAAAGAGTTGTGCCAAATAAGTGAACTCCGATCTTAATTGGTTTTGGTCATTGGTAAAAGAAGCCATTCCCATTAAGCCTTTGATATTTACAAATTCGAATGTGTCACTTGACGAAAGTATTTCATCCAATTCGGTAGCAGACAAGCCGAATTTGTGTTCTTCTTGTGCGATATGAATTTGTAAAAGGCAATTTATTTTGAGGTTTAATTTGCTTCCTTGTTTATTTATTTCTTTGAGTAGCCTTAAACTATCCACAGAGTGAATTAAAGAAATAAAAGGCGCGATATATTTTACCTTGTTGCGCTGCAGGTGACCAATCATGTGCCACTCTACATCATCGGGTAATTGAGTGTGCTTCTCGACAAGCTCTTGCACCTTGTTTTCTCCAAAGATGCGCTGACCACCTTCATATGCTTCTTTTAAAGCATCAACGGGTTTGGTTTTAGATACAGCGACTAAGGAAACCTGTTCAGGAATTTCAGTAATGATTTGTTCTAAATTTTCTCTTATGCCCATTTTTGAAAAAAATTACTTGAGGTTATTTAGTTTCCTGAATAATTCAATTGGCTTTTTATTTTCGAAACAATTTCTAAAGCCACTTTTAAGGCTTTAGTTCCATCCTCTAAAGTTACCAAGGGTGAACGCTTTGAATGAATCGCCTCGGCTAAATTTTCAAGTTCATCAAGTATTGCATTATTCATTGCTGTTTTTGGCTTTTCGAAATGCAAAATCTTTGTTTCTCCTTCAGCATTAGTCAAGGTCATTTGATAAGGATCTATGGGCTCATCTGCTCTAGGGCTATCAATTTTCACAATTTCACTCTCTTTTTCTAAAAAATCAATACTGATGTACGCATCCTTCTGAAAAACTCTGGTTTTACGCATGTTTTTTAGTGAAATTCTACTTGCTGTTAAATTAACCACAGATTTGTTTTCAAACACCAATCGGGCATTTGCAATATCGGGTGATTGCGAAAGTACACAGGCCCCACTGGCATGAACTTCTGCTAAATCTGAAGAAATCATACTCAAAACAATTTCGATGTCGTGTATCATCAGATCCATCACCACAGAAACATCTGTTCCTCTGGGATTGAATTCAGAGAGTCGATGTGTTTCAATAAACATGGGGTTGTTGATGATATCTTTTACAGATTTTAACGCTGGGTTGTACCTTTCGACGTGTCCAACAGCTCCAACGACTCCTTTTTGTTTGGCAAGGGTAATTAATTCTTCCGCTTGCTCTAGGTTTAAGGTTATCGGCTTTTCGATAAATAGGTGTTTATTGAACTCAAGGGCTTTTTTTGCGATTTCAAAATGAGTGAGTGTTGGGGTGACAATCACCGCCACATCTATGTCGTTTAGAAGTGCTTCTTGGGACGAAAAAAATTTGTAACCCAGTGTGTTTTGAATTTCAATTGCATGTGAGTTGTTGTTGTCATAGAATCCAACTAACTCATATTTAGAAGATTCCTTTAATAATTTCAAATGAATCTTTCCCAAATGACCTGCTCCAAAAACACCGGCTTTTAACATAGAATTATTTTTCTGCAAAAATAGCCATATAAGTAGAGTTAACAATGTTTAATTTTGTTCTACACGGATTAACAAATGCACAGAAAAGACGAGTTAAAACATCAGGGAATGCGTAATCATTTGGTTTCAGAACTAAAAACCAAAGGAATTACAGATGAGAACGTCTTAAAAGCAATTGCCAAGGTGCCACGTCATCTTTATTTAGATAGCAGTTTTGAAGCGCATGCTTATCAGGATAAGGCCTTTCCGATTGGAGCGAATCAAACCATTTCTCAACCTTTCACCGTAGCTACCCAAACGGCTTTGCTTGAGGTGAAATCAGGAGATAAAATTTTGGAGGTTGGTACGGGATGTGGTTATCAAACAGCCGTATTAATTGCCTTAGGAGCAAAGGTGTATACTGTTGAGCGCCAATTGGAATTGTTTAAAAAAACAAAGTTGTTTTTTCAACAAATGCCTTATCGTCCTAAAAAAATGATTTATGGTGACGGTTATATCGGTTATGCTGAGCAGGCTCCATTTGACGGTATAATTGTGACTGCAGGTGCTCCTGAACTGCCAGAAGCTTTGTTAAAGCAACTTACTTTGGGAGGCAGATTGGTGATTCCCGTAGGAGATGGAAGTACGCAGCAAATGCATAAGTACGTCAAAACGTCGCCCACAAAATTCAGTAAAAGTCTGCACGGTGAATTTCGTTTTGTACCACTACTTGAAGACAAAGAAGGCTTGTCTTAAGCGTTTTTCTTTTTGATTCGATCTAATGCTCGCTTATTGTCTCTGTCTTTGATGGTCTCTCTTTTGTCGTATAATTTTTTTCCTTTAGCAAGTGCGATTTGCAGTTTAGCTAAACCTTTATCGTTGAGGTATAAGCGAAGCGGAATGATGGCTATCCCTTTTTGAGCGACCTCTTTGTGCAGTTTTTTGAGTTCTCTTTTTTGCAGTAGAAGCTTTCGTACTGCTTTGGGTTGATGATTGTAATGATTTCCATGTGAATACTCGTCCACCTGCATATTCACAACGAATAGCTCTGAGTTTTCATTGAATTCACAAAAACTATTAGAAATATTGGCCTTGCTAAGACGTATAGATTTGATTTCAGTTCCGGCTAGTACTATTCCGGCCTCATAGGTATCGATGATTTCGTATTCAAACCTAGCGCGTTTATTTTTAATATTTACTTGTTGAATGGCCATGAATACTGTTGAGCTATTAGTAAGCGCTAATTATTTTTTTGCAAACTCAATTTGAATCAAGTACTCCAGGTATTGAGCAGAATTCTTGAAGTATTTTGCGTCTGAGGTAATAAGACTCGAAACGACTCCACCATTTAAAATCGTGTAAAATTGCTTAGCGTACTGCATTGCTGGTAATTTCAATTTGAATTCACCTTTGATTTGACCTTGTTCAATCACGTGGGCGATATGGCCTTCAATAGAATGATGTACTTCTTTGATGGCTTGAGATAGCGTAAAATTATTGTGCTGTGCATCTACACCTGCGCTTACGATAGGGCATCCTCCCAATTCTTCTATGATTAAATCGTAGGATTTATAGAAATTGATCAGCGAAAATAATTTAGACATGGCAGATTCACCCTCTTGAAGTGCAGTTACAATGTGTTTGAGTAGTATGTTTTTTGAATATTCAAAAGCGTAAAGCGCTAATTCCTCTTTGTTTTCAAAATTCCCGTAAAGTGCTCCTTTTGTAAGGCCGGTGGCTTCTGTGATAGTGCTTAAGCTTGTTCCGTGATATCCGTTTTTATTAAAAAGAGGAGCTACAGTTTCTAAAATGAACTGCTTTGTTTTTAAGGATTTACTCATTTGCATAGGCTAAGTCAAGATTTGAGTTCTAAATACCAATCGGTTATCAAAGTTATCTAAAATTAGTGCTCCTTTTGATTTTATATCACCAGAAAGAATTTTTTTTGACAATGGACTGAGCACTTCTCTTTGTATAACGCGCTTTAGCGGTCTTGCTCCGTAGTGTATGTCATAGCCTTGCTGACTGAGATAAGAAACCGCTTCATCCGTAAATTGCATGGCGATTCCCTTTTCTTTTAAGGTATGTGCTAATTCGTTCAGCTGTAGACTGGTTATTTTCGAGATGTCATCGGGTTTTAAAGGCGTAAACAGCGTTATTTCATCAATTCTATTCAAAAACTCGGGTTTTACGCGTTGTTTTAATTCCTCAAGCACTTTGTATTGAATTTCTTCGATTTGTTGCATGTCGAATAAGTCTTCCTCAGACAAAGCAGTCCAATGGTTAGCCCCAATATTAGAGGTCATAATAACAATAGTGTTCTTAAAATCAATCCATCTTCCTTGACTGTCTGTCAAATGTCCTTCATCTAAAACTTGAAGTAAAATATTAAAGGTGTCGGGGTGGGCTTTCTCAATTTCGTCTAATAGTACAATTGAATAAGGTCTCCGCCTTACAGCCTCAGTTAATTGACCACCTTCGTCATAACCTACGTATCCTGGAGGTGCACCAATTAGACGACTGACGCTGTGTTTTTCTTGATATTCACTCATGTCAATTCGTGTAATGGCATTTTTGTCGTTAAATAAATAGGAGGCGAGGGCCTTAGACAATTCTGTTTTACCTACACCGGTAGGACCTATAAAAAGAAAAGATCCAATGGGTTTATCTGTGGCATTTAGACCAGCTTTGTTGCGTCTAATTGCTTCTGAAACAACTTCTACTGCATTGTTTTGCCCTATTAAGGTTTTACCTAAGTGCGCTTCTAAATGAAGTAATTTCTCAATCTCACTCGACATTAATTTATGAACAGGAATACCTGTCCATTTTGAGACTATTTCAGCGATATCCTCGCTGTTGACTTCTTCTTTGATGATGTTCTGTTCTTGATTGCGCTCAACCTCTAGTTGAAGTGTTTTTAATTTCTCTTCCAATTCTTTAGAGGTCCCATATCTTATTTTTGCAACTCTTTCATAATCGCCTTCTCGCTGCGCCTTTTCTGCTTCAGTTTTAAGCTTTTCAAGTTCTTTTTTAGTGTTTTGAATTTGATCGATGACTTCACGCTCTTTACTCCACTTGGTAAATAGCAGTGTTCTTTTTTCTTTAATTTCGGTCAACTCTGCATTGAGATCGCTGGTTTTTTGCTCGTCTTTTTCCTTTTTTATCGCCTGAATTTCGATTTCGATTTGAGTTATTTTTCGATCTAAATCATCCAGTTCTTCTGGTTTTGAATTGATTTCCATTCGAATTTTAGAAGCGGCTTCATCCATCAAGTCAATGGCTTTATCGGGAAGAAAACGGTCTGAAATATAGCGAGTTGACAAGTCTACTGCTGCGATGACGGCCTCATCTTTAATTCTGACCTCGTGATGTGTTTCGTATTTTTCTTTAATACCGCGTAGAATTGAAATTGCAGCTTCTCTATTGGGCTGATCTACCATTACCTTTTGAAATCGACGTTCTAGGGCCTTGTCCTTTTCAAAGTATTTTTGATATTCATCTAGGGTAGTGGCACCAACAGCTCTCAGTTCACCGCGGGCTAGAGCGGGTTTTAAAATATTAGCTGCGTCCATAGCGCCTTGACCTCCTCCTGCGCCAACAAGGGTGTGTATTTCGTCTATAAACAGGATAATTTCTCCAGAATGTTCTGTAACTTCTTTAATGACCGCCTTGAGTCGCTCTTCGAATTCTCCTTTGTATTTAGCGCCTGCAATTAACGCACCCATATCGAGGGCGTAAACCTTTTTTCGTTTCAAATTTTCTGGAACATCACCGTTGACAATACGCTGTGCTAGGCCTTCAGCTATAGCAGTCTTTCCAACCCCTGGGGCTCCTACCAAAATAGGATTGTTCTTTGTTCGTCTAGATAAGATTTGTAAAACACGTCTGATTTCCTCGTCTCTACCAATTATAGGGTCTAATTTGCCTGAATCTGCAAGTGCATTAAGGTCATTGGCGAATCGCTTCAGTTGCGTGTGTGTTTTTTCTGTCTTAGGTGTATCGTTTTCTTTTTCTTTCATCTTTTTTTCTAGTGTATTTAGATCGACTCCAAGTTTTTCAAAGATTGTTCTCAACCCTTGACTATAGCTTAGTAGCGTAAGTAAAAAAGAGGGGAGGTCAACCTGATTCTCGTTCTTTTTACGTGCGGAGGCCATCGCTTTTTGTAGGATTTGCACTGCTTCATTGGAGAATTGTATTTCTGCGGAATTCGATTGAGGTCTTGAGTTAAGGTCATCTCTAACAGCCTTAATCCCTCGTTCAATTATTTCTTTTTTGAGATATAATTCAAGAACTTCGTATTCTTGTTCATACAAGGCTATAAATAAGTGCTGTGGTTCGGTGAGTTTATGATCATAGGATTGTGTTATGATTTGTGCTTCACCGATGATATTTTGAACTTTTGGTGTAAAAGATTGTGCATTCATAAAAGTCGTTTACGCCATTAAAATCAAAAAGAATTCCATTTTGAAATCGCACTCAAAAGAGGACTTTTTGTCAGTATTTAATTGAAATTTTAAGTCATTTTGACACTATGAGTTGGTTTTTTAAAAAGAAAAAAGAGGAGTCTGAGCCATCAAATGACCTTCATAAGGAGTTTATAGATCGTTCGTTTAATCGACCGCAGGTTTTGTTTAAGCACTCACATAAATGTGGAACGAGTACTTGGGTGTTGCGAGAATTTAAACAAATGTTAGAAGGTTCGGATTGTTCATTTGATTTTGAACTCATCAACGTATTTGATAAGCGACCTTTATCTAATGAATTAGCCCGTGTGCTGGATATTCCGCATCAATCACCTCAGGTACTGATTCTCAAAAATGGACAAGTTATAGATCACGCTTCTCACGGGGATATTTTACAACTCGATTTAAAGCAGTCTCTGTGTTGATAAATTGTGAATTTAGGGCCTAAACAAAATCAATCTACTACCAAATTAGGATGTACTTTTGTCGAAAATAAAACGACATGAATAGGGATCAAGAGTTATTTTCTTTAATTGAGAGCGAAAAAAACAGACAATTAAGAGGAGTTGAATTGATTGCATCAGAAAATTTTACCTCTGAGGCGGTCATGGAAGCCACAGGTTCTGTGTTGACCAATAAGTATGCTGAGGGATATCCTGGCAAGAGATACTACGGAGGATGTGAAGAGGTTGACAAGGTCGAAAACCTCGCAATCGAGAGAGCAAAACAACTTTTTGGAGCCGTTTATGCTAATGTGCAGCCTCACTCTGGATCTCAAGCGAATGCGTCTCTTTTTCACGCGGCTTTAAACCCTGGTGACACCATTATGGGTTTTGACTTATCTCATGGAGGACATCTCACTCATGGATCTCCCGTTAATTTTTCAGGACGTTTGTACAATCCTGTTTTTTACGGAGTGGATAAAGAGTCTGGCCTTTTAAACTATAACACTATAGAAGAAATCGCTAAAAAAGAGCGTCCAAAATTGATCATTGCTGGTGCTTCGGCTTATTCAAGAGATATGGATTTTGAAAAGTTTCGTCAGATTGCTGACGGAGTGGGTGCATTACTCATGGCGGATATATCTCACCCATCTGGTTTGATTGCCAAAGGTATTTTGAACGATCCTATTCCGCATTGTCATTTTGTGACCACAACCACGCATAAAACCTTAAGAGGACCTCGAGGAGGCTTGATTCTAATGGGAGAGGACTTTGAAAATCCAATGGGAATCAAACTTAAAAATGGAACAGTCCGCAAGATGTCATCCCTAGTCGATTTGGCTGTATTTCCTGGAAATCAAGGTGGACCTTTAGAACATGTTATTGCAGGTAAAGCTGTAGCTTTTGGCGAAGCTTTAGAAGATCACTTCTTACATTATATGGTTCAGGTCAAAAAGAACGCAGATGCATTGGGACAAGCCCTTATTGAAAAAGGATACCATATCATTTCTGGAGGAACTGATAATCACATGATCCTCATTGATTTAAGAAATAAAGATATCACAGGTAAAGATGCCGAAAAAGCGCTTGAGTCCGCGGACATTACAGCCAATAAGAATATGGTTCCATTTGATGATAAATCACCGTTTGTAACCTCAGGAATTCGTTTGGGTACACCTGCTGTGACTACAAGAGGTCTTGTAGAAGAAGACATGAAAACTATTGCAGATTTAATCGACCGTGTATTGATGGGGTCAAATGATGAATCTTCTATTGCCAAGGTTCGTGCTGAGGTAAATGAACTCATGCAGTCAAGACCTTTGTTTCAATACACAGAATTGGTATAGTTCGAATCTTTTTATTCCGAAGGCGGCGAAATACGCACCTCAAAGATTTTATTCCAGTTTTTACCGGTAATAAAAAAGCTCTTACGCTCCTTATGATAGGCAATCCCGTTTAGGACGGAATTATTTTCATCCCAATTTTCATCTTTGGTGATTTCTTTTTTTAATTCAGAAAAATTGAGGATTCCCTCAATAACACCTGTGCTTTTCTCAATGACCATCACACTTTCTTTGAGATAAACGTTAGCGAAAATTTTGTCGTTGACAATTTCGAGTTCATTGGCGTTTTTAAAGAGTGATTTGTTGGTCCCTAACTGTATATAGCTTTGTTCTTTTAAATTCTCAGGGGATAACCTCCAAATTTTTTCAGTACCGTCACTTTTGTAAATGAAGTCTTGGTCATGACTTAAGCCCCATCCTTCTTTACTTTGATCATAGTTAAACTCACCCGTAGGTTCAAGGGTGTTTTTGTCGTAAATGAAACCCTTAGATCCTCGCCATGTGAGATGGATTAGACGATTCTCCCAAAGTGTAATTCCTTCACCAAAAAATGGAGGTGAGAGTTCGTATGTCTCAAAGGATTCGCCTGTAAAAGGATTGTATGAATAGATATAAGAATTGCCGACTTGCCCTGTGCTTTCATACAAGGTGTCTCCAACAAATTCTAATCCTTGAGTGTATCTTTCAGTGTCGTGATCGTAAGAGGCAAGTACTTCATAATTCCAAAGTTGTGCAGGCTTATCGGATAATATTCTGATTTTTTTTCGCAATTCATGCACCTCATTAGCGGTATAAATTTTAACGTCTAAGGAGTGGTTGCCAATTTGAGCTTCAGGAATTTGCAATCTATTTTCGTTGTATTCTAAGCTGTTTTGGTTTAAAAGGACGCGAATACTGTCGATTTTGTATTGTTTGTTCGATTCTACTCTAAATTCAATTGAAGAATTTTGTTGAATGGAGTTGAAGTTCGCTTTGCTCTTTATTTTAAAAGCAGACTTTTTGTCTTGAGATGCTCCACATCCAACAACTAGGGTCAAAAAAACAAGACCAAAAGTGTACGCTAATCGTTTCATGATTCCTTTGGATTAATTTCTATTACAAAAGTAAACATACTATATTTGCCGTGGCAAGTCCTACACGACCAGCTCCTACAGAATCCCCCAGGGTGGGAACACAGCAAGGGTATGTGGTTGTAGCGGTGCGATGTAGGTCGCTTGCCTCTTTTAACGGTTTTAAGGCTTTGTTTCTAAATCTTAGAAAAGCTATATTGAACTTCCACTCTTAAAACCGACTGTCAATGAACAAATTAAAAGACCTCATCGAAAATAGAGACACCCGTTCTGGGGCGTTATTTGACTATCTCATTCAAATTTTGATTATTCTGTCTTTGTTGAGTTTTGCTGTGGAAACCCTTCCTGATTTAAGTGAGAAAACCATCAGTATTCTCGAGGGTTTTGAACTGATTTGTATTGTAATCTTTACCGCGGAATACATTTTGCGCTTAATTATTGCAGACAAGGCCCTTTCTTATTTTAAAAGCTTTTACGGAATCATTGATTTGTTGGCAATTCTACCGTATTACCTGTTTCCTATGTTCGACTTGCGGTTTATTCGCGCCTTTCGAGTTTTTCGAATTTTTAGAAGCTTAAAGTTAATTCGTTACAATAGAGCACTCAGGAGATTTAAAATCGCCTACAACCTCATTCACGAAGAATTGATTTTATTTTTCATTTTCACCACCATTATTTTGTTTTTCGGTGCTGTGGGCATTTATTATTTTGAAAACCCAGTTCAACCTCAACAGTTTCAATCGGTTATTCATTCCTTGTACTGGGCTGTAGTTACCTTAACCACTGTAGGTTACGGTGATATATACCCCATAACCGATGGAGGAAAAATATTCACCTCTATTATTTTGGTTTTAGGTATTGGTGTAATTACAATCCCTACAGGACTTATTGCTTCTGCACTTTCGAAGGCTAGAGAAATTGAATTTGAAGAAAGGGGTAAATAACTTTTTAAAAGCTTTCAACAGCCAGCCTTATTTTTGATTCAAAGTGTTGCGGTATCCTTACATTTGCAGCATTATTACGCTTGCAATCAGGACGATTAATTTTATTCGTAGCAGTGTGATTAAAACGAGTTTTGAACGGATCAAAAATTAAATGAGTACAAAGGTGGTTTTGGTGACCGGAGCTTCTTCTGGTATTGGTAAGTCAATTGCTCAAACGCTAAAGCAAAAGGGGTTTGTCGTCTATGGAACCGCCAGAAATCCGCAAAACTATCCTGACACCGCTATTCCGCTTCTGACCTTGGATGTAACCGATCAGCAAACGATTAATTCATGCATCTCAGACTTAATGGCCAAAGAAGGTAGAATAGATGTACTCATCAACAATGCAGGAAGAGGAATTAACGGTACTGTTGAAGAAATGCCCATCGAAGAGGCCAAGCATATCTTTGACACCAATTTTTTTGGAGCAGTAGCTGTGGCACAAGCGGTAATTCCACATATGAGGTCTCAAAAGTCGGGTCACATTGTAAACATAACTTCTATTGCAGGATTTATGGGCTTACCCTTTAGAGGTTTTTATTCTGCCTCAAAATCAGCGCTCAATATCATCACTGAGTCAATGAGGATGGAATTGAAGCCATTTGGCATAGAGGTTTGTTCTTTAGCGCCGGGTGATTTTGCAACCGACATTGCAAGTCGAAGGTATAATGCACCAATAGCAAAAGACTCTCCTTATTTTGAGCGCTATAACAATCAACTCCAGCAAATAGATGATCATGTAGATGGGGCGATGAACCCGGAAATTGTAGGAGAGGTGATATATACTATCGTCAACAAATCAGGAGTACGAGTGAATTATGCTGTTGGCTCTTTTCTTCAAAAACTATCAATTTATCTAAAACGACTGCTACCTTCAAAACTCTTTGAAGCGATGCTATCAAATCACTATAAACAATAAGTTCTTATTATGAAATTTTTTATCGATACTGCAAATCTAGAGCAAATCAAAGAGGCACAGGCCTTAGGAATATTAGACGGGGTAACTACCAACCCTTCTCTGATGGCTAAAGAAGGAATTACCGGCCATGACAATATTTTAAAACATTACAAAGCCATCTGTGATATTGTTGATGGCGATGTTTCGGCAGAAGTAGTATCTACCGATTTTGAGGGTATGGTAAAGGAAGGTGAGGCTTTAGCCGATCTGCATCCACAAATAGTGGTCAAAGTACCGATGATCAAAGAAGGGCTTAAGGCAATCGCCTATTTTACAGAACAGGGAATACGCACAAACTGTACATTGGTCTTTTCTGTGGGCCAGGCCTTATTGGCAGCCAAGGCAGGAGCGACTTATGTCTCTCCTTTTATCGGAAGATTGGATGATATTTCTACAGATGGATTGGTGCTTATCGAAGACATTAGAACTGTTTATGACAACTACGAGTTCGAAACTCAAATTCTAGCAGCTTCTGTGAGACACACCATGCACATCGTAGAATGTGCAAAGATTGGGGCAGATGTTATGACCGGACCATTAAATGCAATCGAAGGCTTATTGAAGCACCCACTAACCGATAGTGGCTTGGAAAAGTTTTTAGCGGATTACGCAAAGGGTAATTCTTAAGAATTCGAACCAAAACAGTCCTAGAATTCGTTAATTTTGCGCAACAAAAAAAACGACTATGCTATCTGTTTCTAATTTATCCATTCAATTTGGTAAAAGGGTTTTATTCGATGAGGTGAATGTCAATTTCACTCACGGTAATTGCTATGGAATCATCGGTGCCAATGGAGCTGGAAAGTCAACCTTTATGAAGGTGCTTTCAAAAACAATGGAGCCTACTTCAGGATCTATACACCTTGAGCCAGGAAAAAGAATGTCCGTTTTAGAACAAAACCACAATGCCTATGATCAGTATATGGTGTTGGAGTCTGTGGTAATGGGTAATAAGTCGCTTTTTGAAGTTAAAAAAGAAATCGATGCCTTGTATGCTGATTACAGTGATGAGAATGCGGATAGAATAGGGGAGTTACAGGTTACTTTTGAAGAAATGAATGGATGGAATGCTGAAAGTGAAGCTGCAGCATTACTTTCTAACCTCGGTATTTCAGAAGACCTGCACTACACCCAAATGTCTGATATAGACCCCAAACTAAAGGTGCGTGTATTGTTGGCCCAAGCCTTATTTGGCAATCCTGATCTTCTTATCATGGATGAGCCTACCAATGATCTCGATTACGATACCATTTCTTGGTTGGAGGATTTTTTGGCTCAATACGAACACACTGTTCTCGTTGTTTCTCATGACCGTCACTTTTTAGATTCAGTTTGTACACATATTGCAGATATAGATTTTGGGAAGATCAATCTTTACTCAGGCAACTACACCTTTTGGTACGAAAGTAGTCAGCTCGCTGCTCGCCAAAGGGCACAGCAAAATAAAAAGGCCGAAGAAAAAGCTAAGGAACTTCAAGAATTTATTCAGCGTTTTAGTGCGAATGTCGCCAAGAGTAAGCAAGCTACATCCAGAAAAAAAATGCTCGATAAGTTAAAGGTTGATGACATTAAACCTTCATCGAGGCGCTATCCAGCAATTATTTTTGAAAAGGAGAGAGAAGTAGGGGATCAAATATTAGAGGTAAACGATTTAGTCGCACACTCTGAAGACGGAGATGTTCTTTTTTCGAACATTAACCTCAATATGGTAAAGACTGATAAGGTGGCTATCATTTCAAAGGATTCAAGAGCGAGCACTGCCTTTTATCAAATTATTTCAAATCAGCAAACTCCCATTTCTGGAACTTTTAGATGGGGAGTTACTACCACACAGTCTTACCTTCCCTTGGATAACGATTCGTTTTTCAATGATTCAGACATGAATTTGGTAGATTGGCTCAGACAATATGCCAAAACAGATGAAGAAAAAGAAGAAGTCAACTTAAGAGGATTTTTAGGTAAAATGCTCTTTAGCGGAGAAGAAGCACTTAAAAAGTCTACCGTATTGTCTGGAGGAGAAAAAGTGAGATGTATGTTGAGCAGAATGATGTTGCAGCGCGCCAACGTTTTGATGTTAGATGAACCTACTAACCACCTCGACTTGGAAAGTATCACAGCATTCAACAATTCACTTAAAAATTTTAAAGGAAATCTTTTGCTGACTACACACGACCATGAATTTGTTTCGACTGTAGCCAATAGAATTGTAGAGTTAACCCCAAATGGAGTGATAGATCGCTATATGAATTTTGACGATTATATGAGCGATAAAACAATCAAAGAGCTCAGGGCGAAAATGTACGCCTGATAGCGGTAAAATAATTGTTTAGAAAATAGAGGACTTACTAGGTATTAAAGTACTTGGAATTCCAAATAAAAGGATTGAAATTTTTTCCTAATGCGAAGGCGTAGAAAACTGTAATTCCTACAACCCCTTTAAACATAAACATATAAAGGATAAACCATTGGGCAAAATCCTCATTTTTCGAAAACAATCCACTTGGAATAAAGCTTGTCAAAATAAACGACAATAAAGCTAGTGCAATTAACAGGTGTACAGGCCCTCTCATTGGCCATACAAAAGCTTTGCGATAACGACTCAAATCATTACCCCACTTGTGAATAAGGTAGTAATGGCCGTTTCCGATTGGAGCGAATAAAAGAGGATCATCTTTATCTTCTAACTTAAACAATTTAGAAGGAGCCATCACTTTTAGACCTTGAAGCGTGAGGTCGTGTTCTTTTTCAAGATTACTCATTTTGAGTATCGCTTCTTCAGGCAATTGAGGCTTAAAATATTTGATGTCTAGAAATCGAAGTCGGTATAATACACAAATTTTCTCTATGTTTTCTAGGGTATAAACACGCGAAGAATCTAAAAGATCGATATTGAAAGCGTTGGATTGGCCTGATTTGGTTAATCTAGAGCTTAAATCCTCTTCATGTGTAGAGGTTCTCAAATTTTGATCAGCCATCAGCTTGTCGAATACCTCCTGATGATTTGGTGCTTGAAGTTGCTGTAACTCTTCTTCGATATTGGTTTTATTCCACATACCTCACTATTTTTTTTAAATGTAGAGAATAAAAAATGGAACCTAAAAAATTGTTTAAGGCAAAAGTTACCTTAATTCGACATTAAAAGATTCAACTAGTGCTTTGGTAATTCTTCCCATTGTACTGTCAATTTGTTTGTCGGTCAAGGTTTTGTGCCTGTCTTCTAGTATAAAGCTCAGCGCATAAGACTTTTTGCCCGCTGGCAGTTCCTTTCCTTCGTAGACATCAAATAGAGAGACTTCTTTCAATAGTTTTGAAGCTGATTGTCGAGCTACTTCTTGCAGTTGTTCAAAACGAAGACTTTCATCAACAAGTAAGGCTAAATCTCTTTTGACTTTTGGAAACTTATTGAGTTCATTGAACTTGGGCTTTTCGTTTTGACCAGCCAGGTCACAAAAATAATCCCACTCAATGATAGTGGTAAATACCTCTTGTGAAGTATCATTTTGAGCTATTATATCTGAAGAAAGACAACCAAATTGAGCTATTTTTCGGTTTTTGTGTTTTAACTCTAATCCGTACTGAAAAACTTCATTTTGAATAGATGAGGTTTCTTCAATTTCAATTCCAAATCGCTCAAAAAGGGCCATTGTAATACCTTTAAGATCGAAGAAGTTGGTATTGTCATCGGATGTTACTGCCCAATGAGCCTTTTGTTTTTTTCCTGTGAGATAGATGCAGAGTTGATTTTGCTCCACATATTGTTCGTTATTGAACCCATATGTTTTTCCAAATTCGTAGAGCTTTAGGTGTTGTTGCTGTCTATTAACGTTGTGATTAATGACCTGCAGCCCTGAGTGAATCAAGTTGTCTCTCATCACATTTAGATCTTGACTAAGTGGATTTAAAATGGAGACCTGCTGCTCGTACAGATTGTGCTTTGCTGAAATAAGACTGTTGGTCATTACCTCGTAAAAACCAAGAGATGACAAGAATGAGGCCGTTTTATCTTGAAAAGATAAATTACCTTGATTTTTATGATTGACTAAAGAGCTATTTAATTTTTGCGCTACGGGAATGTTGTGATACCCATAAACTCTAAGCACCTCTTCAACTACATCAATGTCTCGGGTAACATCCCAACGATAAAGAGGAATACTCAATCCATATCCGGCTTCATTTACGCTCAATACCTTTATTTCTAGCGCAGTTAGAATTTGTTGAACATCTTTTTCGGGAATTTGAACTCCGGCGATTTTATTGAGTTTTTCGAAACTCATAAAAAACTGAGGTGTTTCAAACTTTTTTGGATATAAATCCTGTAATTCAGAGGATATAACACCTCCAGCTAGTTCTTCAATAAGAATCGCTGCTTGTTTTAAAGCGTGTTCGGTCAACTCAATGTCAATTCCTCTTTCAAACCTAAAAGAGGCATCAGTACTCAGACCGTGACGCTTTGCTGATTTTCTAGTCGTGACAGGATCGAAAAACGCACTTTCTAAAAATATAGTTGTGGTTTCTTGAGTCACTCCCGAATGTTCTCCTCCGAATATTCCGGCCAGACACATGGGTTTTTCATTGTCGCATATCACCAAGTCTTCTGCGCTTAAACTTCGTTCAACACCATCTAAAGTGATGAATTTTTCATTTTCATCTGCATTTCGAACAACGACTTTTTGCCCACTTATTTTATCGTAGTCAAAGGCGTGAAGCGGCTGACCTATGGAATGCAAAACGTAATTGGTGATGTCTACGATGTTGTTTATTGGGTTAAGACCTATAGCCTTTAGTCTGTTTTTTAACCAGTTGGGTGAGTCTGAGACTTTACACTCAGAAATTACTATTCCACAATATCGAGGAGCTGCTTCTGCGTTTAAAACTTCGATTTCTACGCTATGTTCTCTTTTTTCGACGTGAAATTTATTGGTTGAAGGCAAGTTGAAATTACTGGCATGTCCTTTAACTTCAAGATAAGCACGTAAATCCCGAGCTACTCCGTAATGACTCATGGCGTCACAGCGGTTTGGAGTAAGCCCAATCTCATAGACATCGTCTTTTGTAATTTCAAATACTTCTGAACACGGAGTTCCAGCAGCAAGTGATGAATCTAAAACCATTATTCCGTCGTGATCTTCGCCGAGTCCAATTTCATCTTCGGCACAAATCATTCCTTGACTTAACTCCCCTCGTATTTTACTCTTTTTGATTTTAAAGGATTCTCCAGCGTTAGTGTATAATGTAGTGTTTACCTTGGCCACAACTACTTTTTGACCCTTTGCAACATTGGGTGCGCCGCATACAATTTGTACAGGTTCTTCTTCACCTATATCAACTTGGGTAACTTTGAGTCGATCGGCATTGGGATGCTGTTCACATGAGAGTACATGGCCTACGACAATGCCTTCAAAACCTCCTTTTACGCTCTCAAATGCCTCTACACCTTCTACTTCTAAACCTAAATTGGTCAAAATTTCAGAGGTTTCATCGACATCGAGGTCAAACTCGAGATAATCTTTAATCCACTGGTGAGAAATCTTCATAGACGGTAATTATTGGGGCAAATATAAATAGAACTGCAGTACTAGCGCAGCCCTATGCTTGAATAAATCATTTACCATTAAATCAATGAGGCGATATGAGACCCAACAGCTTCTGTACCGTAAGTACTGTCTGCATCTAAATCCTTTGTAACCACTTTTGCTTCAAGTGATTGCATAACTGCATTTCGAATAGATGAAGCTTCTTCTTTTAAGTTCAAATGTTCTAGTAACATCGCAGCTGATAAAATGGATGCCACCGGATTGGCAATATCCAGACCTTTAGCTTGGGGATAAGACCCGTGAATAGGCTCAAACAGCGCTCCTTTATTTCCTACTGAGGCCGAGGCTAGAAGTCCGATAGAGCCTCCAATAACACTCCCTTCGTCTGATAAGATGTCACCGAACATGTTTTCGGTTAAAACGACATCAAATTGAGAAGGGTTTAAAACCATTTGCATGGCAGCATTATCTACAAATAGAAAATCAAGCGAAACTTCAGGATAGTTTGAAGCCACTTCTTTGACAACTCGTCGCCACAGTCTTGAAGATTCCAATACGTTTGCTTTGTCGACTAGGGTTACCTTATTTCGTCTTAACTGTGCGGCTTTGAAAGCTAAATGTGCGATGCGCTCGATCTCGTATTGATGATACCCGCACAAATCAGAGGCAAAACTTTGATCTTCTGAGAGCTGTTTTTCTCCAAAATAGATTCCTCCTGTTAATTCTCTGTAGATTACAAAGTCAGTGCCCTTAATGATTTCGGCTTTTAATGGTGCTTTATCAATAAGGCTAGGGTAACATTCTACTGGACGAATATTGGCAAATAATTCAAGTGCTTTTCTCAAGGCTAAAAGTCCTTGCTCAGGTCGAACCTTTGCACTGGGGTCATTGTCGTATTTTGGGTCTCCAATAGCGCCGAATAAAACAGCATCACTATTCAAGCATACATCTATCGTTTCAGGAGGCAGTGGGTTTCCAGATTCATCTATAGCACAGGCGCCCATTAAAGCTTCTGTATAGTTGAATTGGTGCTGGTATTTGGCTGCAACTTTGTCGAGTACTTTCTTGGCCTGGCTTGTGACCTCAGGGCCGATACCGTCTCCGGCTAAAACGGCTATATTGTAATTCATTAATCTATATTTTTTTCGAATGCGCTGATTTCTGCTTTTTTACTGAGTAAAAAGTCTATATCATCGAATCCATTTATCAAACAGTATTTTTTGTAGGGGTCTATTTCAAAAGAACACTCAATATCTAAAACATCTACAGTACATTTTTGTGCTTCGAGATCTACCTCGATGATGGTATCTGGATGCGCTTCTAATCGCTCAAGAATAGCATCCAAATCATTTTGGCTAATCTGTATAGGTAAAATGCCATTATTTAGGGCGTTTCCTTTAAAGATGTCAGCGAAAAAGCTAGAGATAACAACCTTGAAACCATAGTCGGCTATGGCCCAAGCAGCGTGTTCTCTAGAGGATCCACAGCCGAAATTAGCTCCTGCTACCAAAATTGATCCCGTGTATTTTGGATTGTTTAATACAAAATCTGGGTTAGTTTCAGTGTCGTTTAAGTACCTCCAATCTCTGAATAAGTTTGCACCAAAACCGATTTTATTGGTAGCCTTGAGAAATCGAGCGGGAATGATTTGATCCGTATCAACATCTGAAATAGGCAAGGGTACTGCTTGAGATTGAAGTTTTGTAAATTTTTCCATGTCAATCCTTAGGTTAGTGATGTGATTTTTCCTTCTACAGCAGTCATTGCTGCAATTAACGGGCTAGCCAGTAAAGTTCTCGCTCCAGGACCTTGTCTACCTTCAAAATTTCGATTTGAGGTGGAAACACAGTATTCATTTGCAGGAATTTTATCCTCATTCATTCCGAGACAGGCTGAGCACCCAGATTGTCTGATCTCGAATCCAGCCTCTTCGAAAATTTGAGTCAAACCTTCTTTTTGAATTTGTGCTGAGACTTGTTGTGAACCGGGTACAATTAAAGCGTTTACATTGGCTGCCTTGCGCTTTCCTTTGATGTAACTCGCTACAGCTCTAAAGTCTTCAATTCTAGAATTTGTACAACTCCCGATAAACACATAGTTAATGGGTTTACCTAAGAGTTCTTCTCCTTCCTTAAAGCCCATGTATTCGAGTGCTTTAACTTCGGTTTCGTTTTTAGCCGTCGGAATTTGAGCATCTAATGCCATTCCCATGCCTGGATTCGTTCCATAAGTAATCATCGGTGCGATATTCGCGGCATCAAAGTGATGTTCTTTGTCGAAGGTGGCATCTTTATCAGAAGGTAGGGTTTTCCAATAGGCTAATTTCTTATCCCATTCCTCACCTTTAGGAGCAAATTCTCGATCTTTTACATAAGAGAATGTCGTTTGGTCAGGTGCGATCATTCCTCCTCTTGCACCCATTTCAATACTCATATTGCAAACGGTCATTCGACCTTCCATACTCATGTCTTCAAAAACATCCCCGGCGTATTCAACGAAGTATCCAGTCCCTGCGTTGGTGCCTAATTGGGCAATAATGTAGAGTATTACGTCTTTTGGTCCTACATTAGGATTTAACTTACCATTTACCGTAATTCTCATGGATTTCGGCTTATTCATAAGTACGCATTGTGATGCGAATACTTGAGCCACTTGAGAGGTTCCAATTCCAAACGCAATAGTCCCAAAAGCGCCGTGAGTAGAGGTGTGACTGTCTCCACAAACCATAGTCATTCCAGGCTGGGTAATTCCCAATTCAGGTGACATCACGTGAACAATGCCCTGGTAAGGATGACCAAGACCATAGAGTGTAACACCAAATTTTTCACAATTTTTGGTAAGTGTATCTACCTGTTTTCTAGACAGGGCGTCTTTAATGGTCAAATGCTGGTTAATGGTGGGAACATTGTGGTCTGCTGTGGCGACTGTTTTGTCTGTTCGCGCTAAGTCGATTCCTTTATCCTCCAATTCGGCAAAGGCCTGAGGAGAGGTAACTTCGTGTATGAGGTGTTTATCGATATAAAGAATCTGAGGTCCATCTGGAACGGTGTCAACAACGTGTGCATCCCAGACTTTATCAAAAAGTGTTTTTCCCATAAAATTTTAGCTTGCTGAAGAGGGATTAATATTTACTTCTTTCATAATAAGGTGAATATCCTCATTGACAATTTCTTTTTTCTTGTCAGCATGTGACAAGAAAGTTTGGTAGGCGTTATCGAGTTGTATTTTACTCAATTCGTATCCAATTTCCTTTGCTCTGTAGGCCAAAGCAGCTCTACCAGATCTTGCGGTTAAAATGATGGATGAAATATTGACACCAACATCGTTTGGATCAATAATTTCATAAGTCTCTCTGTTTTTTATCACACCGTCCTGATGAATACCAGAACTGTGTGCGAAGGCATTGGAGCCTACAATAGCCTTATTCGGCTGAACAGGCATACCCATTTTATCTGATACCATTTGACTTGTATCGTAAAGCAACTTACTGTCAATGTTTGTGTCCAAATTGAGGTTGGGATGTTGTCGCATAATCATAACAACTTCTTCTAAAGAGGTGTTTCCAGCGCGCTCTCCAATACCGTTAATTGTGCATTCTATTTGACGTGCACCGTTTAATACTCCAGCAATTGAGTTGGCTGTAGCAAGACCTAAGTCATTGTGACAATGGCAAGAAATGATGGCTTTGTCGATGTCTTTGACGTTGTCGATCAGGTATTTTATTTTCTCTCCGTATTGCTCAGGTAGGCAATATCCGGTTGTGTCAGGAATATTCAAAACAGTTGCTCCACTTTTAATTACCTCTTCACACACCTGAGCTAAGAAGGCGTTGTCTGTTCTTCCTGCGTCTTCAGCATAAAACTCCACATCATCAACAAAGTTTTTAGCGTAAGCAACAGCTTGTTTCGCTCTTTCTATGATGGTTTTACGGTCTGATTTGAATTTGTGTAAAATGTGTGAGTCAGAAGTTCCAATTCCCGTGTGAATTCTTGGTCTTAAGGCTGGTTTAAGCGCTTCAGCAGCAACTTCAATATCTTTTTTGACTGCTCGTGTCAAACCGCATACAGCGGCATTTTTTACTAGCTTGGCGATTTCATGAACTGCTTTGAAGTCGCCAGGCGAAGAAATGGGAAAACCTGCTTCAATAACATCAACGCCTAAAAGGTCCAAACGCTCTGCTATAATTAGCTTCTCGCTCTCGTCTAACTTACATCCAGGAACTTGTTCTCCATCCCTTAGTGTAGTGTCAAAAATGTGAACCTTATCTGTTTTCATGAAGCAAAGATATATCTAGCATACGAAAGTAATCTTACTCTATTCATTATTTTTGAAAAGGATGTTGTAATTTACAACGCTAAACGTTAAACATTAAATATAAATTCACTTGTTATCAGTGAGTTAACTCTAGAATAAATACGATGACAATTAACTCAAAGGACAATTTGTTTGTTTTAATTAAATCGCTCTCCAAGTCAGAAAAAAGACAATTTAAGTTGTACGTGGGAAGATTGGGTGTAAATACAGATTCAAAATTCCTCAGTTTGTTTAATATTCTAGAGAAACAGAAGGAGTACGATGAGAAACAAGTTTTAGACAGCGGAGTCGTAAAAAAATCTCAACTCTCTAATCTTAAGGCACACCTTTACAAACAGTTACTGGTAAGCTTACGCTTAAATCCTGCCGTTCAAAATACCAGAATCCAAATTCGAGAACAATTGGATTTTGCGACCATACTATACCAAAAGGGATTGTACCGTCAAAGTTTGAAAATACTCGATAAAGCAAAATCAATTGCATTAGAACAGGAAGAAAAAAATATGGCTTTTGAAATCGTGGAATTTGAAAAGCATATCGAAACGCAGTTTATTACACGAAGCATCCCGAGAAGGGCAGAAGAATTGGTTCAACAAACAACCCGATTGTCTGAATTGAATCATTTGACCTCTACGCTCTCTAATTTATCCATAAATCTTTACGGAATGATGCTAAAGGTGGGGTATGTTCGCAGTGACCAAGACTTAAAGCGCGTTCAAGATTATTTTGAAAGGCATTTACCTGCGTTTGATGTGAATGACATGGATTTCAGAGAAAAACTATGGTGGTACAAAACACATTTATGGTATAGTTTTTTAACTCAGGACTTTTTGTCTTCTTACAAATTCTCTTCTAAATGGGTTTCTTTGTTTACGGCATCGCCAGAGATGATTCATACCCATCCGGTGTTTTATATCAAAGGGAATCACTATTTGCTTGAGTCGCTCTTTTTTCTGAAATACCACACCCAGTTTAAACAAGTACTGCACGAGTTTATTCAAACCACTGCGCGAGAGGATTTCCCGAACAACGACAACCTCAAAGCCTTGATTTTTCTCTATACAGAGCTCAATAAACTCAACTCGTTTTTTATAGAAGGTGATTTTTCAAATGGGCTCAGACACGTCAATGATATTTTAAGAGGAATAGAAACCCACAAAGATCTTATCGATGAGCATCACGTGATGCTGCTGCATTATAAAATTGCCTGTTTGTATTTTGGCAATGGTGATCACCGAAATTGCATAAGACACCTTGAACTCATTATCAAGAGCAAAAAATTAAAAATGCGAGAAGACCTTATGTGCTTTGCCAGGGTACTTTCTTTAGTGGCGCATTACGAATCGGGTCAGGATTATCACCTTGAAGTTCAACTTAAGCAAACGTATAAATTTCTATTGAAAATGAATGACTTGCATTCAGTTCAAAATGAAATGTTGAAATTCTTGAGAAATCTTGGTGGTATTTTTCCAGGAGAGTTACGAGCGGAATTCCAAAAGCTGTATAACAATCTAAAACAGTATGAACATCACCCTTATGAGAAACGCGCTTTCTTGTACCTGGATGTGCTTTCTTGGCTGGAAGCGCATTTACAGAATAAAACAGTAGGAGAGGTGATTAGAGAAAAATACCTACAACTGAGCCGCTAAATCCCGTCGTATGATTTTCCATACATCAGTATGCGGAAGATCTGCCTCAATTTCAATTTCTTTACCTGAAACCGGATGTGTAAAGGCAAGTGTTTTTGCCAGTAGCGATATGCTTTTATCAGAATTCGAACGCTTTGAACTATACTTTAAATCACCCTTAATAGGATATTGTATATGAGACAGTTGAGATCTAATTTGATGGTGTCTTCCTGTTTCAATCTTTACTTCAAGTAGGCTGTATGTTTTAAGTCTGTGTAACACCTGGTAATACAGCACAGCTTTCTTAGCTTTATCGCTATTAGAATTGGTGACAAAAGATTTATTTAGTTTGTGATTACGACTCAAATAATGCTCTAAACGCTGTTCTTCTCTATCAACTATACCTTCTACAACGGCCCAATAGGTCTTTTTTACCTTTTTTTCTGCGAATAATTTGTTCATTCTACTGAGTGCTTTTGAGGTTTTAGCAAATAGAATGATGCCAGAGGTCGGTCGATCAATGCGATGAATAACGCCTAAAAATACATTTCCCGGTTTTTCATCTCTTTTTTTGATAAAATCTTTGACAATTTCTACCATAGGCTTATCGCCAGTACTGTCTCCTTGCACTAATATACCGGACGGTTTATTTACGGCAATTAGATGATTATCTTCATATAAAATCGCAATCACCTCTTAGTATTGTTCTTTTTCTGATGGAAAACTGTTGTCTTTGGTGTCTTTGACGTATTGCTGCACAGCATTAGTGATTTCACTTTCAAGATCTAGGTATCTTCTTAAGAATCTGGGACTAAATTCTTTATTCATTCCCAGCATGTCGTTGACGACTAATACTTGTCCGTCCACTTTGGGTCCAGCGCCAATGCCAATAATTGGAATGTTCGTGTTATTACTGACAATTTCAGCCAATTTAGCAGGTACTTTTTCTAGTACTATTGCAAAACATCCAATTTTTTCAAGCAAAGCCACATCTTCAAGCAATTTCTTAGCCTCTTCCTCTTCTCGAGCACGGACCGAATAGGTGCCAAATTTATATATGGATTGAGGCGTTAGACCTAAATGACCCATAACAGGAATACCTGCTTGAATAATTCTGCTTAAAGATTCCTTTATTTCAGCACCGCCCTCTACTTTGACCGCATGGGCTCCACTTTCTTTCATAATTCGTATGGCTGATCTCAATGCCTCTTTAGAATCACTTTGATAGGAACCAAAGGGAATATCGACTACAATAAGCGCCCGCTGAGCTGCTCTTACAACGCCTGATGCGTGATATATCATCTGATCTAAGGTGATAGGCAAGGTGGTTTCGTGACCTGCAAAGACATTACTTGCAGAATCTCCAACTAAAATCACATCTACTCCCGCGGCATCCACTAATTTAGCAGTAGAATAATCGTATGAGGTAAGCATTGCAATCTTCTGATTATTCAATTTCATTTCTTGCAATGATTTTACGGTTATCCGTTTATATTGTTTTTTTGCAGTAGACATAATAAAAATTTAATGATGCAATTTACGAATAGAACACTAATTGTGCTTATGATATTTTCATTTGGTTCACTCTTTGGTCAACAAAAGCCTGCAGATTTCGTTAAAACCTTCTTTGAGGATTTTCATCGACAAGATACTACGCAATTAGCGGCTCATTTCAACAGCGAGGCTGTGATGAAATCGATAAGTAAAGATGAAAATGGACAAACGCGAATCGCTTCAGTAGAAATAGATCGGTTTGTTCGAAGTATTGGTAGTATTCCGTCTGATCGAAAATTTGAGGAGAAAATATTATCCTACGAGGTACAAGAAGACGATTTAATGGCACAAGTGTGGACTCCTTACGAATTTTACGTAAATCAAAACTTATCCCATACGGGTGTCAATGTATTTGTTTTGAGTAAAGTAAATGAGGAGTGGAAAATTGTTTTTCTAATTGATACGCGTTACCGTTGATTTTTTAACAATCTGTAAAGGCTACGTTTATAGCTAAGCCACCTTTAGAGGTTTCTTTGTATTTGACACTCATGTCTTTAGCCGTTTCCCACAAGGTGTTGATTACCTGATCTAATGAAACCTTGGAGTCTTCGGGGTTGGAGGCTAATGCCAATTCGGCTGCATTAATTGCTTTGATCGCTCCCATAGAGTTGCGTTCTATACACGGAATTTGAACTAGGCCTTTGATGGGGTCACAGGTCAATCCGAGGTGGTGTTCCATGGCAATTTCGGCAGCCATCATAACCTGCTCAGGACTTCCACCCATGACCTCTGTTAATCCAGCTGCAGCCATTGCTGAGGATACTCCAATTTCCGCTTGACATCCGCCCATAGCGGCTGAAATGGTCGCTCCTTTTTTAAAAATACTGCCAATTTCGCCAGAAACTAACAGGAATTTTCGAATATGGCTGATGTCTGCCTGGTGATTTTCTATGGTGAGGTAATAGAGTAGTACGGCGGGTATGACTCCAGCACTTCCGTTAGTAGGGGCTGTTACTACGCGGCCTAAGGCAGCATTGACTTCATTTACGGCAAGGGCATAACAACTGACCCATTGCAGTATTTCACGAAATTTCACCTCTGTTGCACGTATGGCTTCAATCCAATCAGAAACATCCTTGTAAGTACTGTTTTTAATTAATTTGAGATGAAGATCAAAAGCTCTGCGCTTCACATTTATACCTCCTGGAAGAATCCCTTGACTATGACAACCCTCATAAATTGAAGAAAGCATGGTATTCCAAATAAAATCTAACTGTTCATTGACTTCTTCTTCACTGCCTATGCAGCATTCATTTTCCAAGACAATTTGTGAAATTGATTTGGACTGCTCAGCGCAATAGGAGGTCAAGTTTTGTGCTGAATTTATGGGGTATTTGAGTTTGAATTCTTTTTTTGAAGCATCGATAACGCCATTTTCATCTTCGACAAAACCTCCACCCACAGAATAATAGGTCTTAACGATATCAGTAGAACCTCGGCCTTTCAAGGCAGCTTCAAATTTTAGGGTATTGGCATGTTCAGGAATACTAACAAAATCAAAGTGTAGATTTTTTTCGATATCAAAGTCTATTTCAACAGTTGAACTGAGTTGAAGTCGCTTTTGTGTTTTGATACGTTCAAAAGAAGACATTATAGAAGCGGTAGAAATCTGCTTGAAATCTTTTGACTCAAGCCCCATACAGATTGCAATGTCTGTAGCGTGACCTTTTCCCGTCAATGCCAATGAGCCATACAAGCTTAGATTGAGACTTTTTACATCGCTTAATTCTGTGATACTACTGAGGTGCTTTATAAAGTCTTGAGCGGCCTTCCAAGGACCTAAGGTGTGAGAACTCGATGGGCCAACACCAACTTTAAACATGTCAAAAACGCTTATTGCACTCATTAACTATGGTCTGGTTTCTGTCGAAATTACATTATTTTCTGCATTCCAATCTCAAAAAAATGACAGCTTGTCAGTTTTATCACAATGGCATACTGATTGACATAGGTACAGCAGAAATTATTGAAATAACATACTATGAGTAAAATAATAGGTATTGACTTAGGAACTACGAATTCTTGTGTTTCTGTAATGGAAGGTAACGACCCTGTAGTTATCCCCAATGCAGAGGGAAAAAGAACAACTCCATCGATGATTGCTTTCGTCGAAGGTGGGGAAATTAAGGTTGGTGATTCTGCAAAGCGTCAAGCTGTTACAAACCCTGAAAAAACCATTTATTCGATAAAGCGTTTTATGGGGAATAAATTTTCTGAATCTTCGAAAGAAGTAGACAGAGTGCCTTATAAGGTTTTAAAAGGAGATAATGATACACCAAGAGTGGATATAGACGGGAGACTTTACACTCCACAAGAACTCTCTGCCATGATTCTTCAAAAAATGAAGAAAACAGCTGAAGACTACCTTGGACAAGATGTAAGTAGAGCGGTAATTACAGTTCCAGCTTATTTTAACGATGCCCAACGTCAAGCGACGAAAGAGGCGGGAGAAATTGCTGGTCTTACGGTAGAACGAATTATCAATGAACCCACTGCAGCATCTCTTGCCTATGGATTAGATAAAAAAACCACAGATCAAAAAATCGTTGTTTTTGATTTTGGTGGAGGAACTCACGATGTATCGATTTTAGAGTTAGGAGACGGTGTTTTTGAAGTTTTGGCGACTGATGGAGATACGCATTTAGGAGGTGACGATGTCGATCAAAAAATTATTGATTGGTTAGCAGAAGAATTCAAATCTGATGAGGGAATTGATTTAAGAGACGATTCAATGGCACTGCAACGCTTGAGAGAGGCTGCCGAAAAAGCGAAAATTGAATTATCTGCTTCAGCACAGACAGAAATAAACTTACCATACGTGACTGCCACTGCTTCAGGACCAAAACACTTGGTAAGAACACTTTCTAGAGCAAAATTCGAGCAACTCATAGACGATTTAGTAGAACGTACGATTCGTCCATGTGAAACTGCACTTTCAAATGCGGGATTGTCGAAAAGTGATATTGATGAAATTATTCTTGTTGGAGGTTCTACAAGAATCCCTGCAGTTCAAGCTGCTGTTGAAAAATTCTTTGGTAAAGCGCCTTCAAAAGGAGTGAATCCAGATGAGGTTGTAGCTGTTGGAGCTGCGATACAAGGTGGTGTACTAACAGGTGATGTAAAAGATGTATTACTCTTAGACGTAACTCCGCTTTCATTGGGAATTGAAACCATGGGAGGAGTTGCTACCAAATTAATTGAATCTAATACGACGATTCCAACCAAGAAATCTCAAGTGTTTTCTACGGCTGCTGACAATCAACCCTCTGTTGAAATTCATGTTATCCAAGGAGAGCGTCCAATGGCTGGAGACAATAAAACCATAGGTAGATTTCATTTAGACGGCATCCCACCAGCACCGAGAGGAACACCTCAAATTGAAGTGACTTTTGATATTGATGCCAATGGTATTATCAAAGTTTCAGCAACAGATAAGGCAACAGGTAAATCTCAAGACATTCGTATTGAGGCCTCTTCAGGACTTACTCAAGAAGAAATTGAGAAAATGAAAGCTGAAGCTGAAGCCAATGCAGAATCTGATAAAAAGGCGATGGAAAAGGCAGATACGCTCAACAAGGCCGATCAAATGATCTTTGAAACAGACAAACAACTCAAAGAATTTGGAGATAAATTATCTGATGATAAGAAGAAGCCGATTGAAGAAGCTTTAGATGCTTTGAAAAAAGCCTACGAGACCAAAGAAGTTGAAGCGATTCAGCCTGCTCTAGACCAAATCAATGAAGCTTGGAAGAATGCCTCTGAAGAGATGTATAAAGCTCAGGCTGAAAATGCAGGAGGAGCAGGAGGCGATGCTGGACCAGGAGCTGGAACTAGCGCTGAAGGATCTAGTGAGGATGCAGATAATGTAGAGGACGTAGATTTCGAAGAAGTTAAATAAGATTTAACACCTATTTTTTCGTTGAAAAGAAGTCACAATTTTAGTGGCTTCTTTGCTTTTATAGAAAAAACAATGTTATATTTGCTGCCCATTAGGAGAGATGGCAGAGTGGTCGAATGCGGTGGTCTTGAAAACCATTGAGGGTCACACCTCCGGGGGTTCGAATCCCTCTCTCTCCGCATCGAAAGCCCCATTTGGGGCTTTTCTTTTTTTAGGCTTAAACCTTCCTAAAAATTAATGGTCTAATAAAAGAATTTATGTATTTCTTATGCGTTACTTTTTTGCATTAATCGCACTAGCACTAGTATCTCAATCTTGTATTGAGCCAGTGGAACCTGAATTTCAATACATTGAAAATGTTTTATTTGTTGAAGGATTGGCATCTACCGCTGAAGGTACCAGTTTTGTCAGCATAAGACAGGCTTTTACTGAATTTGGGATTTATCAAACCTCTTTTGTAGAAGGGGCATCAGTAAGCGTAGAGAACATAGACACAGGGGTTCAAACAGCGTTTTCAGAAGACCGAGAAAGTTATGTTGCTCCAACAGATTTTGTAGTAAATCCTGGAGAATCCTATAAACTTATTGTAGATCTACCGGATGGAAGAAGAATAGAGTCTAATGCTGAAAGTACTGTTGATGCTGTTGAGATCGACGCTGTTCAAATAAATTACGAGTCAGAACTCTACTTTGACGAAGAATTGGAGCGTAATATTCCTGGTCATCAAATGAGAGTTGATTTTTTGGATCCTGTGAATGTGCCAAATTATTACTATTTCACCTATCGGCTTTTAGAGGACTTAAAATTTTGCGAACGCTGTTATGACGGAATTTTGAGAGACGGCTCGTGTTACAGACCTCCTGGATTTAGAAACTTTCCAGATTACTACGATTATCAGTGTGATACTGAATGCTGGAAAATTCGGTTTCCAGAATCGATTATTTTATATGACGATCAATTTTCAGACGGATTAACTATTGAAAATTTTTATGTGGATAACCTTCCGCTGTACACCAGAACTGATGCCCTGGTAGAATTGCAGCTTTGGACGTTGTCAGAAGAGGCATACCGTTACTACAAGGTCCTAAAAGATTTAGTGGATAATAATATTGGATTTAACGCACCTCCTCCTGCGCCTTTAGTGGGTAATATGAGAAATGTTCTAGATGATGAAGATTTTGTTTTTGGTCGTTTTTCTGTGGCAGCAGCCTCGACTACAGCGGTTTTTATCGAACGTGAAACGCTTACCGATTTACCTATTGATCCTATTTTACCCGTTGTATTCGAGCCTACGCTAAATTCGCCTTATCCGCCTCCGGCTACTATATTGGCACCTTGTAATGAATCGAGATATCGCACTGCGATAAAACCTGAAAATTGGATTGACAATGAATAAAGTGGTTTTCTATATAGCGCTCATGGGTTTAAGCATAGGTGCTTTTGCTCAAAACAAATTTGATTTAAATGTTGAGGTCATTGATGCTAAGACGAACATGTTTTTAGAAAGTGCAGAGGTGATTATTGAACCTTGTCAATGCGGTGGAGTTACTGATTCAAAAGGGTTTTTTGAAATTGAATTGGTTGAGGATGATTACAATATATCCATTGCCTATATAGGTTATCGCACTGAGCAGCGCAATATTAGATTAGATCGAGACCGATTTATTCGAGTTGAGCTCAATGAAGAAACAGAAGAACTTGAGGAGATTGTCCTAAGTGCAAAATCATTGATGGAATCTATTGAATCTCCACAAATGGGGGCACTTTACATCAATACACTGGTAATGAAAAAACTGCCTGCTGTTGCTGGTGAATACGACATACTGAAGTCTATGACCATGCTTTCGGGAATCACTAATTCGGGCGAGATCAGTAATGGATTATCAGTACGAGGAGGAACCTTAGATCAAAATTTACTTCTTTTCGAATACGCTCCTGTTTTTAATGCAACCCACCTTTTTGGACTGTTCTCGGTATTTACCCCAGAGGCGGTTTCATCTGTTAATCTATACCGAGCAAATATTCCATCGAGATACGGTGGTCGTTCAACTTCGGTATTAGATTTGAGAGTTGCGAACCCTTTAGTTGAAAAACCGCAGATAAAAGGTTCTTTAGGAATAGTCTCTTCACATTTATCGGTACAAACCCCTCTAATTGAGAATAAACTATACCTGGGCGCTCATTCAAGAGTAGGCTTTACAGATTTTTTACTGCCCTTATTTTCAAAGCGTTTGCAAAATAGTAAGGCAAATTTTTATGACGCCACTATTAAACTACAATACTTAGCTGGGGTCAATGACCAGATATCACTTACGGCGTTTAGAACCAATGATTTTTATCAACTCGACTTGATTTCTAAAATTGACAATATCAACTCAGATATCAATCAATACGATTTCTCGACATCAAACTATTCGTTGAATTGGACACATTCGTTTTCTGATGATGCCTATTTGAAAACCATAGCCGTCAATAGTTTTTACAGTCCAAAGACGATATTTCCTGATAACGCTTCTGACAATGAGGTGGTGTATTCTTCAAGTATTGGATATCAGGCGCTTCACAACGAATATTACAAAACGGTCAGTGATCGCTTTAAGTATTATATCGGGCAACAATCAATATTATATGATCTCAAACCGGGTACATTAGCTCCTGGAAGTAGTTTGAGCGTAAAAGGTGTTGAATTGGCAAATGAAAAAGCATCATTATTGTCACCCTATGCCAATGTTGAATTCGCCTTCTCTGATAAACTTAGAAGCTCTGTAGGGTTGCGATTAAATCGATTCGATTTAGATGCTGACGATGCTGAGTCAAATGCAACCGATGAGCTTGAACTCAATACGACCTATTATGGGGTGGAACCTCGTTTGGGAATAAGTTGGAATCTGACAGACAACAGTTCTATCAAAATGAGTTTTGCACGTCTTCATCAATACCTGCAAAATATTTATAATTCAACGACACCTTTGCCCACATCGAGATGGAAGTTAAGTGATGCGTACATCAAGCCTCAGTCGAGTAACTCCTATGGCCTAGGATATTATCAATCCCTACGTGATGGGGAAGTAGATTTTTCTATCGAGGCCTATTACAGAAACTCAGCGAATAATTTAACCTATAAACCAGGAGCAGATTTCTTTTTAGAGCCCCGAATCCAAGATGAAATCATTCAGGCTGACGGAAAAGCCTATGGGGTAGAATTGAACTTTGCTAAAACCCAAGGAAAGGTGAATGGTTGGGTCAACTACACTTATTCCAGAAGTTTTTTAAAGTCTTTTGCTGAAAAATTAGGTGATAGAGTGAACAACAACAAGTGGTACGCTTCTGATTTTGATCGCCCTCATATTCTAAATGCTACTATTAATCTAGAAGGAGACATTTACAATACATGGAGTTTTAATGCGACCTATCAGTCAGGCCGTCCTTACACGGTGGCTAATTCAATTGTAGACATTCAAGATTTAACGGTTCCCATTTTTATTGAGCGGAACAACTCTAGATTGAGACCCTATTACAGATTTGATTTTTCTTGGAAGGTAAAATACGGTAAAAAGGTAAATCGAAGATGGGTAGGAGATTGGACCTTTACCATATACAATATCACAGGTCGAAAAAACCCATTTAATCTCTATTACGAGCAAAGACAAGCCAATTTAAACACGGAGATTTTTCTGGACAGCCCATTGGGATCCTATGAATTAGCTGTTTTGAATTCACCAATATTGGCGCTGACCTATAATTTTGTCTTTGATTAAAAGGTGAAGCTTTTTCGGAGAAATAATCTTAAAAGTAGATAGAGCAACAAACCAAAAGGGCCGGAGAAGAAACAAAACAACAGGCAAGGAATTAAAACGAATGGAGGAATATCATTCTTTTTTCCATCCCTTGCGATATACATCCCTGCGACAAGGTCAAAGCACAGATAGTGAATCCAACCCGTAAGTACTAAATTTTGGTCTGCAAACATTCCTGTGAGTCCTTCTAATGTTTGAAATCCAGCCATGTCAAAATTTGAAATTCCTGAGAAAAGTAAAAAAGTGTAAAGTGCTGCAAATCCCGAAATTACAATTCTAAAAACCCATTGCTGTATGTTGTTGTTGTAGGTTCCGATCATAAGAAATATCCATGCAAAAAAGGCAATGCTATTGACTAGGGTATATAGAGAAGATGCGTCCATTGAACTTATTTTGAATTAAATATACTTGTAATCTACTATTTTTATGCCATGGCTGAGATTTATCTGTACCCCTTGTTAATATTAGTTGGCTTCACGGTTGGATTTATAAATACCCTCGCTGGAGGAGGCTCCGTTATTTCTTTGTCATTCCTCATATTTATGGGTTTGCCTTCTTCTGTAGCTAATGGGACCAATCGTATCGCTATTGTTATCTCAAATACTATGGCTGTTGCGGGTTTTCGCAGTAAAAAAGTAAGTACAACACCTTTTAGCATTTACCTTGGTCTGTCAGCAATACTCGGTGCTTTAATAGGCGCCCAAATTGCCGTTGACATGAACAATACCATTTTTAACAGGGTACTTGCCATAGTCATGATTGTTGTTCTTCTGTTGATTGTATTTAAACCCAAGCTGAATGCTGATGAAATGATAGAAGAACTCTACGGTAAAAAATTGCGTGTTTCTATTCCAGTTTTTTTTGTTCTTGGAATCTATGGAGGGTTCATCAATGCCGGAATCGGATTTTTAATTATTCTATTCCTTCACTATTATCACAAAATGAGTTTGGTTCGCGTAAATGCCTCTAAAGTGATGATTGTCTTGATTTATTCGGCGGCCTCTCTACTTGTTTTTATCTTCAACGACAAGGTCGATTGGATGGTTGGTTTGATTATGGCTACAGGAAATGCTTTGGGCGCATGGGTATCTTCCCGAGTTTCTGTAAAAAAAGGAGATGGATTCATCAAAACCTTTTTAGTCTTGATGATTCTGATTATGGCAATTCGACTCTGGTTTTTTTCTTAAGGTCAAAAAGAAGTGTATTTTTCAATACTAAGGCCGTACCCATTGAGCCCCACTCTGTTGATGCCTTCTGAATTTGTCAATAAATTTAGGTTCTTGATATTGAGTTCGTGTAGCATTTGAGCCCCAATTCCAAAATCTTTATGATCCATTTTTACCTTTTTAGAATTGGATGAGTTGCTTTTTTCTGGGTTGTTTTTGAGATTGAGTAATTGCTGTAAAAAGTGGGATTCGTTTTTTTCTTGATGAATAAACAAAATAGCTCCTTTATCGGAGAGCTCGAGTTTTTTTAGTGCTTTGATGAGATATTCATCCTCGCGTTCTAAGAGCGTGTTGAGAATGTTTTGATTTGAACGGTAGGGGTGAACACGTGTCAATACCGTTTCTTCAGAACTCCATTGGCCTTTGGACAATGCGAAGTGAATTTGAGCGGTATTGGTTTGTTCGTAAATATGCAAGTTAAATGTGCCAAAAGCGGTTTCCACGGGATAACTGTCAATTTTTTTGATCAATCTATCGTGTTGCATTCGATGTGCAACTAAATCTTCGATACTGATGAGTTTTAAATCTAACTTATCGGCGATCTCACGCAGTTGAGGAAGTCGAGCCATACTACCGTCATCATTCATAATCTCAACGATTACCCCTGCAGGAGATAAGCCGGCTAGACGAGCTAAATCAATGGCGGCCTCAGTATGCCCGGTGCGTCTTAAAACACCACCGTCTTTTGCAATCAAAGGAAAAATATGGCCAGGTTTGGTCAAGTCTTGAGGATTTGTTTTCGAATCAACCAATGCCTTTATGGTTTTGGCGCGATCTTCTGCAGAAATACCTGTGGTTACTCCATTTCCAAGTAAATCTACTGATACAGTAAAAGCTGTTTTATAGGGGTCGGAATTATTGCTTACCATCATTGGCAATTCCAATTCCTTACATCGACTCGCTGTCAAAGGAACACAAATAAGCCCTCTACCTTCCTTAGCCAAAAAGTTGACAATTTCTGGAGTGACTTTTTCTGCTGCGACTACAAAATCTCCTTCATTTTCTCGGTTCTCATCATCCACCACAATAACAGGCTTTCCACACTTGATGTCTTCAATAGCTGATGAAATTTGGTCTAATTCTATTCGTTTAGTCTTCAATTTCTTTTTTCAATTTGAATTTAAAAGCATCTTTAAGGTTGATTAAAGATTCTCCAAAGTTAACTAATCCTCTATCGGCGGTAGCTCTTGAGGTTAAAAATATACTTAAAGGAAAGGTGACAAGTGTTGATAACCAGGCTCCAAGAACTGGACTGATATTACCTTGCTTGGCATAATTTTCAGCAAATACACCTAGAAAATGATAGGTGATAAATAGCAGCACACCCAATACCACGGGTAATCCTAATCCTCCTTTACGAACAATTGCACCAAGTGGAGCGGCAATAAAAAAGAGAATAATACAAGAAAGGGCAAGGGCGAATTTTTTGTGTAATGATATGATATGTCTGTTGTAAAATTCAAATCGACGTTTTATTTCATAGGTTTTTTGTGCAACACTGTTTTTGATGCCTAATAAGTCGTTTTTTGCCGCTAAGACTACCTGAGTTCTTTGCCATGATGGAATTATTTTTAACACTTCATCTTCGGGATTGTTTTTGGCAAATAAAACGGAGTCTTGCTGAATCATATTGATTCGTTGAGCAATAAGCTGTCCTTGAGGAGTAGTTCTCGATTTGATTACCGGTGTGGTTTTCTCAACAATAGCCTTGAGCGAATCAGGTTTTTCTTTGATGGTCTGTATCAATTCTTCCTTTAAAACGACTGGAAAAGCTCCTAAACGATTGATGATATTATTTGAAAAGGCATCGACCTGTTCTAAGTTGAAGGTTTTCAAAGAGTCTATATCCTTTATCAAACGACTGATGTTTTTCATTTTATCAGTGGTAATGTTGTTTTCACGCTCTAAATCCATATCATTTAGGGTAGAGAGGTCAATGTTTTTTATGTACGTTTTGAAGTTAGCAGAGGCAAAGGGTTGTTTTTGTTTTTCTTTACCTTTTTTAGGGATAATTTCTTCGTAATAATCTCCGTTGTATAAAACGAGTTGCAAGATGTCGGATCCCTTTGTACTGATAAATTCACCTTGTTCTGCACGGATTACGGTCGTATTGATGTCAGACTCTGACTTTTGATGTATTATCACATCTCTTAAGTAGCGATCATTTTCACCGTATTTCTCTTCGACCTTGATGTTCATGGCTGAACCTTCTATATCTGTGAAGACCCCTTCATTAATGGCTGCAGAGGGCTTTACTCTAGCAATATTTTTTCTGAGATTGTATATTTTTTGTTCTGCAGCTGGAATGACGTTATTGGCTAAGAAAAAAGTCATTACACCTACTAAAGAAACAAAGTAGATATTACTCCTCATTGCTTTTTGCAGTGATATCCCTGAGGCTTTCATTGCAGCAAATTCATTGTGTTCGGCTAAATTTCCATAGGTTACAATGCCTGATAATAGAATAGTGAAGGGCAAAACCTTGTCCATCATTGTTGGGGCATAGTAGAATAAAAACTTTCCAATGATTTGAAAATCTAAGTCTTTACCTGCTAATTCATCAATGAATAACCATATAGACTGAAAAATAAAAATCAGCATTAAGATTAAGAACGAACTGCTGAAATTAAATAGAAATCTACGGAGTATGTAGCTGTCAACTATTTTCACGAATTATCTATAATGTAGAAGCCCTGAGCCTCGTACTGATCGCCGTTAAAATTAAAGGTGTTTGAAGGAAGGGTCATGTCATTCTCAAAAGAGTTAACCCGTATTGTTATGGAGCTTCCTTCGGTTGTTTTTTGTACGATTTCAAAAATCTGATTTGACCCGAGGTCAATTCCTAAAAGAACCTCAGTGGCTTCTGAGATTTGGTCTGGAATGAGCTTTATGTATTGTACTTTCTTCTTTCCAATGGTTTTAAGACTGTCCCATATGTAGCTGTATCCGTTTTTGTAGAAGGTCAACATTTTGGACGGAGTAATTTCTGTGTTTTCTTCTACAAAAGGCTCTATGATTACTTCTTCGTTTTCGGGAATGATGGTGTACACCTTTTGACCGTCATTGATTTGTGTGGTTTCAAACAGGTTTAATTTATACTTGTTGCCCTCAATGACAACCGTTCCATTTGTTTGTTGATGAACATCTGCTTCAGAATTATCCAATTTATAGGTGAATTCTACTTTGGAATTACTGTGCTTTGCCATTTGATCCGAAACTTTGTCGAGTAATACTTGTGACTTAGACTGTGCGACAACAGCACTGCTGAACAATCCGACAATCAATAAGTTCAGAATTACTTTAGCTTTCATTTACCCTTGTTTTTCTTTGTTAAAAAAATCTTCCAAGGCAATTAAGTCTGGAATCAGAACTTGCCTTGCTTTACTTCCTTCGAAAGGACCCACAATTCCTGCAGCTTCTAATTGATCAATAATTCTACCTGCTCGATTGTATCCAATCTTTAGTTTTCTTTGAATCAATGAGGCTGAGCCTTGCTGTGCTGTGACAACCACTTCGGCGGCTTGTCTGAACAATTTGTCTCTTTCTTCTATATTATCATCCAGAACTGTGCCATTGTTTTCATCTATATATTCTGGGAGCATATGCGCATCTGGATAAGCTCTCTGATTTCCGATATAACTGGTGATTTCGTCTACTTCTGGAGTGTCGACAAAGGCACATTGAATTCTTATTGTTTCATTTCCTTGTGTAAAGAGCATATCACCTCTACCAATGAGTTGGTCTGCTCCTGGAGCGTCTAATATGGTTCGAGAGTCAATTTTCGAGGTAACTCTAAAGGCTATTCTCGCGGGAAAGTTTGCCTTGATAAGACCTGTTATGACGTTCACCGAAGGTCTTTGGGTTGCAATGATCAGGTGAATTCCAATGGCTCTGGCTAATTGAGCCAATCGAGCAATGGGTGTTTCTACCTCTTTACCTGCTGTCATGATTAAGTCTGCAAATTCGTCTATGACCAGTACGATATAGGGTAAGTAGCGATGCCCTTCTTTTGGATTTAATTTTCGGCCAACAAACTTCTCGTTGTATTCTTTGATGTTTCTGACCATGGCATCTTTCAGTAACTCATAGCGCTCGTCCATCTCAATACAGAGTGAGTTCAACGTGTGAATTACCTTGGTGGTATCTGTTATAATCGCCTCTTCACTATCTGGGAGTTTAGCCAAATAGTGCCGTTCGATTTTGTTGTAAAGGGTCAATTCCACTTTTTTAGGATCGACTAATACAAATTTGATTTCTGCTGGATGCTTTTTGTACAACAAAGAGGTGATTACAGCATTTAACCCTACCGATTTACCTTGACCTGTGGCTCCGGCCATCAACATATGCGGCATTTTAGCCAAATCGACCACCATAGTTTCGTTGCTGATGGTTTTACCGAATGCTATGGGTAGCTCTGCCTTTGTCGTCTGAAACTTCTTTGATGCAATGACAGATTTCATTGATACAATTGAAGGATTTTCATTAGGAACCTCTATACCAATAGTTCCTTTACCAGGTATGGGTGCAATAATTCGAATCCCAAGAGCAGAAAGCGATAAGGCGATGTCGTCTTCAAGATTTTTGATTTTCGAAATTCGTACACCTGCCTCAGGAACGATTTCATACAAGGTCACTGTTGGGCCAATGGTGGCAGAAATACTAGAGATGCCAATCTTATAATTTTGAAGGGTTTCAACGATTTTATTTTTATTCTCATTGAGCTTCTCTTTGTCAATGGTAACCTGTGTTTGATTTGCAGAATAATCTTTGAGCAAATCCAAGTGAGGCATTTGAAAGTTTTTAAGCTCAAGAGTGGGGTCAAATGCTCCGTGCTCTTGCACGAGCTCTTTGGCCTTGAGGTCTATGCTTTCTTCAATTGTCGGTGGTCTAAAATCTAATTGTAAATCATTAGTAGAATCCGCTTTTTGTGTTTTTTCTACAGATTGTTCTTCGGATTTATTTTGTTCTTGCTGTAAGGAAGCGAATAGGGGATGAACTTCTTTACCTTCCTCAGAGGCTTTTAAATCGAATGTGACTTGAGGAATTTCTTCAGGTTCCTCAGCCTCTTCAGTTTCTTGTGTGGTAATGACCTGTTCATCAGCAATAGTTGCTGTTTCGCTTTGAAGCGAATCATTGGTAGATTTAGAGGGAATCAATTTTTTTACAAAAGCGAAGAGTTGCTCAAGGGATCCACCTATTTTTTCAAAAAAAGCAGAACTGCCGGCGAGTTTGTCTACCGCTTTTTGAGGATTAAAATCAAACAATAATACAGCCATAACGAAAGCGCCTAGAATCAAGGTGAAGAACACGCCGATTTTTCCGATGTATTCTTCTAAAAATGAATTCCATTCACTGCCTACGGTACCGGAAAGGATAGGATTCTGGCTAAATGCAAATCCAAAGAAGAGAGAGAGCCAGATACAGAAAATACTGCCCCAAAACCACTTTTGAAATAAGCGTTCTCTTGATCGATCTAAAATGTAGGCTCCTCCAGTGATGAACAAGAGGTAGTTGATGATGAATGAAGCGGCTCCAAATCCTTTATAAATAAAAAAGTGACTGATTTGAGCTCCACTTTTTTTCATCCAATTTTCAGAATCGATGGCTCTGTTGTTGAAATAGTCTATGGCGCTCTGATCGATTTTCCAGGTTTGAAAGTAGGAAACAAAAGAAATAAATAGACTAATACTGATGACAATCAGAAAAGCTCCAAAAAGTCTGTGCCTTTTGGCTTTTTGTTCTGTTTTTTTCTTTTTTGATACTTTTTTAGATCCTGAGGCCATACCAATTAAACGGTTTGAATTACAAATTTAGGGAGGTATATGAAACCTGCTATCAAAATTGCATAAAAGGATGCTAATAATACAACTCCAGCAGCAATATCTTTAGCGATTTTGATCTTAAAGTTGTATTCTGTGGTTATTGCATCCGAAAGCGCTTCAATACTTGTGTTGATACCCTCACTAATAAAAACCACAAAAATTGCCGAAAACTGAAGCGCCCATTGTGTAGGATTGAGTTGAGCGAAATACCCTATAACACTTATGGCAATGGCAATTATTAAATGAATTTTAAAATGCGCCTCTTTTCTGAGTAAGGCTATTCCTTTTAGTGCGTGTTTAAAGGCTTGTTTTCTTTCTTGTAAATAAGACATCCTAAGCTTTCAATGTTTTTATCTTGATTTTTAAAGCTGCAAATAGTAGGGTGACAAATGGACTTACGTAATTAAAAACAGCAAAGGCCATATAGTCTATTACAGGAACACCTAAAACACTGCTGTGATAGGCTCCGCATGTATTCCATGGTACAATTGCACTTGTGACAGTTCCAGAATCCTCCAGGGTTCTACTCAGATTTTCAGGTGCCAAATTCTTGTCTTTATAAGCAGAGGCAAACATTTTACCAGGAACGACTATGGCAAGGTATTGATCAGAAGCCGTCAGGTTAAGTGCTAAACAACTAGTAACCGTGCTGGCAAACAGTCCGAAGGTAGTTTGCGCAACATTGAGAAGGCTCGTTGTGATTACTTTTAGAGCTCCAATTTTATCCATGACCCCACCAAACACCATGGCGCAAAGGATAAGCCAAATGGTTCCTAGCATTCCTTTCATTCCTCCTGAATTAAACAAGTCGTTTAATATCGCATTTGAAGTTGAAATTGAAGTATCTATAGTTATGGCATTGATAACTCCTTGATAAGCCGCCTGAAAACTCATTTTATCAGTTTGAGCCACTTGCATGATGACCTCGGGTTGAAACAGTATTGCAAAAACTCCTCCTAAAAGAGTTCCAACGAGTAGTGCAAGAAGCGGCGGTGCTTTTTTTACGATAAAAACAACCACAACAATAGGAACTAAAAAAAGTAATGGACTCACGTTAAAGGTTTTTTTGATATCCAGCAAAATGGTGCTGATATCTGCTTCACCTGTCGCATCAATTCCAAATCCTAGGATAAAAAAGAAAATAAGAGCGATGCTTATTGAAGGTATCGTCGTATAAGTCATGTATTTGATGTGGTCGAATAATTCTCCTCCTGCGACTGCTGGCGCTAAATTGGTTGTATCACTTAGCGGAGACATCTTATCTCCAAAGTAGGCTCCTGAAATAATGGCCCCTGCGGTCATGGCAAGTGGCACACCGAGCGTTCCACCAATACCTACCAGGGCAATACCTACAGTAGCTGAAGTGGTCCAGCTGCTTCCGGTAGCTACCGAAATAAGTGCTGCGATAATGACGCATGCCACTAAGAAAAAAGTAGGATTCAAAATTTGAATGCCGTAGTAGATCATAGCGGGTATGATTCCGCTAATTAGCCAGGTGCCGGAGAGCGCCCCAACCATCAAGAGTATTAAAAATGCTGTCGTAGTACTTTTTACGTTGTCAGCGACTCCTTCTAGCATATCCTTATAACTATTACCGTAATAGCCACCTAATAAAGCCGCAACAGCTGCAGAGATTAAGAGTATAAACTGATTTGAACCATCTAATGCACTGTCCTTGTATACAAAAACATTGTACGATAGCAATCCGACCAGGATAACAATGGGAAAGAGGGCCGCTTTGAGGTTTATTTCTTTGCGATTAGTATTCATAGGGTTAGGTGTAAATTCGCTTATAAAATGTTTTTAAGACTTTTTAAAATCTCTTCTGTAGTGTGTTCTATGGTTATATCGAGACCAATAGAAAAACGAATGAGCCCATCAGTCATTCCCATTTCTTCTTGTTCTTCCGCAGGAATTTCAGACGAGGTGCTGTTTGCAGGAGCTGAAAATAAGGTTTTGTGGTAGCCCAAACTCACTGCCAAAAGACCAAGTTCTTTAGCCTGCATGTCTTCCATCAATTTATAGGCATTCTCTTTGTTGTGTACATCGAGAGTGAGCATCCCTGAATATCCGATTAATGGATCTATCATTTCAGTCATTAAGCTGTGATCAGGGTGAGACGCTAAGCCTGGATAAATAGCTCTGTAACCGGCCTCTTCTAATTTTTCAGCCAGGTATAAAGCATTAGCACTGTGCTTTTGCATTCTGACGCCAAGTGTATTGATGTTTTTGTAAATAGATGCTGCCCTAAAGCTATCCAAAGTGCTCCCAAACAACATCGCACAACCGGTATTGACATCTCTGAGTGATGCACAAAACTCTTCTGAGGCGCATACTACCCCGGCTAAACAATCACTGCTACCGTTGATGTACTTTGTCAAAGAATGAATGACGATAGAAGCTCCAAATTCAGCAGGTCTTATACTCAAAGGACTAAAGGTATTATCAACAATGAGTTGTAAACCGTGTTTTTTTGCAATTTCTCCAAGCTTTTTCAGGTCTGCCACCTCTAAAAGGGGATTAGAAACAGTCTCACAATAAATAATTTTGGTTTGAACCGTGATACTTTGTTCTACTGCTTCAACATCAGTGATATCAACGAAGCTAGTATTCACGCCAAAATTGGGAAGCACATTTTTCATAAGGGCATAGGTGCCTCCGTAGATTGTTCTTGATGCAATTATATGGGATCCTTTTTCGCAGAGTTGCATAATGCTTGCACTAATCGCCCCCATACCACTGGCAAAAACCTGAGAGGCTTCTGTGAGCTCTAATTTCGCCATGGCTTTTTCTAAATAGATATTAGAAGGACTAGAATGTCTAGAATACAGGTAACATCCGTCAGCATTGCCTTCAAACATATCCTGCATTTTTTGTGAGGTTAAAAAGGTATAGGTTGAAGAATCTGATATTGAAGGGTTTACACCTCCAAATTCTCCGAAGTACCAAGGTGTACTGTAAGGTTTCATTTTCTTATGTTTTTATAAAAGTAACCAGATTTTTAGATATGAAGGAGCTGAATAATAGATTGTAATTCAAAGGAGAGAATAGCTCAGGTTTGAAAAATCTAAATAATTGAATATTTAAGTGAGATTTATGGGTATAAGGATAGGTTAAATAAGCATTGTTTTTTATTTCTGTTGTACTTTTGAGTGCTGATAAATTGAACATACACATGAAAAAATTCGATGTCGCTGTAATAGGTTCAGGACCTGGAGGATACGTAGCTGCAATTCGCTGCGCTCAACTTGGAATGCGCACAGCATTAATTGAAAAAGAAAGTACCTTAGGAGGCACCTGTTTAAATGTAGGTTGTATCCCCTCAAAATCACTTTTGGATTCTTCTCATCATTACGAAGATGCTTTGAAACATTTTGAAACACATGGCATCAAAATAAAGGGAGAGGTTGAGCTTGATTTTCCTCAGATGATCAATCGAAAACAACAAGTTGTAGATCAGACTACAAAAGGAATTGAGTTTTTGATGGATAAAAATAAAATCGAAGTAATTCGAGGTCTTGGACGTTTTAAAACAGCCTCAACGCTTGAAATTGTTCAAGGTGATGAGGTTGTTGAAGAAGTTGAAGCGGCAAAATACATTATCGCTACGGGCTCTAAACCCGGAAATTTACCCTTTATTACTTTGGATCACGAACGTATCATTACGTCTACAGAAGCCCTTTCGCTCAGTGAAATCCCTAAAAAATTAGTAGTAATAGGCGGAGGAGTTATTGGATTAGAACTCGGTCAAGTGTACAAAAGACTAGGGTCTGAAGTAGAGGTCATAGAATATGCAGATCGCATTATCTCTGGAATGGATGCGGCTCTTTCTAAAGAGCTTATGAAATCCCTAAAAAAGCAAAAAATTAAATTTCACCTCTCTCATCAAGTAAAAGAGGTGAAACGTGTCGGAGATAAGGTTTTGGTCTCTGCTGACGATAAAAAAGGTGTCACACATGAGTTTGAGTCTGATTACACCTTAGTATCTGTAGGGAGAGTGGCTAATACCGAAGGGTTACAATTAGAAAATGCCGGACTCTCAACCGACGAAAGAGGGCGAATTCTGGTGAATGATTACTTACAAACTGAGCAAGCTCATATTTATGCCATAGGTGATGTTATTAAAGGCGCCATGTTGGCTCACAAAGCTGAAGAAGAAGGTGTTTTTGTAGCTGAAGTTATGGCGGGTCAAAAACCACACATCAATTATAATTTAATTCCTTCTGTAGTTTATACTTGGCCAGAGGTCGCCTCAGTTGGACTCACTGAAGAACAATTAAAACTACAAGAACGGGATTATAAAAGTGGTCAATTTCCAATGCGTGCACTGGGAAGAGCCCGTGCGAGCATGGATATAGATGGATTTGTAAAAATATTGGCTGATACCAAAACAGATGAGGTATTAGGTGTACATATGATAGGTGCACGCTGTGCAGATCTAATTGCAGAAGGTGTTACCGCCATGGAATTTAGAGCCTCTGCTGAGGATATCGCCAGAATGTCTCATGCGCATCCTACCTACGCTGAAGCTGTTAAAGAAGCTGCTTTAGCCGCTTCAGAAAACCGTGCTTTACACATGTGATCCATGTTTTTAGCCTTGGTTTAAAATGATGATAAACCACAGCAGACAGTGTACATATCAACATAAAGAGCAGAGCGTATGTTGTTGCTTCTGCCCAGTTGAGTGACTTCTTGTAGAATCGATACAATCCGTAGCCGGTAAAACTTCCGTAAAGAATGATATAGTGAATGATGTAGGTGGTAAGGGTACTCTGTCCTATTTTCACAATGCTTTTGTATTTGGTCAATCCTCTTAAGCTGGCAAAGACCGCAAAAACGATAAGGACGTCCCCCAGTCTAATAAACAAATAGTTATTATTCACTACTTCTTGTAGAAAAGCGAAGGTCGAATGAAGCGTGATCAATTCGGTAAAAAATCCACTAGAGTAGTGAATCAGCAGTAATCCCGATAGTAAACTACTTAAAATAAAGAAGGGATAGAAATAAGGCTTGTTTTGAAAGCGCAGGTACACTTGAGACAACAAAGCACCAAAACTGCTGTATCCCAGCCATGGAATAATGGTAAAAACAGATCCATTGGCCTTGTTGAGGTAATTTGCAAAAAGTTTTGGCAAGTACTCGTATTCAACCGTTTTATAATAAGGCTCGCCTAGAAAAAGCAAAAGAACAATACTGAACTGAATTATTGCATAAGCCCATTTTAGCCCCAAATCACTGAGCCAAAGGTGAATTTTGTACAATAACACTATAGATAACAATGCCAGACCAATGCAGTGCAGTACATCCACCTGATAAAAGGCGTTATACAATTGCCCTTTAAATAAGCCACCAAAGTTTAACCGCAATAAGTATCCATAAAGAATGAGTTCAAGACCTCTTTTAAGGCTTTTTTTAATTCTTGGATTGTGATGATTTTGTGCCTTGTTGCTCAAAAGTAAATAAGAGACAATAAAACCAGAAACCGTAAAGAATACCGGAGCCGTAATACCCCTGAAATACAGCCACCACGAAAAAAGTTCATTTTCTTTATCACGAAAAGCAGGATCTAATAAACCATCGATAAAATGTCCCTGAAGCATCATTAAAATCGCCCAGGCCCTTATGGCGTCAATGTAGTATAATCGCTGAACTGATTTCAATACGGATAAATTTGAGTCAAAAATAAATAAAAGCGCTTGGTTAGCTAACTTTGTAGTGAAATGACATTGAATCTAGACCATCTTCGAGAAATCCTTAATCCACATAGAGAAAAACACCTGTTGTTGGCCTGTAGCGGAGGTCTTGACAGTACTGTTTTGGCTCATGTTTTTGGAATACTTGAACTGAATTTTAGTTTGATTCATGTCAATTATAAATTAAGAGGTCTTGACAGTGATTTAGATCAGGAGCATGTAGAACAACTTGCAAATCAGTTAGGCGTAGAATGTCATGTCTTAGTTGAGGACATAAGTAACACCAACCAAAACATACAACTGACGGCTAGAAAGCTGCGATACACTTTTTTTAAAAAGATTCAAGAATCTACTCCGAACAGTATTTTATGTACTGCACATCATTTAGACGATCAAATAGAAACCTTTTTTATCAACCTGCTCAGAGGAACTGGAGTTAAAGGATTGAGCGGTATTTCAGAGTCAGATGAACTTATAAGACCATTACTTAATTACGATAAGAAACAAATTCATCAGTACGCCCTGGCGAATGAACTGAAATGGAGAGAAGACACCTCTAATCAAAAAGCAACCTACCTACGCAATAAAATAAGATTAGAATTACTGCCTGTCCTTTCCCAAATAGAAGAGGACTATCGATCGAATTTTAGTCAAAATTTCGAGCATTTAAAACGTGACAGTAGTATTGTTGAAATGCACAGAACTCAAATTCTAAGTGGAGTGATGACAGAAAAAAATGAGATCAAAAGATATGATATACAAAAGATTGAAGCGCTCACTCCTTTTGAAACACTTTTAGATTTAATTTTTAGGCCAGAAGGTTTTTCTCATCTTCCAGACTTGAAACAGCTGTTAAAGGCTGAAGGTGGTAAATTCATAGAGAATGATCAAAAAGACCAACGCTTACTCAAGTCGGGTCATTCATTATATCAGCTCTCTAATCAGACTAAGCCCGATTTATTTGATATGAACTCCCTTTTTTCGATAACTGAAGTAACGGAGGAGGAGGTAAGCTATACAGACAATAGCTGTATTTATGTAGACCAAGAAATGCTCAAAGGAGACTTTAATCTTCAGCCTTTGTCGGCTTTACACTATTTTTATCCTTTGGGAATGACTAAAAAGAAAAAAGTCTCCAAATTTTTAAAGGATATCGGTATTCAAGGCCCCTTAAAATTGTATGTCCCATTACTGTTTGATGGTGATGAATTGCTTTGGGTAGTCCCTTTTCGAATGGACCACAGAAGTAGAATTACCTCGAAAACAAAAAATATTTTAAAAATAGAATGTTTAGAAAAAGACTTCTGGGAGCTCTTCTCTTCCTAAATAGTATTAGCCTTTTAGGACAATTTACTGCACCTCCATTGCAATGGAGTAAGGAGTTGATTCAAGAATCTGACTCTGTTTACCGCCTTGAGATTACAGCTCTTATTGAAGACGGATGGCATTTGTACTCTCAATTTACACCTGAAGGAGGAAGTCTTCCAACAGAACTAGAATTTATAGATGCCGGTGTCGCTTTTGAGCTGCTTGGTAAAACCGAAGAAAGTGAAACCGAAACGGCTTATTCCGATGTTTTTGAGGTTGACGAACGCTTTTTCAAAAAAAGAGCAGTTTTCACTCAAAAAATTAAACCACTTCAGGAGGTATACTCCGTTGAGGTAATGGTCTATTATCAGGTGTGTAAAGAGGTTTGTATTCCAGGGGAAGAGCGCATTGAATTTGTAATTAATCCAAATCTTAAAAAACAAAGCACTGCTAATTTTTCTGAAGAAAATAACCAAAATGAACGTTTAATTATTCCAATAAAAAATAGTAGGATCAATGACCCTCAAAGTAAGCAGACGGGGTCACAACCCATGGATTTATCACTTGTGCTGCTTGGATTTTTAGGAGGACTTATTGCACTGCTCACGCCTTGTGTTTTTCCTATGATTCCATTGACAGTCTCTTTCTTTTCCTCGGAAAAAAATAAGGGAAAAACAAAAAAACTCGCTCTTTTTTACAGTACGAGCATTGTTTTGATTTTTATTTTATTGAGTCTGCCTTTTCATCTTTATGACAGTATTGATCCTCAATTTTTTAATCGCATCGCGACTAATGTCTATCTAAACCTTTCATTCTTTGTGGTGCTGCTGCTATTTGCACTTTCACTTTTTGGTTTATTCGAATTAAACCTTCCTTCGAGTTGGAGTACTCGTTTAGATGGATACAGCAGTAAATTTTCTGGATTTGCAGGCAGCTTTTTTATGGCTTTAACCTTAGTCATTGTATCGTTTTCGTGCACTGGTCCTGTATTAGGAGGACTTCTGGGTTCAACAGCGCTAGTTGGTGGTCAGGTTGCCATGAATTTGACTTTAGGGATGTTCGGTTTTGGATTGGCACTCGCGATTCCATTTGGTCTGTTTGCCTGGTTTCCCAATGGATTGAAAGCGCTTCCTAAGTCTGGTGCTTGGATGAATACAGCTAAAGGAGTATTGGGATTTGTAGAACTTGCTTTGGCGTTCAAATTCTTATCTAACGCAGATTTGGTTAGTGGTTGGGGTGTTTTATACTATGAAATCTTTCTTATCATTTGGATCATCATCAGTATAGCATTACTGATTTACTTGATGCTTAAAATCAATTTTAAAACGCTTAAAAATCTTCAAAAAGGAGTTTGGATTTTGATGTACTCAGGTCTGCTTTTATTTACCATTAATTTGTCAAATGGATTACTCAATAAGGGCAATGTCGCTTTAGTTGGAGCATTCATCCCCCCTGATTTTTACAGTATTTCTTCGAATAACGAAGAGCAATGTCCTTTGGGGTTGGATTGTTATAAAGATTTCGATAAAGGAATGACAGAGGCTAAACGACTAAACAAACCTGTTCTTCTCGATTTTACAGGATGGTCTTGTGTTAATTGCAGGAAGATGGAAAATGATGTTTGGCGTCAAAAAAAGGTATACGATTTACTGCAGAATGAAGTGGTTTTGATATCACTTTACGTAGACGATAGGGCTGAACTCTCCGAAGAAGAACAATTTGTAGTTTCTTACAGAGAAAACCATCAAAAAGAAATAAGAACTATCGGGGATAAGTGGAGCGCCTTTCAAGTGCTTAACTTTGGCTATTTGTCTCAGCCATTTTACGTACTTATATCTCCGGAATACCAAATCTTAAATTCACCTATTCAATACACAGATTCAGAAAGTTACTTTAGGTGGCTTGATGACGCAATTCAAAACTTTAAAGCAAAATATGAATTTGAGAAAAGTATTTTTTAGTGTAATAGGATTACTGCTGCTTATAGCAATTCTATTGAAGATTTGGGTAAATACCAACACACCACTTTACCAAGGACAATTAGAATTGATTGGATTAGACCAAGAGACGGAGGTTTATTTTGATGATTATGGAATTCCGCACATCTATGCAGAAAACGATGCCGACATGTTCAAAACACTTGGATACATTCATGCGCAAGAACGCCTCTGGCAAATGGAGCTTTTGAGAAGAGTAGCAAGCGGTCGTTTGTCTGAAATTTTTGGAGCTGAATTTATTGAAAACGATAAATTTTTTCTCAACCTTGGTATTGCAGAAAATAGCATTGAAACAGTTCGTAAACTCGAAAGCGATACTGATTTTGTGTATTTCTCTAATGCTTATTTAGAGGGGGTTAATCACTTTATAAATACGGGATATACACCTATTGAATACAAAATCCTCGGCATTGAAAAAGAAGAATACGACCTTGTAGATGTCTATAATATTTTGGGATACATGAGTTTTAGTTTTGCCATGGCACAAAAAACAGATCCTGTACTCTCAAAAATTAAAGCCGAATACGGGGATGCCTATTTAAAAGACCTTGCCATTGACATGCCTTATCAAAACACCTTGATTCCTTCTTTTAAATCAGCAAATTATGAGCAAGTCCTAAGTTGGAATACCGTTCTAGAGCGTTTAAATGAAAAGCAGATACCCTCATTTGTAGGCAGTAATAGTTGGGTTTTATCTCCTGATAAATCTGAATCTGGTGGAGTTTTGTTCGCCAATGATCCTCATATCGCTTTTGCACAACCAGCAGTTTGGTATGAAGCACATCTCAACAGTCCTCAAATCGAGAAATATGGATTCTTTTTAGCAGGCGTGCCTTTTCCTCTAATTGGACAAAACAGAACGATTGCTCATGGACTTACCATGTTTGAAAATGACGATATCGATTTTTACCAAGAAGATGAAATCAACGAGGAGTACTACAGAAATCATAAAGGAGATACCCTTGCCTACTCGAAAAAATCATATACGATTAGGGTAAAAGATGGTGAAGATGTAGCTTTTAATCATAAAAGTAGTTTTAGAGGCCCTGTTTTAGAAGCAAGATCGCTTATTCATGGTATTGAAAACAATGCAACTAGTATTTCTTGGGAATATTTAAAAGGTGAAAATCGTCTTTTAGAGGGTTTATTCGATTATTCTTTTGCTACTTCTTTTTCTGAGTTTGAAGCTTCTTTAGATAAAATTCACGCTCCCGGTTTAAACGTGATGTACGGTGATGTTGAAGGTAATATTGCCTGGTGGACCGTTGGTCGTCTCTATCAACTTAATTCAAGGGTTTCTACCAAGTTTATTCTCAACGGTCAGGATTCCTTACATCAGATTAAAAGCTATCATGCATTTGAAAAAAATCCATCCGCAATAAACCCACCTTGGAATTATGTCTACAGTGCAAATAATCAAGTAGATTCTACAGGTTTAGGATATTATTATCCTGGCTATTATTTACCTGAGGATCGAGCTAAACGGATAGTGTCTATACTCGAAGACAATCAGAAAATGAACCTTGAAACTATGCAGGAAATGATTTTAGATCACAAATCGACTTCTGCACCTGATGTCATTTCAGCACTTTCTTCGGTTTTGGAGGATCAAAAATTGTCACCCACCCAGAAAAAAAAGTTAGAAGCTCTAAAAGGCTGGACTGGAACACATAGTGCGACTGATGAAAGTCCTAGTTTATATCACAAATGGTTAAGTCACCTTTTAGTGCTTGTATTTGAGGATGAAATAGGTGAAGAACCCTATAAAGTCTTTAAAAACACCCATATATTTAAAAGGTCTATTCCTGGTGTTCTAAGTAATCCGAATTCTGTTTGGTGGGATAACATACACACCACTGAACCCGAAACAGCCTCTGAATTGGTAACAAACTCATTTTTGAGTGCTTTCAATGATTTAACTGATTATTACCAGGGCACTGAAAATTGGCAGTGGAGCAAACTTCACATTCTTGAGCATAAACACGCATTTTCGGCTAATAGTCTTCTTCGTAAGTGGTTCAATGTGGGGCCATTTGAAGTCGCTGGATCCAAAGAGGTCATCAACAATTTACAATTCGATTATACTACCACCTCTTATTTTGATGTCAATATAGGTCCTTCAACACGAAGGATACTGGATATGTCGAAAATAGAAGAAGGCTTAAGCGTCTCTCCAACAGGACAATCGGGTAATATATTTAGTCAGCACTACAGTGATCAAGCGCAGATGTATAATCAGGGTAAGTTCCGCAAAATGCTTATGGATCAGGAGGCTATTAAAGAATCATCCTATCGCAAGCTAGTGTTAAAACCCTGATTTATTTTTTCAGTATAACCCTTGTTATTTGTGATCAAAAATGGTCACTATTAACTCCTGTCTAAACGTAGGTTTTGAGGTTTTTAGGGTAGAAGTGCAAATTGGTACAAGTCGTGGATACGGGGTCAAAATTATTGGTCTAACTGACAGAGTAGTAAGAGAGAGTAAGCACCGTATACTCACGGCTTTACACTTGAATGCTTATAAGGTTTCAGGTCAACGTATTATTATCAATTTAAGTCCTTCAGATTTACCTAAAACAGGTATGGGCTTTGATTTACCCATTGCTATTGGAATTTTATTAGCACAAAAGCAAATTGAAAGCAAATTGCAGCTCAAACGTGTTATATTCTTCGCCGAGTTGAATTTAAACGGAGTGTTGAAAGCTAATCAAGGCACTGTAAATTGTGTTCAAGAGATGATTGCGCAGGATTTTGACTTTATTATTCTCGCCTATGAAGCTCGAGAGCGTTTAAATCATTTGAATCAAGAAAAATTAGTCTTTTGCAAAAACATAGGTGAGGTGATTGAATTTGTAGGGACTAAAAAGAAAATACATCAAGGTTTTGCGCTTCCAAAGCCTATGAAATACACAAAAAATGACTTTGATTTTAGTCAAATATTAAATCAAGAAGAGGCTGTTTATGCTGCTCAGGTTGCTGTTTTAGGTCATCATCATTTGATTTTAAAAGGTAAACCAGGGCTGGGAAAAAGTATGATTGCAGAACGTATATCAACGCTAATTTCTCGTGTTGATCATATAGATAAGAATGAAATATTGGGTATTTATGATTTGTTGAATGAACCCAACTCTAAAAGTTTATCCCATCCACTAATACCATTTCGAAAACCAGATCACAGTATTACACCTGTCGGATTTAAAGGAAGAACTCAAGGAAAATTGATGCCGGGCGAGGCTTCTCTGGCACATGGAGGTGTAATGTTTATGGACGAGCTCAATTTTTTTCAAAGGGATATTTTACGGATCCTACAAGCGGTGTTAGACCAACGAAGGGTACAGCTAAAAAAAGGAAGTCAAAATTTTACCATACCCGCTGACTTTTTATGCGTTACTGGCTTTAATGTATCAGAATCGAAGTATTATCCAAAAATGATTCCACCTTCCTTAATTGATAGATTTGATGTTTGTGTGTTTTTAGATGCCGTAGATCATAACAATCGAGGGAATACTATTGTGCAGAATTCCAAAAAACTAAGAACAGAAATTAATGAGGCTCGTACTTTTCAATTGGCCAGAAATTCAAAAATAGGAGCGGGATTAAATTCAAGGCTTGATGCTCAACAGACCTACGAATTGTGTAAAAAATCAAAAACGGCAAATCTATTGTTTAAAGAGGCGCTTGAAGCCAATAATTGGAGTTTTCGAAGACAACTAAAGGTGCTTCAATTGGCTCGAAGCATTGCTGATTTGGGTTTTGCTGAAAAAATTGATGAATACCATTTGTCTAAGGCACTTACATGGGCACCCTAACATTGGATTCTTTTAAATTAATGATCATTTGTATCATCCATTCAAAGGTTTCTTCAAAATTTTCTTCTAAATCATCGTGAAGTATTTCAATGATTTTGGTGGATTGTTGTAGTGTTTCTTTGTAAATCATGCGACATGATTTATCGGTGTTTTCTTTTTCGACAATATTGAAATAAAGTCCTAATCGCGAGAGGGCAATATCAACAATCTCTTTTCCATTCCAATGTCCTAACTCTGGTTTGATATTGTGCTTTAGCAGCATAAAATAAACCCTTATCGATTGAGACGACAATCCTTTGACCAACTGGAATTTGCGAAATAAGTTTTTGTGTTTGCTACAGAGGTAAACTTGATTTAGATCTTCAAAATTTATAGTACTCTGATTAAATTTCGGATTGCAGGCCGAACAAAATGAATTCATTCTTGTAGATTTACATTAGTTATAACAGAAGAAATCTCCTTTTGTTATTTCATTGACCAATAATTCGACCAAATGCAATTGAAATCTCGGGGAATAGGACTTTTTGTGACTGCGGCCTTCATAGGCCCGGGTACTTTGACCATTTGCACCTTAGCCGGATTTTACTTTAAGCTTAACTTATTGTGGGCCCTGATATTAAGTGTGACAGCCACTTATTTCTTTCAAGAGATGGCTATACGAATCAGTTTGGTGTTAAAGCAAGGATTAGCCAAATCGATGGTTCAAATGGGTCAATCAAAATATTGGAAATGGATTTTGTCTGTTATAATAAGCTGTGCCATTATTATTGGTAATTCGGCTTATGAAGCTGGCAATATAAATGGCGCCTTATTAGGACTTAAAGGAATATTTGGTTCTGATCTTAATGAACTTTTGGCTTTACTTGTTTTAGTTATTGGAATTGTGATTGTGCTTTGGATTCAACGACTAAAATGGATTAAGATTCTTTTAATGGCCTTGGTATTTTTGATGAGTCTTTCTTTTATTGTTGCCGTAATGAGTCTCAAACCTTCTTTCACTGAACTTGTATCTGGAACTTTTGCATTTGAAGTGCCACAGGGTTCTTGGTCTACGATATTAGCATTAATTGGAACAACTGTGGTGCCTTATAATTTGTTTTTACACAGCTCTCTAGTTGAAATGGAGCAGTTAAGCGCTCAGGATCTTAAAAAAATCAGATTAGATACACTATTGAGTATAGGTCTCGGCGGGATTATTTCGATTTGTATTTTGATTACCTCTCGATATATTACGGGTGTTACAGAAGTGACTAATGCCACCGATATGTCTTTTGCGTTACAGCATGTTTTTGGCTCATATGCACTCATTATTGTCAGTGTAGGCTTGTTTGCTGCAGGATTGAGTTCAGCAATAACGGCACCTTTGGCCGCTGCACTGATTACTAAAGATTTATATACAGGTCAAAAAACTAAACTATGGTATACCTTGACTTGGTTGTTAGTGGTATTATCTGGTTTGATTTTTTCACTTGCAGGTAAAACACCTATAGAGATTATAAGGCTGGCCCAAATTTCAAATGGATTACTGCTGCCTATTGTCATTGTCATGTTGCTGGTCGTTCTCAACTCCAAAAAAATTGATAAAGAGCACAGAAATTCTTGGCTCCAAAATATTTTTGGATTTCTATTTGCAGCACTAACACTTTTATTAGCCTCCCGTATCTTTTAGCATGAATTCACTAAAAAACAAAGTACACATCAATTTAGATGTAGGAGAACGGGTAGTTGATGAATCTCTAATGTATTCTTTGGTAAGTGCTGTGAATATTGCATGTGGTGGTCATGCAGGAGATAATTTTACCATGAGCACGGCTATTAAGCGTGCCCAAGAGTACAACAACCAAATTGGATTGCACCCATCTTACGAAGACCGTGAAAATTTCGGTAGGCATTCTTTGAAACTTCCTCTTGATCAGCTGATGAATCAATGGGAGCGTCAATACGATGGTTTTATAAATATTCTAATTCAAGAGAATGCCACTCTAAACCATTGTAAACCTCATGGGGCGCTCTACAATGACTTATTACACGACACCTCGCTATCTGAGGCCTTTGTCAAAAGCTTATCGTTTTTTAAGAAGCCTATAAAAATTTACACCATGCAAGGCTCTGCCTTGCATAAAGAAGCGGAAAGCGCTGGTTATGAAGTTGAATTTGAGGCCTTTTTAGACCGGTCTTATGCCTCTTCGCTAAAATTAACACCTAGATCACAGGATGGAGCAGTAATAGAAGAACCGAAGGAGGTTTTAGAGCAGCTTTATCATCTTAAAAATAAAAATGGACTGCACAGCTTAAATGGCGAATGGATTCCGATTGAGGCTAACACCTATTGTTTACACTCAGACCATCCCAATACATTATCCATATTAAACTATTTACATCGTAACTTCGACTCATGAATTTTAAGGAATCATATGAAATCATAACTGTGCCTGAACAGGGAATTGAAATTATTTGGGATCATTTTCATCAGAACCCTGATTTTTTTGAACGTATTGCCTATGTGTATCAAGCCCTAAAATCTGAGATGAAGACTTATGAGGCGGTAGAAGTTTCAATGATTTACAATAAAATATCAGTGCTCTGTTCTTTAGAACTTGTTCAACAAGTGAAAGCGCATCTCAAAAAGAGTATCGATCAGAGTTCAGGGCATAAAATTGAATCTGTACATTGGAAAATCCCAGTATTTTATGAGTCTGAAATAGCCAAGGATTATGCGCATCTCGAAGAGAAACTACAGCTAACAAGAACAGAAATAAAAGAATTACACCAGTCAAGAACATACACCATTTACGGAATAGGTTTTTTGCCAGGCTTCTTATACATGGGAGAATTAAATGAAAAATTGAATATATCCAGAAAACTCAATCCCGATCTTCATATCGAATCGGGATCCGTTGGAATTACAGGGGCGCAAACCGGTGTGTATACGGTTAATTCACCTGGAGGTTGGCATATTATCGGACATTGTCCAATTCCTTTTTTCAATCCTTCATCTGAGAACCCTGCCTGGGCAAAACCCGGAGATGTGGTCAGTTTTTTCGAAATTGATAAAAACACATATGAACTCATCAAGATACAAGTGGAGACAACTGTGTTTGACATTAAAGAATATTTGAATGATTCGATTTAAAGAGACAGGATTTTATACGAGCATTCAAGACCGAGGGCGCTTTGGATTTAGACATTTAGGTGTTCCAGTTGCCGGCGCTTTAGACCAGGTTTCATATCAGAATTCCAATTTAATTTTGGGTAACAAAAGCAATACTGCTGCCTTTGAAATAACCATGTTAGGCCCAACTATAGAAGTGCTTAAAAGGTGCTGTTTTTGTGTTACAGGAGCTGATATTGAAATTGACCTTAATGGTGAGTCAGTTCCTATGAATACTGCGGTCACCGCAGAAAAAGACAGTCTGCTGAAAATTGGTCGGGTCAAAAATGGCCTAAGAGCCTATCTGAATTTTAAAGGGGGCTTTTCTTCTGAGATAAAGCTGAATAGCGCATCTCAATTTTCTGGAATTACCAAAGAAAATCGAGTTAGTCCCTTGAGTACATATGAACTCAATGAAGATTTTTCAAATTTGATTTCTGAGTACAAATCTAATACCCTTGTGAGTACAGTAGAACAAAGTGAACTTAAGCAATTGGAGGTCTACAAAGGGGTCGATTTTAGGTTGTTTCCAAAAGAGTTCATTGAAACCTTGACTAAGACCGAATTTATGATTGGTTCTAGTGTTGATCGAATGGCCTGTCAATTGGATACAAAAAGTGAATTGGCTCACACTATTGATAGACTTTCCTCTCCGACTTATGTTGGAGCAGTGCAGTGCACTCCATCCGGAAAACTTTTAATCCTTATGCGTGATAGCCAGACAACGGGTGGTTATCCTCGATTATTACAATGCACTAAACATTCGGTTAATCGACTAGCTCAAATTAGACCGAATCAACGTTTAAAATTTGTATTGAACGATTAATCTTTTGTTCAGCTTATTTTTGGATGTTGTAAAAAACACCTCTTAAGTATCTAAAAAACAATGATTTAATATCAAATACTAGGCAATGGCTTTGCTTTATTAGAGAAAGCCTTTCAGGAGTTTGTATTGAATGAAATAATTTAGTTCTTACAAGTGGTATGTTTTTATGGAATTGAACAAATACAGCAAAAATGTTACGCAAGATCCTACGCAGCCAGCCGCACAGGCTATGCTATACGCTTTGGGTCTCAGTGAGCGTGATTTAAAGAAACCCTTCATCGGAATTGGAAGTACTGGTTACCAGGGTAATCCTTGTAATATGCATTTGAATGATCTTGCCGCTCTCGCAAAAGAAAGCATTGATCAGCAAGAGCTCGTTGGATTGATTTTCAATTCAATAGGTGTTAGTGATGGTATTTCAATGGGAACCCTTGGAATGAGATATTCCTTGCCTTCACGAGATATCATAGCAGATTCTATGGAGACTGTGGTGCAGGCCATGAATTATGACGGTTTGATCACTGTAGTGGGATGTGATAAAAATATGCCAGGGGCACTTATGGGTATGCTGCGTTTGAACCGACCTTCCATTTTGGTTTATGGTGGAACGATTGCTCCCGGATGTGTTGGCGATAAAAAACTCGACGTTGTCTCGGCTTTTGAAGCTTGGGGTGAAAAGGTTGCTGGATCGATTAATGAAGACCAGTACAAAGAAGTTATTAAAAATGCTTGCCCGGGCCCTGGTGCTTGTGGTGGGATGTACACAGCCAATACCATGTCTTCAGCTATTGAGGCAATGGGAATGAGCTTGCCGTATAGCTCGTCTAATCCTGCAGTTGACCAATCCAAGCAAAAGGAATGTGATGCAATTGGCCAGGCGATTAGAAATCTTATTGAAAAAGACTTAAAACCTCTAGATATTGTGACCAAAAGCTCACTTATCAATGCGCTCAAACTAATTACTGTTTTAGGGGGTTCTACCAATGCAGTGTTACATATGCTCGCTATTGCTCGCGCAGCACAAATCGAATTGACTATTGACGATATTCAGAAAATTTCAGATACAACACCCTTTTTGGCAGATTTAAAACCCAGCGGTAAATACGTAATGGAAGACCTGCACAAAGTAGGAGGTGTTCCTGCAGTGATGAAATACATGCTAGACCACGATATGATTGATGGAAGCTGTCTTACAGTTACCGGTAAAACCATTGCCGAAAACCTAAAAGACGTTAAAGGTCTTAAGGAAGATCAAGACGTTATACATGCGATTGACAACCCCATTAAAGAGACAGGGCATATTAGAATACTCTATGGTAATCTTGCGAAAGAAGGTGCTGTGGCAAAAATCACCGGAAAAGAAGGACTGAGATTTCAAGGAAAGGCCATTGTTTTTGACAGTGAAATGGAAGCCAATAAAGGTATTAAAGATGGTCTTGTACAATCTGGAAATGTAGTGGTTATTCGTTATGTAGGACCTAAAGGAGGACCGGGTATGCCAGAAATGCTCAAACCAACATCTGCAATTATGGGAGCAGGTTTAGGTAAAGAAGTGGCTTTGATCACAGACGGTCGATTTTCTGGAGGAACTCATGGATTTGTGGTAGGGCACATCACGCCCGAAGCACAAGAGGGTGGTGTTTTGGCTTTAGTTCAAAACAATGACGAAATAAGTATTGATGCAGAAACAAATACCATTGAACTGCTGGTTGCAGAAGAAGAAATAGCTCAAAGGAGAGCAGCTTGGGTCAAACCAGAACTCAAGGTCCAACACGGAAGTTTATACAAATACGCAAATATTGTATCGTCTGCATCTAAAGGATGTGTGACAGATGAATTCAATTAATGATTAAATAAAAAAAACATGCCTTTAATTGAAAAGAAAAATATAACAGGAGCTGAGGCCATCATTCATTGTTTGTTGGCTGAATCGGTAGATTTAGTTTACGGATATCCAGGAGGTGCAATCATGCCCGTTTATGATGAATTCTACAAGTTTTCTGATGAACTAACGCATATTCTAGCACGACATGAGCAAGGTGCAATTCACGCTGCTCAAGGTTACGCGAGATCAAGCGGTAAAGTAGGAGTGGCAATTGCGACTTCTGGACCTGGTGCGACAAATCTTGTTACCGGTATTGCTGATGCGCAAATCGATTCTACGCCTATAGTCTGTATTACTGGTCAAGTTCCACGACACTTATTGGGAACAGATGCTTTCCAAGAAACAGATATTGTCGGGATTTCTACACCAGTAACCAAATGGAATTATCAAATTACAGAAGCTGCAGAAATTCCAGAAATCATTTCCAAAGCTTTTTATATCGCACGTTCAGGGCGTCCAGGACCCGTCTTAATTGATATTACTAAAAATGCACAATTTGATCGCTTTGACTTAAGTTACGAACCGTGTACCGAAATCAGGTCTTATAAGCCTGTTCCTGCAGTAGACACTGATAAGTTAAAGGATGCAGCTGCAATTATAAACGCAGCAAAAAAACCTATGATTGTATGGGGTCAAGGAGTCATTTTAGGTGAAGCTGAAGCTGAATTTAAGGCGTTAGTTGAAAAATCGGGTATACCTGCAGCATGGACCGTTCTGGGTCTTTCAGCGCTTCCGACCGCTCACCCTCTAAATGTGGGAATGGTAGGGATGCACGGTAATTACGGACCAAATGTACTTACCAATGAATGTGACGTTCTAATTGCGATAGGAATGCGTTTTGATGACCGAGTTACTGGAAATTTAGCGACCTATGCGAAGCAGGCTAAAGTTGTACACTTTGATATTGATCCTGCAGAAATCAATAAAAACGTAACGGCTGATGTTGCAGTTTTAGGTGATGCAAAAGAAACCTTGGCACAAATACTTCCACTTATAGAACCTAAATCGCATATCGAGTGGTTGTCTGAGTTTGAGAAAAAATACGAGATTGAGAAAAACGAAATCATCGAAAAAGCCATTAGACCAACAAAAGAAGGTTTGACAATGGGAGAGGTGATCGAAGGAATAAATAAAGCCACTAA
>WTJC01000038.1:65244-66465 GCA_011525015.1 Flavobacteriales bacterium
TTAAACAATAATTTCTTGGGTATGGTTAGACAGTGGCAACAACTGTTTTTTGAAAAACGATACGCTTCGACAGAGATGACAAATCCAGATTTTGTAAAAATTGCTGAAGGTTATCATCTTAAGGCTGAACGAGTTACTGACCGAAAAGACTTGCAGTCAACTATCGATGAAATGATAAAGAGTAAAGAACCTTATTTTCTCGAAGTAGTTGTAGAGCAAGAAGAAAATGTTTTTCCAATGGTTCCTTCAGGAGCTTCTGTTTCAGATATAAGATTAAAATAAGGCAATGCAAGAAGAACAAAAATGGTATACCATTACCATCTACTCAGAAAATACGGTAGGACTACTCAATAGAATTTCAGGTATCTTTTTAAAAAGGCACATCAATATTGAGAGTTTTACGGCTTCAAAGTCTGAGATTGACAATGTCACTAAATTTGTAATAGTGGTTTGTACTGACGAATCACAAATAGTGAAAATCACCAAACAGATTGAGAAGCAGATCGATGTTATTAGAGCTTTTTATCACACCGATGAAGAAACTATTTTTCAAGAATCAGCGCTTTTTAAAATCAAGTCAAATTTGTTGTTTGATGAGCGACAAATTCAAAATATTATAAAAGAAAGCAACGCTCAAATCGTGACAGTTTCTAGAGACTTCTTTGTGTTGTCAAAGACAGGAAGAAGACCTGAAATTGATGCGATGTACGACGCTTTAAAAGAATACGGCATTAGCCAATTCGTTCGCTCAGGACGAATAGCAGTGACTAAAGACTCACTAATGATTAGTAAACTATTAAACCAACTTCAAGAATAATAAGAACAAATGGCAAATTATTTCAATACTCTAAGTTTAAGAGAACAATTAAAGCAACTCGGTCAATGCCGATTTATGGAATCTAGTGAATTTTCAGATGGTGTAGAGGCACTTGTTGGAAAGAAAATCGTCATCGTTGGATGTGGTGCACAAGGCCTTAATCAAGGTTTGAACATGCGTGATTCCGGATTGTCTATTTCCTATGCGCTTCGTCAGCAAGCGATTGACGAGAAGCGAGCGTCTTTTATGAACGCATCAGAAAACAACTTTGAAGTTGGCACATTTGAAACATTAATTCCACAAGCGGATTTGGTGATTAACCTTACTCCAGATAAGCAGCACACCAAAGTAGTTCAAACCGTTATGCCTTTGATGAAAAAGGGGGCAACACTTTCTTATTCTCA
>WTJC01000038.1:66565-109146 GCA_011525015.1 Flavobacteriales bacterium
GGAGGAATTACCAATATGATGGATCGTTTGTCAAATCCATCAAAAATCAAGGCGTTTGAATTAGCCGAAGAATTGAAAGACATCATGCGTCCTTTATTTCAAAAGCACATGGATGATATCATGACTGGGCATTTTTCAAAAACAATGATGGAAGACTGGGCTAATGACGATATCAATTTATTGACATGGAGAAAACAGACCGGAGAAACCGCTTTTGAGAAAACAGAAGCGAACGATGAGCAGTGGAGTGAACAAGAGTACTACGACAGAGGTGTCTTAATGGTTGCATTCGTCAAGTCTGGTGTAGAGTTGGCTTATGAAACAATGCAAGAAGCCGGAATTATTGAAGAATCAGCGTATTACGAATCACTTCACGAAACACCATTAATCGCTAATACTATTGCGAGAAAGAAATTGTTTGAAATGAATCGTGTAATTTCTGATACGGCTGAGTATGGTTGCTATCTTTTTGATCACGCGTGTAAACCACTTTTGGCTGATTTCATGAAAAAAATTGACTTAGACGTAATCGGTCACAAATTCGATGCTCATGCAAATGCTGAAATAGATAATGTTGAACTCGTAAGCATTAATAAAGAGATAAGATCACATAGCATTGAAGAAGTAGGTGAGCGTTTGAGAACATCGATGACGTCAATGAAATCTATTTTATAAGGACGAATATGCCAGCTACCTTAGCATCTGTACATATCGAATCTATTCGAGAGGCTGCCGACAAGTTAAAAAATGTGGCCTTGAGGACTCCTATTCAACATAATCAGCGATTGTCTGACAAGTTCGATTGCGACATCTATCTGAAAAGAGAAGATTTGCAAATCGTTAGGAGTTATAAGATTAGGGGTGCTTACAATAAAATTTCCAGCTTATCTCAAGAGGAGTTGGCAAAAGGTATTGTTTGTGCAAGTGCTGGTAATCATGCACAGGGAGTGGCCTATGCGTGCAAAACCCTGAATGTCAAGGGTAGAATTTACATGCCTATTGTTACTCCAAAACAAAAAATTGACCAAACTAAATTTTTTGGTCAAGATTGTATTGAGGTAGAGTTGGTAGGAGACACCTATGATGACTCCTATGAGGCTGCACAAGGCTATTCTCGAGATAGAGGTGCTACCTTTGTACATCCTTTCGATGATCTTCAAACCATTGCAGGTCAGGCCACAGTAGGTCTTGAAATTGTTGAGGATGGTCCAAAAGATATCGATTATATCATTGTGGCTATTGGAGGAGGAGGTCTAGCATCTGGAGTGTTATCTACGCTAGCGCATTTATCACCCAATACCAAGTTAATTGGAGTAGAACCGGCAGGTGCTCCGGCAATGCTTGAATCCATTAATCAAGGTGAATTGGTTACCCTAAAAGAAGTGGACACCTTCGTAGATGGAGCTGCTGTTCGAAAAGTAGGGTCAAATACTTTTGAGATTTGTAAGGAAGGGCTGCACAAGGTTATAACAGTACCAGAAAATCATATTTGTCAAACCATTTTAGATTTGTACAACAGAGACGCTATTGTTGCTGAACCAGCAGGTGCAATGGCAATTACTGCCTTGGACTATTTAAAAGAAGAACTCAAAAATAAAAAAGTGGTTTGCTTAGTGGGTGGCGGTAATAACGATATCGTTCGAATGGCTGAAATTAAAGAAAGAGCACTCTTATTTAATCAAGTCAAGCATTACTTTATTGTTCGTTTTCCTCAACGACCAGGAGCTTTGAGAGAGTTTGTAGCTCAAATTTTAGGTCCTAACGACGACATCACACATTTTGAGTTCTCAAAAAAATCTAATCGAGAAAAAGCTCCGGCTATAGTCGGTGTAGAACTCGCCTCGCCAGAAGACCTCCAACCCTTAATTGATCGAATGAAAAAGGGTAATTTCTTTGGCGAATACATTAATGATAAACCAGATTTATTTCAATATTTAATATAACATGCAAATTCCAGAAAACTATCGTTTAGACCAACCAATAAATCATAAACATTATTTAGTCAATGGAGAGTTAATTGAATGGAAAGGAGCAACTTCTGAGGTTTTTTCACCTATATCTGTTACTTCTTCGTATCAAAGAACATTACTAGGAAGTATTCCAGATTTAGGAGAGACAGAAGCTTTAAATGCACTTGATGCAGCTTCTAACGCTTTTGATAATGGCCAAGGGGAGTGGCCTACCATGAAAGTAAAGGATCGAATTGCCTGTATGGAGCAATTCGTTGAAAAAATGCTTACCAAAAGAGAAGAGGTGGTTAAGCTACTAATGTGGGAGATTGCCAAAAACAAACCTGATGCCTACAAGGAATTTGATCGAACTGTAGATTATATACACGACACTATTGAGGAATATAAGAAAATAGACCGTTCTTCAGCCAAGTTTGAAAAGTTTTCAGGGGTATATGCCCATGTGCGAAGAGGTCCCTTAGGTGTTGTACTTTGTTTAGGTCCATATAATTATCCCTTAAATGAAACTTTTGCGCTGCTTATTCCTGCGCTTATTATGGGGAATACGGCCATTTTTAAACCTGCTAAGCACGGGGTGTTATTAATTACTCCGCTTTTAGAAGCTTTTAGAGATAGTTTTCCTAAAGGAGTGGTGAACATCATGTTTGGAAGGGGAAGAAAGATTGCAGCACCAATCATGAAAACAGGGCGTATTGATGTTTTGGCGTTAATCGGCCACAGTAGTTCAGCTAATTCCTTACAAGAACTTCACCCAAAAAGCAACCGATTGAGAACGGTTTACGGCTTGGAAGCTAAAAACCCAGCGATCATTTTGCCAGATGCAGATTTAGATCAAACGGTCAGCGAATGCATTTCAGGAACGCTCAGTTACAACGGTCAGCGTTGTACAGCCCTAAAAGTTCTTTATGTACATGAGGATGTTAAAGATGCTTTTTTGACCAAATTCAGTGCAGCTGTAGATGCTTTAAAATTTGGAAACCCTTGGGAAGATGGTGTGCAACTCACACCATTACCTGAACCCAATAAAACGGATTACATCAAAGACCTGATTGACGATGCCAGTGCTAAAGGTGCAAAAATCATGAATGCAAAGGGTGGTGAAATGATGGATAATTTTATTTGGCCAGCAGTGATGTATCCAGTTTCACATGATACTAAACTTTATCAAGAGGAGCAATTTGGTCCTATCATTCCTGTGATTTCTTTTACGGATATCGATCAGCCTTTAAATGATATGGCGGAGTCTAATTATGGTCAACAAGTGAGCTTATTTGGTAATGACGTTGCCTCATTATCTTCTTTAATCGATATACTGGCTAATTTGGTATGTAGAGTAAATTTGAATTCTTCTTGTCAAAGAGGTCCAGATGTGTATCCATTTACAGGAAGAAAAGATTCTGGTCAAGCAACGCTCAGTGTGCATGATGCGCTCAGATCGTTTTCAATTAGAACTTTTGTCGCTTTTAAGGATAATGAGATGAATAATCAAACCATCGAAAATCTTTTAGCGGCAAAACAGAGTAATTTCTTGAGCACAGATTACATTCTTTAACTGATGTAAGACCAAAAGGCCTTGTCATTCATAATTTGAACCAAGGTGTCTTTGATAATCTTATTTTTTTCTGAAAGAAGTAATTCATCTTCACGGAATAATTCCTCGGCTTTTTTTCGAGCTAAATGAAGTATTTGTGAATCTTTAACCAGATCGCTCACCTTTAGATTTAATACGCCACTCTGTTGGGTGCCCATTAAATCGCCAGGCCCTCTAAGATTTAGATCGATTTCTGCAAGCTTAAAGCCGTCATTGGTTTGTACCATGCTTTCGATTCGTTGTTTAGAATCATCGGAAATGTTTTCTGAGGTCATTAGAATACAATGACTTTGATACGACCCCCTTCCGACACGTCCTCTTAATTGATGTAGTTGAGAGAGCCCAAAACGCTCGGCACTTTCAATAATCATAATACTTGCGTTGGGAATATTAACACCGACTTCAATAACGGTGGTAGCCACCATAATCTGTGTTTTATTCTTGATAAAACGCTGCATCTCAAATTCCTTTTCCTCTGACTTCATTTGACCATGAACAATAGAGATTTGATATTCTGGCATTGGGAAATCTCTACTCAAGGCGTGGTAGCCGTCCATTAAATCTTTGTAATCTAACTTTTCGGATTCTTTGATTAAAGGATAGACAAAATAAACCTGTCTTCCTTTTGCGATTTCATCCTTTACAAATTTTAGGACTCTTAATCGCGAAGCATCTGTTCGATGTGCGGTTGAAATTGGTTTTCTTCCAGGAGGTAATTCGTCAATAACAGACAAGTCTAAATCACCGTAATAACTCATCGCTAATGTTCTAGGTATTGGCGTTGCAGTCATGACAAGCACATGAGGTGGAAGCTTAGATTTTTTCCACAATTTCGAACGCTGTGCCACCCCAAAACGATGTTGTTCATCAATAACGGCTAATCCCAAATTCTTAAAAACAACCTTGTCTTCAATTAAGGCATGTGTTCCGATAAGGATTTGTAAGTCACCATTAGAAAGTTCTTGGTGCAGTGAATCTCTTTCTTTTTTCTTCGTGGAGCCTGTAAGTATTTTGACATTGATTTCAAGTGGTTCAAGTAATGAAGAAATAGAATGATAGTGTTGTTTAGCTAAGATTTCAGTGGGAGCCATGATACAACATTGATATCCATTATCAATGGCAATGAGCGCAGAAAGTACAGCGACCATAGTTTTACCAGAGCCCACATCACCTTGTAAAAGCCTGTTCATTTGTACTCCGGATCCCAAATCTTTACGAATTTCTTTTAATACTCTTTTTTGTGCACCGGTCAGTTCAAAGGGGAGGTGATGCTTATAGAAGGTGTTGAAATGAGTGTCTATTTTAGAGAATTCAAAGCCCTTAATGTTTCGCAGTCTCAACTGTTTTTTTTCTAACAACTGAAGTTGCAGATAAAATAACTCCTCGAATTTTAGACTGAACTGTGCTTTTTGCAAATGCTCATATGTTGAAGGAAAATGAAGTTCTTGTAAACTTTTTCTTTTTTCTTGCCATCCGAATTCATTTCTCAAATACTCAGGAAGTGCCTCTTGAATATGATTTCCGAATCGCTCAAAAGCTTCCTTGATGATTTGTCTTAAAAAGACTGAAGAAACTCCGGCCTTTTGACACCTCTCGCTTGAGGGGTAAATAGGGAGTATTCCATGTGTTCCTTTTCGTTTAAATGTACTCAAGGATTCTATTTCTGGATGAACAATAGACAGAGCGCCTCCAAATTGATTGAGTTTTCCATAAACGACAAAGGGTTCATTTGGCTTGAGCTTTTTTTGCGTATAACTAATGCCTTTGAACCAAACTAATTCTAAATTGCCTGTGTCATCGCTAAAAGTAGCTTTAAGACGCTCTCCTGAGGCGCTACGGACTTTTTCTACATCGATGATTTCACCAATAATTTGAACCTCTGTATTGCTCGCTCCTAGAGTATTTATCTTATGAAAGGCTCGGCGATCCACATATCGATTGGGGATGAAGTGCAATAAATCAGCAATGCTGTGTATATTTAATTCTGATTTTAAAACCTCAATTCTGTATCCTCCTAATCCTTTTAATTTTATGTGGGGTGAATCAAGATTGATTTTTAAATTCATTGAAGCCTAGTATGATATGTCTTTAGAATGTTTTAAACCGTCCTTAATATACTATTTTTTATGAGAGCACTTGTTATTTCAGGTGGAGGAAGTAAAGGAGCATTTGCAGGAGGTATTGCCCAATACTTAATTGAGAAGGAGCAGCGCCAATACGATTTGTATGTCGGTACATCAACCGGCAGTTTACTCTTGCCGCATTTAGCTCTAGGAGAAATTGAAAAACTTCACGATTTGTATGGAAGTGTTACTCAGAAAGATATTTTTAATCTTGATCCCTTTATAATACGTAAAGGTCATGGGACTTTTAGCACTCGTATTCATCACTTTAATGTAATTCGCAGTTTTCTAAGAGGAAATCCCACCTTTGGAGAGAGCAAAAACTTGAGAGCTTTACTTCAGAAAAACTTTTCGGTTTTAGATTTTAATGCCCTAAAAGAAAATAAAACCAATATTTATGTCACTGTATCTAACCTTAGTACTAAGAATGTCGAATACAAAAGTTTAAGAGATTGTGATTATGAAGATTTTCTCGACTGGATATGGATTTCTGCCAATTATACTCCATTTATGTCTTTGGTTAAAAAAAACGGTTACCAGTATGCTGATGGAGGTCTTGGTAGTGTTGTACCTGTCAAAAAAGCCATTGAATTAGGAGCAAAGACCATCGATGTTATTGTATTAAGTCCAGAGCACTCTATCTACAATAAACTTGGGGTTAAAAACCCATTTGAACTCATGATTGATATGTTTGATTTCAGTTTAGATCAAATTGAAAAACAAAATGTTCAGATTGGTGAACTGATGAGTAAAGAAGCCAAGGTGACCATAAATACGTATTACACCCCAACAGTCTTGACCACGAACCCTTTAGTTTTTGATTCTAAAATGATGCGCAAATGGTGGCAAAGAGGCTATCTACACGCTAAATCGATAAACCAATCAAAGAAGTAGTGCCTTTAGCGCAGTATCTGCTTGGTAAGCATGTAAACATTCGTAAAATCAGGAGATAATTTAATGAAGGTAAAATTAAGATTACCTGAAGGAGCTATTTGAATGCGATCGGGCTCAAGCGCATAAACTTTTGTAAATAAATCATACAATTGAAATGCAATACTATCGCTACCATCTTCTAATTTATCTAGATTTCCAGTGATAATAAGTTGATAACCCTCAAAGGTTTTCATGATTTCATTGACTGCAACTAACTTGGGTTCTGCAGCAAGAGAGTCTGACATTTCTAAGATAAGATTTGCAATCGGAAACTGCAGAGAGGCTTCTTCTATTTTTAGGCCTTGGGCAGCGCTTATGGTTTGATTGAGTCCTGCTGCGGCCGTGATGTTGATACTGTCAATATCAAGCATCAAACCTCTTATTCTATCGGCCTTTTCTTCAATATCATTGATGTTTGCGAGCTTATTATTCACCTTCATCGTATTGGCGACTGATTCTGAAGTGAATTTGCCCATGGTGTTCATCAAATTTGTATTGGTCTCTCGCATATCTTTTAAATCATTGGAGTAGGTATCGATTAATGCTGATTTACTCACTAATTCTGATCGCAATTTCCTCATGGAGTCATTTTGCTGCTCAATATTTGTTTTGAGCTGTTGAATTTCCATCAATAAATCACTCTTGCGTTGTGACCAGGTTAATGATGAGCATAGGAAAAAACTTAGAGTAATAATTTGAAGACGCATAGTTTTTTAATTTAAGTTAGAATTGACTTATCTGGCATTGAGATAATTCAATGTAATTTCTGTCATCGATTTAACACCAAAAATCAGACCACTTTCGTCGATAAAAAAATCAGGTGTGTGATGAGGATAAGCTTCAGTACTGTTTTTAGACATTCCACCTAAAAAGAAGTAAAAGCCTGGAACTTCACTTTGAAAATAAGAGAAATCTTCAGCACCTGTTACCGCTTTTGATAAAATGACATTCTCTTCTCCCAATACATTATTTAGGGTTGGAATTAAAGAAGCTGTGAGCTCCGGATCATTATAGGTGATGTCTGTTGTGTCAAAAATGTCAATTTCAGCTTGACCTCCATAAGCCTCAGCAACGGTTTTAACCATTTTGGTCATGCGTTCTCTCACTTGTTCTCTCATGTCATAATCAAGTGTTCTAATTGTCCCAATAAGTTCAGCATCTTCAGGAATGATATTGAAACGCACCCCGCTTTTGATTTTACCCACAGAAATAACCGCAGCTTCTTGCGTGAGATTGAGTTCTCGACTTACAATACTCTGAAGTCCATCGATAATCTTTGCACTGATGTATATAGGATCAACCCCTGACCAAGGCTGAGAGCCATGGGTTTGCTTTCCTTTGACATTGATTACGAATCGTTGCGCAGCGGCCATGGTTCCTTCTGGTTTGTACCGCACAACGCCTACAGGTGTTTGTGAATTGATGTGTAATCCAACGATGGCATCAACATCAGGATTTTGCAATACTCCTTCATTGACCATAGTTCGTGCACCTCCGTATTCTCCTTCAGGAGCTCCTTCTTCAGCGGGTTGAAAGATAAACTTTACCGTTCCTTTGATTTTATTTTTGTTTTTGGCTAGAATTTCTGCAACCCCCATTAAAATAGCAGCATGGGTGTCGTGTCCACAGGCATGCATAATTCCAACTTCTTCTCCTAAATAGGTTGTTTTTTTAGTTGATTTAAAGCTTAAATTATTTCTTTCAACTACAGGTAATGCATCTATATCTGCTCTCAAGGCAAGTACTTTTCCGTCTTTCTTTCCTTTTAAGATACCTACAACTCCAGTTTTAGCAACTCCAGTTTGAACTTCAATTCCAAGTGATTCTAAATGCGCTGCTATCATTTCTGCAGTTTCGTATTCTTGGTAACTCAGTTCGGGGTTTTGATGAATAGCTCTACGCCACTCAATTACTTTAGATGTAATCCCTTCATAAGTACTTTCTTCTATATTTAGTTTTTGTGCGTTTACACTAAAAGTTCCAACAATGGCTGTTATTGTGATTAAAATAAGTTGCTTCATATTCGTTTGTAATTAATATTTAATCAGTTGATATCCGTCTGATTGGTATTCAACTAACGACGTTAATGCTGATAAAGATAAGTCAACACCTTCAATTAAATTTTCTTTTGGCATTTTTCTCGTAAATGATGACTGCCCGCAAAAAATGATATCCGCACCAGCACCTAACAATTCAGTAATGAGATTTATGTTTGGATTATCTGTGCTATACTTTGCTTGGTACCATTCGTTGTTCATAACGTCTTTTGATGCCGATGAATGAATGACTAAAGCCACGTGTATTTTTTCTTTAGGGATACCGTTTTGCCCAAGCATATTAAAAAATCGAGCTGCTGAGTCAATATATCTGTTTTTTACTGAAGGATCGTTTGAAGTCGACGTAATGTCAAAAACGATTTTGTAGTCGTAGTTGCTTTTTAAGGGAATTGTTCTGTTTTCAACCTTCCAAACGGCTCCATGATTGGGAACATAAGGTCCGGTATTTGTTGTCTGTGCCAAAACCAAAAAACTGTTCAGCATAAGTCCCAAAACAAGTGGTAGTGTAATGTTCATTTTCATGTGATAAAATTATCGAAAACCATTGAAATCAATGGGCTTAATTACTAATTTCATCTAAAATATGAGTATGAGCTATTTGGAGCACTTGAATGAAGCACAGAAGAAAGCCGTTTTGCACAAAGAAGGGCCCTTAATGGTGATTGCTGGTGCTGGATCGGGTAAGACCCGAGTGCTGACGTATCGAATAGCACATTTGATGAAACAGGGGGTAGATCCTTTCAATATTCTTTCCTTGACTTTTACCAATAAGGCTGCACGAGAAATGAAGCATAGAATTGCGCAACTGGTTGGGACGAATGAGGCAAAAAATTTATGGATGGGAACTTTTCACTCTGTTTTTGCTAAAATTTTACGAATAGAGGGTCATCATCTTGGTTTTCCATCAAATTTTAGCATTTATGATACTCAAGACTCTCAACGTCTGATCAGTTCCATAATAAAAGAAATGGGACTTGATAAAGACATCTACAAGTACAAACAAATACAAAGTCGTATTTCGTCATTTAAGAACAGCTTGATTACTGTTAAGGCTTACTTTAATAACCCAGAATTACAAGAGGCAGATGCCATAGCAAAAAAGCCTAAAATGGGAGAGATCTACAATAATTATGTAGATCGATGCTTTAAAGCAGGAGCGATGGATTTTGATGATTTACTGCTCAGAACCAATGAATTGTTAAATCGTTTTCCTGAGGTTTTACTCAAGTATCAAGACCGATTTAAGTACATTATGGTAGATGAGTACCAGGATACAAATCACTCTCAATATTTAATAGTCAAAGCTTTGTCTGATCGTTATCAAAACATCTGTATAGTGGGGGATGATGCACAGAGTATTTATTCTTTTCGTGGAGCCAATATTGACAATATTCTCAACTTTCAAAAGGATTACGACGATGTGGCTGTCTATCGATTAGAACAAAACTACAGATCTTCAAACACCATAGTTCAAGCGGCTAATTCTATTATTGCCAATAATAAGAATCAATTAGAGAAGAAGGTTTGGACCCAAAATGAACTCGGATCTAAAATTATACGAAAACGATTGCCCACTGACGCTGAAGAAGGAAGATATGTGGCCAATTCAATTTTTGAGAATCAGATGCAAAACCAACTTCACCATGATCAGTTTGCGGTTTTGTATAGAACGAATTCACAGTCGAGAGCGATAGAAGACGCGCTTCGCAAAAAAGAGATACCATATCGCATTTTTGGTGGCTTATCCTTTTATCAGCGCAAAGAGATTAAAGACGTATTAGCGTATTTGAGGCTTATCGTAAATCCTTCGGATGAGGAGGCGCTGCTTAGAATAATCAACTTTCCCGCTAGAGGAATAGGGCAAACCACAGTGGATCGATTAATTCTTGCAGCCAAAGACAACGATTGTTCTGTTTTTGCGGTTATAGAAAATCTCGAGCGTATTTCAATAAAAATTCAATCGAACACCCGTCAAAAACTCATGAATTTTTGCACAATGATAAAGGCATTTCAGGTGCAACTCGATCAACTCGATGCCTTTGCTCTAGCAGAATTGGTTACAAAAAAGACAGGTTTATTAATTGAGTTTAAAAAGGACGGCACTCCTGAAGGCATTGCCCGAATGGAAAATATCGAAGAGTTACTCAACGGAATACAAGATTTTGTAGAAGGCCAAAAAGAATTGGACGGAGCTACTGGGAACCTCACAGAGTTTCTTGAAGATGTCGCCTTGTTTTCTGATTTAGACAAAGCTACTGATGATGATAACCGTGTAGCACTCATGACGATACATCTGGCAAAGGGATTAGAGTTTCCATATGTGTATATCGTAGGTTTAGAAGAAGATTTATTTCCTTCGGCAATGAGTATCAATACGCGAAGTGAGTTAGAAGAGGAGAGAAGACTCTTCTATGTTGCCTTAACTCGTGCTGAAAAACAGGCTTACCTCACCTATACTGTGAATCGTTATCGCTGGGGAAAATTAATCGATGCTGAACCAAGCCGCTTTTTAGAAGAAATTGATGATGATTTAGTGGATGATCAGTCCGTTGGAATGCTTCAAATGAGAAGAACTTCATTTATTGATAATTCTATTTTTGGAGAGGTCGACAAATCAAAACTGAGACAGGTCAAGCCCGTTTCGGGCACACCTCCAACACACAAAGGTCTTGCAGGAGGTGCGATTCGTAAACTGAGAAAGCTCAAGCCGGAATCTATAGAGCTCGAAGCAGCCAACACTATGGGGTCTTACCCCGGAATTCAAGAAGGGCAACGTGTAGGGCATTCTCGCTTCGGTAAAGGCCGTGTCAAAAAGCTTGAGGGGATAGGTGCTAATAAAAAAGCTGAAATTGCCTTTGACAATGGAGCGATTAAAACCCTAATTCTTCGATTTGCGCAACTTGAGCTTTTGGACGAATAAGATTTTGTGCGAATTCACCTTATTACTTAACGTAAAAGCAACGTCTTTTTCTTTTGTTTATAGTCACTGTTGAGCTTTCTTCAAGAAAAAATCAGTGTAATTGAAAATAGGATTTCACACAAAGCAAAATAATTTTATATCTTGAAAGCAAACCTAAATAACAACTTATGTCTGAGTTTCATACATCTAGATCGGGGGTTATACCCAATATTTTTGCTGGTGCATTTGGCGCGTTTTTAACGGCTATTATTGATTCTTTTACTAATGGAAATGCATCGATTACCAATAAATTTTTAGCTATTTATTTTCCAGCGGATAATTCTGCAGAAACTCAAATAATGGTGGCGTTGGGAGTCGCATTTATTGGGGGTATCGTTTGTTGGATCTACAGGCCGAGTACAAGGCCGGACGCCTTTATGAAAGGTCTAACGATTTTTGCAGTACTAAACATCGTTAATCCTTTTAATGGTCAAGGATTGTATATTGACAATCACAGCAACTTTGACGATGTGATTGAAGAGGAATTTGGACTATACCAAGCACCTTCTCAAAATGATTCTCAAGTAGTAAATGCAAGTTTTGTGATAGATCAACAGCAAAAAGCCAGATCAACACAGTCTAAGGCAAATTTTAAACCAAATGCAACAATATTGCGCTTTGGAGTTAATGAATGGGTATCTAGTATTAAGCCGCATACTAATATTTCTTCAATAATCAGTGAAAAAGTCTTTTACAATCAAATTAAGGGGGAACGCTTAGCGCCTAAGCAGCGCGTTCAGATTTTGGAATCATTTTCAACGCGATTTAAAGGTTATAAATACGTCAAAATCAGATACCAAGATAAAAAGAACACCATTAAAGAAGGATGGATTAAGGCAGGACAAAGAGAAAATTGGATTTTTGTCAAACCAGATACCGTAAAAGCAAAAAGCCTGAACAGACAAAGCGCTTAATTAATTATTATAGACCGTCTCCACGCCTATTAAATCTCATTTATGTCTGCGGAATATATTGAATCCTGGGGAGGATATCTAGAGGAGCAAAAATTAGTTCAAATTGCCAATGTGCTGTCTTCAGACGGCATTATAATTGTTCCAACCGATACGGTATATGCTGTTGCTTGTCATGCCAATAGCGAAGTTGGACTCAAAAGACTTGCTAAAATAAAGGGTGTAGATCCTGCCAAGGCAAATTTATCATTCATGTTTTCTAGTTTTAAAATGCTCTCCGCTTATACGGCTCAGTTGAATAACACCCAATTCAGAACATTAAAACATTATTTGCCAGGCCCTTATACTTTTATACTCCCTTCTTCAAATATTTTGAAAGCACTTTATGGAAAGAAAAAAACCATAGGAGCTCGAATTCCTGATACTTCGGTTATAGCTCAAATTATTTCGCATATCAATTCACCCTTGGTGTGTACCTCACTTCACGACAGTGATAAGCTTATCGATTATACAACTGATATTAATGAGATTATCGCAAATTGGAATGATAAGGTAGATTTTATTATCGAAGGTGATATGATTGGTAATATTCCCTCCACGGTGATAGATTTGACATCAAATTCTCCAGAGGTGATTCGGCTTGGAAGAGGAGAGTGGTAATAAAAAAAGGAGAGCGAACGCTCTCCTTTTATATATAAGTTTGTTTGAATCTTAGTTGATCGCAGCGTCGCTCATGCCTTCTTCTAACATAGAATAGAATTGATCAAGTTTTGGTAAAACTACGATTCTTGTTCTTCTGTTTTTGGCTCTGTTTTCAGCTGTATTATTAGACTCTAATGGAACGTAAGAACTTCTACCTGCTGCAGTCATTCTAGCTGGGCTTACACCGAAGTCATCTTCAAGAATTCTAACTACTGAAGTAGCTCTCTTTACAGATAAATCCCAGTTGTCCATTAATGGTTCTTTTCTGTATGGTACATTGTCCGTATGACCTTCTACCATAAATTCAAAGTCTGGTTGATTATTTACCACTTTAGCTACTTTACCAAGAACTTCTTTAGCTGCACTTGATACTCTGTAACTACCACTTCTAAATAATAATTTGTCAGAGATTGAAACGAAAACAACACCTTTTTCAACATTGATTTGAATGTCTTCATCATCCATATTTCCTAAAACACCTTTTAGGCTTTGTACTAATGCAAGGTTTACAGAATCTCTTCTGTTTACTGCATCTCTTAAGTTGTTGATTTTTACGTTTGCCTCAGAAAGACTCTCTAGCGTTTTTTCTAAATTCTCAGCACCTTTTGAAGATAATTGCGTGAATCCATCGATAGTCGTTTGGAAACCTTCGCTTTGTTTCTTTAAAAATGCATTTTGCTCCATAAGAGCTGCCATTTGTGCTTTTGCATTTGCTGCTTCATCTAAACAATCGTTCAATTTTACAGTAGCACTGTTTAATAAGTCTTGAGTTTCTTTTTGCTTTGATTCAAGTTCAGCATACTTCTTTGAGGACACACAAGAGGTCATTAGAACACATACCCCTAGAGTGGCTAGTAAACCTTTTTTCATAATAGTAGTCTTGTTAAAATTTATGTAAATGTAACTAAATTGCGCTTTCCCACGCAATTTTTACAATTTTTATTCACGTAAACTTAAAAAAGTTTTGTGTTTTTTTAGAAAAAATTCTAAAACAATGGTGTTTGTTTTGAATTGAAGTTTCGGGTAGGGACCTTTTCTTTTCGATTTTATTCTTAAAAAATGTGCATAAAAGCTAAAATGAGCTCTAATAACAGCAATACAATGCATTGGTTTTCGCTCTAAGATAAATCTCACACCTGCGATCCCATCTAACAATAGTCTAATAAATATCAGAATTGGCCATTGAAGATTCGGGCTGTTTTTTAGAATGTTGAATAGGGAATTGCGAAAATTTAAAAAGGTTTTTTTCGGATTCATATTACTCAGTGTAGATCCCCCCATGTGATAGACCTTTGATTGAGAACAATACATCACCTTGTAGTCATGACGTTTAACCCGCCAACAGAGATCGATCTCTTCTTGATGTGCAAAATAATCTTTGTCGAATCCATCTAATTCCCAAAACACCTTTGAGGAAATAAACATGCACGCCCCTGTAGCCCAAAAAATCTCTGAGGTGTCATCGTATTGTCCTAAGTCCTCTTCGAGCTGTTGAAAGATTCTCCCCCTACAAAAGGGATAAGCCAATCGATCAATAAAACCGCCAGCTGCCCCTGCATATTCAAAAAAGCTTCTGTTATAGTAATCTAGAATTTTAGGTTGAGCGATGGCAACCTTATTATTTTCTTCAAATAATGTAATAATAGGGTTCAACCAATTTGAAGTGACTTCAACATCTGAATTTAATAGACAATATAAGTCTGCCTCAATTTCTTTGAGACCAAGATTGTAACCTCCTGTAAAGCCGTAGTTTTTATCTAGCCTTATTAGTTGTACCGTTTTAAATTTTGAAGACAGTAGGTCTACGGACTCATCTTTCGACCCGTTATCGATAACATATACATCTGCTTCTTTACTGTGCTCAATGATGTTTGGTAGGAGCTTTTCGAGCAAAGAAGCACCATTCCAATTCAGTATAACAATGGCAACCTTCACCTTTTTCGTTCTTGATAATTAGGTATTTGTTCTAAAAACAGATATTGTTTCTGCTCATTATCTATTTGACAAAAATAATGTGATAAACCATTAGTGACCATTAAATAGGAGTTTTTCATGTTTAGAGCGTATCGTGCAATTTGGTCAAAAACAGATTGATCAATTTCAACATTTACAGCTTTACACTCAACTAAGAGATACACAGTTCCGTCTGGGTTAAATGCAATGATATCAAAACGGCCTTTGGTATTTCCTGTTGAAATTGCTTTTTCTACCTGAATTAAAGAAGCGGGAATATTCAGTTCTTCAATTAAATGACGTAAACAATGTTGACGCACCCATTCTTCAGGAGTTAAAAGAATGTATTTTCTGCGAATAATATCAAAGATGAACTTTTTATTATCCTTAATTTTAATTTTGAAATTGTAGCTGTTAAAATTAAGTTTTAGCACTGATAAAATTCTTTATACAAGTATACTAATATTAATACTATGAGTGTTGATGCTATAAAAGCACAGATTGATCGAAAAGAATTCAAACCCATTTATTTGTTGCAAGGCGATGAGCTTTTCTTTATTCAAGAATTGACCAAATATTTTGAAGATCACGTTCTAACTGAAGAAGAAAAAGCTTTTAATTTTTCGGTATTCTATGGCAAAGAGCACTCGATAGAACAGGTTTTGGAGCAGGCTAAGCGATTGCCTATGATGGCAGACAAGCAACTTATCGTAGTCAAAGAAGCCCAGCATTTATTGCGTCAATTTGATAAACTCGAGTTTTATTTAAATGATGTCGTATCATCTTCAATAATTGTTTTTTGCGTGAATCAAAAAAAATTAGATAAACGTAAAAAAGCCTTTAAACAGATTTCTCAAATCGGAGAAGTTTTTGAATCTAAACCCCTTTATGACAATCAATTAGCTCCATTTGTTGACAGCTTATATCGTCGTTTAAACAAAAGCGTTTCACCAAAGGCAAAGCTCATGTTGGCCGAACATATCGGTACCAATTTAAGCCTAATGGATAAGGAAATTAAAAAGATGATTTTAGCTGAACCCGAAACCTCACATTTTGAAGATGTTCACATTGAGCAATACGTTGGTTTAAATAAGGATTACAATGTGTTTGAATTGAACAATGCTTTATTAAAAGGGCAGTTTGAACGCTCAGCCAAGATTCTTTCTCACTTTCAACAAAACAGCAAAGATTATCCGATTCAAGCGATTCTTCCCGCACTTTTCAACCTGTTCAATAAATTATTCAAGTTGCAAGCCTTGAAAACAACCAATAGTTCAACCATAGCTAAAGATTTGGGAATCCCACCTTACTTTGTTCAGGATTACATAGGCGCAAAAACTTATTTTGGATTGAAGGGTCTTGGTCGACTCATTGGTGACTTAAAAGATATAGACCTTAAATCAAAAGGGGTGGGGTACAATTCAAACAACACTAAGGACCTTTACAAAGAGATACTCATTTCAATAGCCAAGGCTAGAAATTAGAGTAGAGGATACTTTTGAGGGTTGAGTTCGTGCATCATTCCATAAATTTTATCGAATATGCTGTTGTAATTAGGTTTTGAGAAATAATCACCATCGGAACCATAGGCAGGCCTGTGTTCTTTCGAGGATAAGGTCTGAGGTGCACTGTCTAAGTATTTGAATCCACCTTGTCGCTCAATGATTTCTTGTAAAAGGTAAGCAGAGCATCCGCCTGGAACGTCTTCATCAATAACAAGCAAACGATTTGTCTTTTTAACACTTTCAACAGTTTCTCCTTTTTTGTCAAAAGGCCATAAGGTTTGAGCGTCAATAAGCTCTACAGAAATGTCATGTCGCTCAAGTTCTTTACAAACTTTCTGAACGATTCTAAGTGTTGATCCATAGGAAACAACGGTAATGTCTGTACCTTCTTTAATACGTTCTATTTTACCGATTTGAAATTTAAAACTTCCAAGATTATCTGGCTTTTTTTCTTTAATTCGATAACCATTTAAACTCTCAATGAGTAATGCAGGCTCTCCTGTTTCTAATAAAGTATTGTACAGCCCAGCAGCTTGAGTCATATTTCGAGGGGCTAAAATATATACTCCTCGGAGCAAATGAATGAGTGCGCCCATATGAGATCCAGAATGCCAAATACCTTCTAATCGGTGTCCTCGAGTTCGAATAATCAAGGGAGCTTTTTGTTGACCGACACTGCGATATCTCAAGGTGGCTAAGTCATCACTCAATACATTGGCAGCGTATAATATGTAATCTAAATATTGAATCTCGGCGATAGGTCTAAATCCTCTTAGGGCCAACCCTATACCTTGTCCCACAATACTTGCTTCTCTAATTGAGGTGTCACTTATGCGGTCAGCACCATATTTCTCTTGTAGTCCTTCAAGTCCTTGATTTACATCGCCGATTTTACCACAATCTTCTCCAAAAATTAAAAGGTTATCGTAGGAGCTGCAAAGGGCGTCAAAATTATCTCGTATGATAATTCTTCCATCCACCATTTTCGAGTCCTCACCATATATAGGAGCTTCTTCTTTGATTTCTAGTGCATTGGTAGATGATTGCTCTATCAATTCACTTGAGTAGTTGTTTTGTTCTTTTGCTTCATATGCATTCAGCCAGTCATTGAGTTGGTGCATATTCGCAAAATACAGATGAGAACTTTCTCTTTTGACTTGATAGGCGATATCTAATAGACTTCTTTTAAGTACGTAGGTCTTCGTTTTTAGTCTTTTGATTTTATCGTCAATAAAATCTTCGTTAGAATTCGATCTAAGATTATCTAAAATGGCAATAAGCCTATCTCTTTCTTCAAGTAAAGGAGTGGTGTATTCTTTCCATGCCTCATTCTTGGCCTCTTTCGCTTCTTCCTTGGAGGATTGTTCTATGGCGTCAAGTTCTTCTTTTGTGGCTAGTCCGCTTTCAATTAACCAGTTTTTGAACCCTAAATTGCAATCGTACTGTTGTTCCCATGACAAGCGCTCTTTGCTCTTGTATCTCTCATGTGAACCGGATGTAGAATGTCCGATGGGTTGAGTCAATTCCGTAACATGAATAAGAATAGGAATGTGCTTAGTTCTGGCTATTTGCTCAGCCTTTTGATAGGTCTCAATGAGTGCTGGATAATCCCATCCTTTTACCTCAAAAATTTGATAACCTTCTAATCCTTCTTCTTTTTGAAATCCACTTAAGGCTTTAGAGATATTACTCTTAGTTGTATGTAAACTGTTGGGGACTGATATTCCGTACTCATCGTCCCAAACGCTTATCACCATTGGAACTTGTAGAACGCCGCCTGCGTTGAAGACTTCCAAAAATAAGCCCTCAGAAGTACTGGCATTACCGATAGTCCCCCAGGCTATTTCATTTCCATTTGTGCTAAAATTTGACGCATTGGAAAATTCGTTTTTTCTATACAGTTGTGAGGCCTGAGCTAATCCTAATAGCCGGGGCATTTGACCACCTGTACAGGAAATGTCGGAACTGATATTGTATTGTTCATTTTGATTGAGCCAATTGCCATTTTCATCGAGAAATGGAGTGAGAAAATGACCTCCCATTTGCCTTCCGGCACTCATGGGTTCAAGGTTTAAATCTGTGGTTGCGTAAAGTGCATGAAAAATTTGTTTTGCACTTAATAATTCCAAAGCCATCATGACAGTTTGGTCTCGGTAATATCCAGAACGGTGGTCTCCTTTTTTAAACACCTTTGACCACGCTAATTGTGGTAATTCTTTTCCATCACCGAAAATTCCAAATTTCGCTTTACCTGAGAGCACTTCCTTTCTTCCGAGTAAACTGCACTCTCGAGAAAGTGTAACCAGTTTATAATCAGACAACAGTTGATTTTTAAATTCTTTGAGCGAAAGAGAAGCAGTAGAATTAGAAAACTGTGTCATGCTTTGGTTTTGTGCAAAAATAATAAAACTTATAAAGGCTCCTAATTTATAGCCATTTCCGAGTAAAAAGAGATCCTATGGTTTGTGGACTTAAACTCAGAACAAACCTAATTTTTTCTGGATAGGCATAATCTGATATTTGCCAGCCATTACTGTTGTAAACCGGAAAATAAAGCTCTAAATAATCAGTGACTAAATTTAAACGTATACCAGTATCATAGAAGGATTTGATCGATTGTCCTTTGTTTTTTCCAATTCCAAAATCAAAATAGGCTTCAACATATCTATAGAGGTTGATAGAACTATTTAAGGAAGCTAAACCTTTATTAAAAAAGCGGTTCTCAAATTTACTTTTAAACCCTCCCTCGGCCATAATAAATTGTTGGCTAAAAAAACCATCCTCTTCAGATCGCCCGATATAATCGAGATCAAATAGGTAATCAGAAGGCTTGTCTAATGCAAAACTGAAAAAATCATTGTTGGTATTGTTATTTACAAAGTAGCCGGCAAACAATCTTAAATTGAGCTGTGTGTTGTTATTAAACAGAAATCGTCTCTCAAATTCAGCGGAGAGTTTTGTGAAATTTTTAGCCAGTTGAGCATCTACATAATTCTTCTTATAAAGAATCAGGTTGTTTTCTATATTGGTGTAACGTGCATTTAAAATGCTATAATCTGGTGTGATATTTTCAACCGTTACACTCGGATCGATAGTCCGAAAGACATTTCGCATTCGCACTAAAAGTATTTTTCTCAAATTACGGGTGCGATCTTTAGCTCTCCATAGCCAGGCGGCTGATGGAGTGATGGTGCTGTATCTACTGTTTGTTTCAAAGTGATAGGTTCCCGCCGAAAGTGTAAACCGCGTCAGGTATTGTGTTTTGTCGTGCTTTCTCAAGTTCAGAATAAAAGAACTCGAACCGATGAGGGTTTTTTCTTTTGAAGAATAGGAGGGTGCCACTTGAAACTGAAAAGTCTGGTCATATAGCCCATCGTTATTCAGTAAAAGCCCGGCTACAATACCGTCGTATAGATTGTAACTAAATATCGGTGTGTAGAGCAATAAATTTTGTTTGGCACTTTGTATGTCCTTTAAAAACTTCAGTCTAATATTTTTATTAAAAAGAGTTGACTGATTTAGTTTTTTATAATCGTTATAGGGATTATAGTCAATGCCTGTTAGTGGGTAATTAACTGCTACAGCGGTATAATTTTCATTTTTAGTCTCAATGACCTGCTCTGAAGTAAAGCCTGAAAGCCACTCTGATTTTACCAGGCTGTCGTTTTGAAAATAATTCAAAGCGAGTGGAGGGGATTGATTTCCTTTGTTTTGAACTGTTATTTTAAGGGAATCTGTTGAGTCGTACTCTACCTTTTTTAAGGCGTAATCTGTTCGGTTTACTTGGTTTATGTGCTGCTCAAACATCCAGTTCAGATTCGATTGAAGCGAGTTTTCTAAATGAGTTTGAAATTTATCCGTATCAATTTGATTTCTGAGCGTTGTATGCTCTAAAAATGCTACTATAGATTGCTTGACAGTTGATGAATTGAAGTAAGCAGACAAATGATCAAGGGCTAAACCCGCGTGATAAGGGTTTGCAACTTCATAATTGTACTTAATTTGTTTTTCAGAACTGGTAGATAGCGGCTGGTCTAAATTATTGTAAGCACCAATCTTATACATGATTTCGAATAAGTCTCTGGTGTTCAATGAAGAAAATTCATAAGAGCGTATAGGCCATTTAGCGGCAAACCTTCCTAATAACAATTCGTCTTTGTAATAGGTTTTTAAATAGTCCTTTAGAATGAATTGCAATAAAGCGTTGTGAATCCATTTTTGTTTTCTCAAATCGATGTGATAATATTTTCGTAAAATTCGATCGCTTAAAGAATTCAGAAGGTTCATTTCAAAAACATGCTCGTTGTCATATAAATTGATAAATGAGGGGAGCTCCGACAATCCAAAAACACTCGTTTTTTTAAATTCATTTTCGTCAATTGTAAAATGAAACGCTTCCTCGTTTTTGAAAATTGAAGACAAGTATTTGGTCACCTTGGCCATGCTCAAATCTTGCTTGGTGCTTTGGCTCGATAAAAAATTTTCATTCAAGTGTAATTTTTCAAATTCTCTTGAGCTAAAGGGTCTTTTGGAGAGATAAAAGGAAGGATTTGAGGCTGTTGTTTCAAGAAATCTTCCATCTTTAAATTTGAGATTACTGTATAAATTAAGGTCAGTACGGTTTATAAACTCTATGTCATATGTGCTGACGGGATTGTATTGGTCGTTTAGATTGTGATTGGCATAGGTCGCAAAATTGTTGTGTTCAGTATTTAATTCACAATTCAAGAGTAAAAAGTTGGTGAGTTTAATGTAGTTGGAGTCGTAACCGTAGTTGGTAAATTTTGAATCGGGTAGTTTAAGGCGATAGTTTAAAACGATCTTCAAGCGCTCACCTGATTTTATGGGCTCTACTAGTTTTAGTTTAAAAATATCAGCTTCAGTATACTCTGGAAGTAAAGTATCCTTGCCTACTGCAATGAAATTGATTTGAGTAAACCCTTTGCGTTCATCGGAGGAGAGATGAAATGCTTTTTTAAAATCACTAATAAATTCCTCGGCTAATTTTGAGGTTTTAGAACTATAGGCATTGTTCCAATCGTAAAAATAAAGCTCCGATAATGCTTCTGAACTGCTGTTGGTCCATTCATTTGTTTGAGAAACTTCAACTAAATCACTATTTGCATTTAAGATAATCCTTGCATTGACCTTAGTGAAGTTGGACGTATGCTGTGCAAATGACCAAGAAGAACAGGTGAACAAAACAAATGTAAAACCCCTGAAAAGGATAGATCTTGATTTATGTGACAGCGCAGTGTATTTCATGAGGTGTTTGTCAGAGTACTTCTTTTAAGTAATGGCCAGTGTAGCTCGATTTTGATTTGATCAGTTGTTCTGGTGTTCCTTGAGCCACAATTGTTCCACCTTTTTTTCCTCCTTCAGGACCTATGTCAATAATATAGTCTGCCAATTTGATTACGTCTAAATTATGTTCAATAATCAGTACGGTATTACCTCTGTCTACTAATTTATGAATTACTTCCATCAATATTCGAATATCTTCAAAATGTAAACCAGTTGTTGGTTCGTCAAGAATATAAAAGGTGTTTCCCGTATCGCGCTTTGAGAGTTCTGTCGCCAATTTCACTCTTTGAGCCTCTCCTCCAGAGAGTGTGGTAGACTGCTGACCGAGCGTAATATAACCTAAACCAACGTCTTGTATGGTCTTGAGTTTTCTATAAATTTTAGGAATAGCTTCAAAAAAAGCGACCGCTTCATTGATGGTCATTTCTAGAACATCTGAAATGGTTTTTCCTTTATACCTTATTTCAAGTGTTTCTCTGTTAAACCTTTTGCCATTGCATTGTTCACAATTGACGTATACATCGGGTAAAAAATTCATTTCTATAACCCTTAATCCGCCTCCCATGCAGGTTTCACATCTACCGCCTTTGACGTTAAAACTAAATCGCCCTGGCTTATATCCTCGTATAACAGCCTCTGTTGTTTTAGAAAACAAGTTTCTGATTTCACTAAATACACCGGTGTATGTGGCAGGATTTGACCTTGGTGTACGTCCAATCGGGCTCTGATTGACATCGATAACCTTATCACAATACTCAAGTCCTTTAATGCGTTTGTAAGGCAAGATTTCCATGACCCCCTTGAAGTAGTGATTGTTTAAAATGGGATAGAGGGTACCGTTGATTAGGGTCGATTTTCCGCTTCCTGAAACCCCACTTACCACAGTGAGTGTTCCCAAAGGAATTTTAAGATCTACTTTCTTTAAATTATGGCCAGAACAACTAAATAATTCAATGGCATTTCCATTTCCTTTTCTTCTTTTTTTAGGGATTTCAATTTTTTTGGCTCTTGCAATGTATTGCGCCGTAAGTGTATTTGAGTTTTTTAAATCTTTCGGACTGCTTTGAGAGACAATTTCACCACCGTGTCTTCCGGCTCCTGGACCTATGTCAATGACGTGATCTGCTTTTAGAATCATGTCCTCGTCGTGTTCAACGACTAATACAGTGTTTCCTAAGTCTCTTAGCTGTAATAAAGAAGATATCAGTTTGTTGTTGTCTCTTTGATGAAGACCTATACTTGGTTCATCTAAGATATAGAGTACGCCGACGAGCTGAGCGCCGATTTGAGTTGCTAAACGAATTCGTTGAGCCTCACCTCCAGATAAGCTTTTTGAGCTTCTATTTAGGGTGAGATAATGCAAACCAACATCGAGCAAGAATTGAATCCTGGCGTTAATCTCTTTGAGTATTTCTCCGGCTATTTGCTTTTTCTCAGCATTTAGTTTTACATAGAGCTTGCTGAAAAAGTGTTTGAGTTCTTCCAAATCGAGCTGTACCAAATCAGCTATACTTTTTTGCTCAATTTTAAAATGTAATGCTTCTTTCTTTAACCTAGATCCCTGACAATCAGCGCACTGTTCTTCTTTGAGATATTCTTTGGCCCATCGCTTAATACTTGAAGAGTCACTGTCATTGTATTGGTTGATAATGAATGAATAAACGCCTTCAAAATCAATTTCATAGTTACGGGTTACACCTAAGCTTTTGGAAGGGATTTCGAATTTTTCATTTCCTCCATTTAAAATGAAGTCCAAGGCCTCTTTAGGTATTTTATTAATGGGTTGGGAGAGCGAAAATTTATAGCGTATGGCAATTTGCTCTAATTGCTTAAAGGTCCAATTGTTTTTCTTTTCCCCTAAGGGTTCAATTCCTCCATTTTCAATGCTGATCTTATCGTTTGGAATTACCTTTTCTCTATTGATGGTGTGAACAAAAGAAAGTCCTTTGCAATTGGGACACATTCCTTTAGGTGAATTAAAAGAGAATGAATTGGGTTCGGGTAATTCATAGGAGATTCCGGTATCAGGACACATTAAATTTCGACTAAAAAAACGAATTGAATTGTCTTCTTCATTAAATACTAAAAGTGCGTTATCTCCCTCTGACATCGCCGATTGAACTGAATTCAATAACCTTTTTTCAGAAGACTCAGTAGGTATCAGGCGGTCCACCAATACTTCAATATCGTGAATTTTATAGCGATCAACCTTCATGCCTGGAGTCAATTCTTGAATGGCACCGTCTATTCTAACTTTTAGGTATCCTTTTTTACGAATGGATTCAAAAAGTTCTCTGTAATGGCCTTTTCTCGATTTGATCAGGGGAGCTAGTATTCCAATTTTTCGGTCTTTGTATTCTTCTAGAATTAAAGAAACAATTTGTTCATCGGTATAACTGACCATTAATTTGTTCGTGGTGAGGCTGTAGGCATCAGCTATACGCGCATACAACAATCGAATAAAATCATAGATTTCTGTGATTGTCCCTACCGTTGAACGAGGAGATTTATTGGTTGTTTTTTGCTCGATTGCAATAACAGGTGACAGCCCTTCGATTTTATCTACATCTGGCCGCTCTAAATTCCCTAAAAATTGTCTGGCATAAGCGTTAAAGGTCTCCATATATCGACGTTGACCTTCAGCATAAATAGTATCGAAGGCTAAGGAAGATTTGCCGCTTCCCGAGAGACCTGTAATAACAACGAGCTGGTCTCGATCAAAACTCAGACTCACATTTTTTAAATTGTGGGTACGGGCATTGATGACCTGAATTTGGTTATTTTCTTTTTGCATAGCTTATCTAAGCGTAAAAATACCAAATTCACATTGTTATACCGCTAATTTGAATGCATTCATTTCGATTGATGAAAACATCTTTTTTTCTCTTGGATTGACTTTTTTGGATGTAAATTTATTGTCGTTAAACTGAATACAGTGATTTTGATAACTATTTACGATTTGCCATTCTTCGTGATGCGCATATAGTTGACGAATGGTCTTAGTCAAAAGAAACTCTACCTTGTATTTTGATTGTATATAAAGTGTGGTCGAGTTGTTAAGTTGTGCGTTATAACGCAAGTAGGAGAGAATTCTATTTTTTTCTCGATCAATCTTTTGAGCATTCTTTTCGATTTGTATGTATTCTTTTTTTGATAACTCTTTATTGTTCGCAATCTTTAATAGTAAAGACAACACGAATTTTTCATCTTCATTGGCTAAGAAAGACTTATAAACTTGATCAGTACCAATTGAAGAATTTCTGCGCAGTAGAATCCAAATGTGTTTGGCTACCTCATTATCTGTGTTTACTATTTCATATTCATCAAATAAATTCGCTTGATTTCTGTTTGAAACACTGAAAACCTCAAAGTTCTTTGGTGCTGAATTTCGCAACAAGGAATTTAAAAGCGTTAGAATGCCATTAAAGGTGCCGTCGTAAAAGTAATTTTTCATGGAATATTTCCTTTTTAGTTGGATTTATTCCAAATATAGGAATATTTCCATTACTTGGAAAATTTCCAAAAAATATTTATGTTTGAAGTATGGAAAAAGACATTTCAGCTTCACGATTTTCGGCATTACGCAAAGAATTAGGGCTTACACAATCTGAGTTCGCTAACGAATTAGGTATATCAACAACTGCGGATATAGAAAGAGGTAAGACAAAAATTTCAGGTAAGATTTTGGTTACGCTACAAGTAAAGTATCGCATTAACCCTTTGTGGTTGTTTGATGAATCAGACCAAATGTATATCGATCAAAAACCTATTTCTATTCTGCCTAAGGTTGTAGTGGTGGACAAAACCGATAGTGAAAACATTGTGCTAGTCAACACAAAAGCTGCTGCAGGATACCCACAAAACTTAGCTAATCCAGAGTTTTACGACAGTTTACCCGTATTTGATTTACCCATACCGGAATACCGAAATTCGAGTTATAGAGGTTTTCAAATTGAAGGGGATAGTATGTTGCCCTCATTACATCCTGGTGACTGGGTTTTGGCTTCGGCTGTTGAACGTATAGACTACGTCAATCCAAACCGAATGTATGTAGTGATTTTGGAAGACGCTGTACTTGTGAAAAAGATTGCGCAAAAGCCTTTTTCGAATAATATTACTTTGATTTCTACTAATGAAAGCTACCCTCCTTATGATATAAAGGCTTTTAATATTCAAGAAATATGGGAGGTAAGAAGTAAATTAACCTTCAATTTTGAGCCTATGAATTCGAATAACCTTTTGAAAGATCTTCAAAATTCGATGGAAGAACTCAAAAAACAAATAGCGACGAATCAAGGCACGTTAAATGCTTGAATGCTGTCAATGTTAATGGTGTAAAAGAATACCTTGTGTTTTTGTGAAATTAAAACATCTGTTTCTGTTGTGGTCCAGTCTTCCCAAGATGCGTAAATTCCTCCAATGGGTATTATTTTAGTCCACATTTGAAATCCTGTTGGTCTGTAAAGGCTATCCAGATGCCAGAGATAAGAATCTCCCGGTGTGACGCCCCCTGAAGTGTATTCGACCATTAATCCGGTCTTTCCATTGTCTAATGTTAATATACTTCGCTTTGTTCCTTGATCAAAAACTTTAAAAGGGGCAAATACCCAAAAAGAATCGTTGATGAATCGTTCGTAGGCATTTTCACTAAGATCAGACTTTAAATTACCAGCTGTAGGTTCACCATTAATTTCAACACGACTTTTTTTGTAATCGCTGATATTTAAAACCACAGCAATAGAATCGTACTCAATTAGTGCTCTTTGGTTAAGTTTATTCCATCTGTATTTTCTACCATTCATATACCACTCGATGATATCTGTGGATCTGTAGGCGTCTACATTGAGATGTTCAACCATTTCATAGGCGATTCGTTCCGCTTCAGGCCCGCTTTTTCCTTGAGGTTTTTTCTCGTGAAGAATTAGTCTTAAGGCTAAAGCGGATAAAAATAGAAGAATGAATAAGGCAGCGGCTATTCGTGCTAATAATCTTATCATAATTAAAATCCTATTGCGGTATCATCACCTCTTGGGTCAGCTCCTCCTTCAAGACTTCCTGAAGGCAATACTTTTATCGCGTCTACTTTACCAATAATTCGCGTATACCCTTTGTTGTGAATATATCCTTTTGTTGTAAGCTCTTCGAGTGTAGCATCGTCAAATCCATTGGGTTCAAATGTAACCATGTCTGGTAACCATTGATGGTGAAACCTATTGGCATTTACAGCCTCTTGCATACTCATGTCAAATTCATGCGCATTCAAAATGGTTTGAGCTACTGCTGTGATAATTGTAGATCCGCCAGGAGTTCCAACAACTACAAAAAGCTCATTGTCCTTTTCAACAATGGTAGGGGTCATGCTGCTGAGCATTCTTTTTTGAGGCTGAATTTTATTGGCCTCAGCTCCAATTAAACCAAACATATTTGGCACTCCTGGTTTGGCGCTAAAATCGTCCATTTCATTATTAAAAAACAGTCCCAGTTCTTCACTGTACAATTTAGAACCATATCCTCCATTAATGGTGGTGGTCACAGAAACGGCATTTCCGAACTGATCAACTATAGAATAATGGGTAGTCTCGTCACTTTCAGCATAATTGACTTCTCCCTTGCTGACGGTTGATGAAGAGGTGGCTTTGTCAAAAGTAAAATTCGACATCCTATCGTTTAAATACTCGGTATTTAATAACTGCTCTGTTGGAATATCTACAAAATCTGGATCTCCTAAATAGAAATTTCTGTCGGCGTAAGCTCTTCTAAATGACTCGGTTAACAACTGAATATACTCAGCCTTATTGTGCTCATACTGACCAATATTAAAGGGTTCAATCATCTTAAATATCTGTGCCATGGTCATTCCTCCACTTGAGGGTGGCCCCATAGAAATGATATTTAAGTTTTCATACTGAAATTGAATAGGTGCTCTCCATTGCGCTCGATACAGTTCAAGATCCTGTAAACTGAGTATACCTCCTTTTTCTTGAATGAATGAAACCATCTTTTCTGCAACTTCTCCTGCGTAAAAGCCATCTCTCTTGTATTTAGAAATTGAGCTAAGGGTTTGAGCTAATTGTAGACGTTTTATGGTGTCTCCCTCTTTTTTACCACTAAATTCATCCAAAGGTTTGCCATTCACAGCAGTGAGAATACTATCGTAATACTTTAATCTTTTTTCTTGTTTCTCAGTGACAACAAACCCCTTTTTTGCTAGGGCAATCACGGGTGACAATATTTCTTCTAGCGGTAGGGTTCCAAATTTCTCATGTACCTGCAATATACCGTCAACTGTTCCTGGAACACCAATAGCCATTGCTCCTGTAGTGCTCATTCCTGGAATTACGTTTCCTTCTTCGTCTAAATACATATCCTCAGAAGCTTGCAAGGGTGCCTTTTCTCGGTAATCAATACTTCCCACATCGCCATTGGCTAAGCGGTAGACCATAAATCCGCCACCTGCTAAATTTCCTGCAAAGGGAAAAGTTACGGCCAGTGCCATTTCAGTGGCGACCATTGCGTCAAATGCATTACCGCCTTTCTTCATCAAATCAGCTCCTATGGCAGAGGCTTCTTTTCGTGCAGAAACAACCATGGCATTTTCTGTAATAAGCCCCATCTGCTGCTCTGAATTATTAGAACAGGAAGCAATAAAAAGCACTAGAGCAAAAGCGCTTATAAAACGTAATTGAATCATAATTTGGAGATTTCTTTTTTACAGTAATTAGTCAGTTCATCAAAAAAACAAAAAAAATCTTGTTCAAGGAGATCGAAGTGCTCAAATAAGTCATTCGTTGCGAATTCTAAATTATTTTGATAGGCAGAACGTCTTGAGATTCCGCGTAGTGATTTTTGAATACCCTCAATTGTTTTGTAATGTATAAACCAATTTTCTTTGATCAAGTAAGGTACAATTTTTTGACTCTTAGCGGGAAGTTCATGTTGATGTTTTAGCAAGCTTGAATAAAACCTCTGGCAATAGTGTTCCAAAGGTTCATTACTGAATTTATCCCAGTGAATCGCTAAAAAATGGTCGTAGAATAAATCCATAGCTACAGGACTGTAATGTCTTTGACTTTTTCGAATTCGCGAACAGCTTTTTCTGTAAACAGGATGCTCGTCTGTAAAGGAGTCGATAAGCCGATGATATTTGATTCCTTTGATAAAATCTTTTTTTAAAAACTCGAATTTATTGCCTTTGACATGATCGGCTATAAAATTTCCAATCGCTATATCTGAATCATCGTAGGATAAAAAGAGATGAGCTAAATAATTCATAGTCTGAACGAATGGATATCTTTATTTTTGCCTCAAAGATAAAAATATGACTCTCATACGTTCCATTTCTGGTATTCGCGGTACAATTGGCGGAGTACCTGACCAAAATCTCACCCCAATTGATGTTGTAAAGTTCTCTTCGGCTTACGGAATGATGCTAAAAGCAAGATGCACCAACCATCAGCCAAAGGTTGTAATAGGTCGTGACGCAAGAATATCAGGCGAAATGATACAGTCTTTAGTGGTTAACTCCTTAATTGCCTTGGGAATAGATGTTGTTAGTTTAGAACTCTCAACCACACCGACTGTTGAATTTGCGGTAGTAAATGAAAAGGCTGATGGCGGAATTGTATTGACAGCTTCACACAATCCTGCGCAGTGGAATGCCTTAAAATTATTAAATGAGAGAGGTGAATTTATCGATGCGACTCAAGGAGCAGAATTGATTAAGATTGCGGAAAGTGAATCATTTGAGTACAGCAATTATGATTCATTGGGTAAACTTAGCCGTGTAGACGATTATATAGAAAAACACATCGACAAAATCTTAAGCATAGAAACGGTAGATCTTGAGCGCATACGCAAGGCAAATTTTAAATTCGTTGTTGATGGAGTCAATTCAACAGGTGGTATTGCTGTTCCTAAGTTGTTGCATAGGTTAGGAGTAGATGTCGTTTCATTATACTGTGAACCTACGGGTAATTTTCCGCATAATCCTGAGCCTCTTGAAGAACATTTGGTGGATTTAAAATCAGAGGTTATAGCTAGTAAAGCCCATGGCGGTATTGTTGTAGATCCAGATGTAGACCGATTGGCATTTGTAGATGAAAAAGGAAATATGTTTGGTGAAGAATACACCCTGGTGGCTTGTGCAGATTATATTCTTTCCATGAATCCTGGTGCTACCACGGTTTCGAATCTTTCATCTACAAGAGCATTAACAGATGTTACCCAGAAATATTCCGGTCAATATTTTGCTTCGGCTGTTGGAGAAGTTAACGTCGTTGAAAAAATGAAAGAAAAAAATGCCATTATCGGTGGCGAAGGTAATGGAGGAGTGATTTATCCGCGCAATCATTACGGCCGTGACGCTCTTGTAGGGATAGCACTTTTTCTGTCCTCGCTGGCACAAAAGAATATTCAAATGTCTGAATTAAGAGCAAGCTTCCCTTCATATTATATGAGTAAACAAAAAATTGAACTCAGCGCTGATTTAAATGTGGATGAACTTTTGCAAAAAATGCATGATAAATACAGCAAAGAGGATGTAGAAATCTTAACGATTGACGGTGTTAAGCTATTGTTCGAAAGTAGTTGGGTGCATATGCGTAAATCAAATACTGAGCCCATAATCAGGGTTTATACTGAATCTACCACTACTGATAAAGCAAAAGATTTGGCCGAGAGGTTCTGTGCAGAACTATTGAGCCTCGTTTAGTTTCTAGCGTGTTTGAACCTTCGATGCGTCCAAAGGTATAAATCTGGCTTTTCTAAAATCGCTTGACGAACACGATTCATATAAATATCGGTCAGTTCAAAGGGTTTCAATTCTTGAGGATTAGTAGTCAATACTTCTAAGTGGCCTTCATAGTGTCCGCGTTTAACCTTATTCATGTCTAAAAAGACCATGGGCATATTGTACTTTCTACATAATTCTTCTGCTCCTGTATGCATGGGTACTTCTTTGCCGAAAAAGGTATTCCAATATTTAGCTTTTCGTTTCAAGGGAGATTGATCACTAATGATACCATATACCGAAGGTATTTTTTGACTTTCTTGCTGATCGATAATGACTCTGGTTTCTGCAGTATGCGTCATAATGGTGCCCATTTTACCTCGAGAACTTCTGATTTTTCGATCAAAGTAGGGGTTTTCAAGTCTGGAGTAAATACTGTATATCGGAACATCTGTCAGGTTAGTAATACTATTGGCCCATTCCCAATTTGCGATATGAGGCATCGTCAGTATAAAACTGCGGTCTTTGAGTTGCTGCATCTCAAGGTGATTTAAAACCTTGTAACGCTTATCGTATTCTTGACGATTCATTGAAAAGGCCTTAATCATTTCAACGAGCACATCGCAAAAATGCTTGTAAAAATTTTTAATGATTGCTTCTTGTTCGGCTCTTGTCTTATGCTCAAAGGCAATTTGTATATTTGATCGCACCACGTTAATACGGTACTTGAAAATGCGATAAACAAAAAAGTTTAAAACATCAGAAATACCGTAAATAACCCTAAATGGAAGTTTTGACAACAGGTAAATAATAGGATAAGTCAAAATGAAGGTTATCCAGTGCAAAAACATATGAGCTCAAATTAAAGCCTTAAAATTACAACTATGTCGATAAATCTTAATCCGGTTTACGTAATAATTGCTATAAATAGCCTAGTCAGTTTCTATTGTTTCAATCGTCCTGGACTATTTGATCGACTCAAGTTTCAGGTGAGCGCCATCTCAAACGGACAGTATTACAGAATTGTGAGTTCTGGTTTTTTACATGTCGACTTCACACACCTGCTGTTCAACATGATTACCCTTTTCTTTTTTGGAGATGTTGTGGTGTCGGCCTTTGGTGTGAACGCTTTTTATCTCATTTATTTCTTCTGTTTAATCGGGGGAGGAATCATTGGATATCAATTCCATAAAAATGAACCGTACTACAGTGCTGTCGGCGCCAGTGGAGCGGTAACCGGTATCTTATACGTATCTATTCTATTGCGTCCTGAAATGCAAATGATGATTTTACCGATACCATTTCCAATACCTGCCTATTGGGTTGGAATAGGGTATATGGTTTATTCCATTTACGGAATGCAAAAACCTTTCGGAAATATTGGTCACTCAGCTCATTTTGGTGGAGCTATTAGTGGCTTACTTACAATTATGCTACTAAGCCCTTGGGTAGCTCTGAGGTATCCGCTTATTATGGCGCTCATGATTCTACCCGTATTATATGCTGTTTATTTATTTCGAAAGCGAAATTAGTCTAACAATTCACTGATTTTTTGGCGTAATTGATAACCCCGTAAGTTCTTTGCGATGATTACACCATTTTCATCAACAAGAAAAGAACTCGGAATGGCAGTGATGTTGAAGCTTCGCGCTATAGGTCCTCTAAAACGTTGAAGATGAGAAATCTGCGTCCAATCGAGTTGATCGTCGGCAATGGCTTGCGTCCATCGACTTTTACTGGTATCCAATGAAACGCCAACGACTGTAAAACCTTTATCGCGATAGTCTTGATAAACACTTACAATATTTGGGTTTTCAAGTCGGCAGGGTTTACACCATGCAGCCCAAAAATCAATTAGAGTTATTTTTCCCAAATGATCGTAAAGTTCAATTTCTGTTCCATCAGGCTGTGGTCCTTTGAAGTTTTCTACCGTACTTCCTATTTTTGATTTTGTCAACTTTTCGCTGAGTTCGAAGGCCTTGCCGGCTATACCTGACTGTTTTACTTTTTTAGACTTTAAATCTAACCAGTCTGTGAATTCTTCTGAAGAAATTAAGCGCTGTTGTTGAAGATCAAATAAAAACCAAACCGCCAAAATAGATTCATTCATCGTAGAGGCGAATTCTCTGATGTAAGAAATATTTTGATTTTGAATATCCTGATACTTCTGTCGAATTTGCATGATTTGTTGAGAATCTTGAGTTGAAGCATTTTGTTCAAATTCTCTTTGAATTGTTCTTAGTTGAGACTGGAAATACTTGGTTTTTTCGAGATAATCGTTTAGATATCCGTTTTGTTCACCGCCTTGAACTTCAAGCGTATTGTTTTGATAATTTACTGTTACTTCTTCTGCATCAAGAAATAAAAGGGTTTGAAGCTGCTGGTCTTTTGCCTGTAGTAAAAATAAATCTTGGGGATTTACACTGAGCGATATAGATTTATTTGAATTGGTATTTAAGGAGTCGATCAGTTCCGGTTGTTCAAGATAATTTTGGCGTAATAAATACAGCACAACATCCTCTTCTTGTAATAAATCTATGTTTAAACTTAACTTCACCTCTCTTACAGACTCTAAATCAGCGTTTTGAGTGCAAGAGGTCATAAAACCTATAAGTGTAATAAAAGCGTAAACAGCTATTCTTTTGATTTTCACAATTTTAAACAAAGAAATTTTTGGCATTTATTTTAACTTAAATTTGTCTGCAAAATTACTAAAGATGTCGCAATTAAATTGGGAGAAACTAAAGTCAGCACTCAAAGGAGAGCTCTATGTTGACGAATTGCATCGTTCAATTTATTCGACTGACGCTTCTGTCTACAGAATGAAGCCTTTAGCTGTTTTTTTTCCAAAAGATGCAACTGATATTAGTGTGTTTTTAAAATTTCTTGAAGGCACATCAATAGGGGTTATTCCAAGAGCAGCAGGCACCTCATTGGCCGGTCAATGCGTTGGGCCTGGTATTGTGATGGATGTTTCTAAATATTTAAATGCCATTGTTGATTTTGATGCTGAAGCAAGAACGGTTACCGTTCAGCCGGGTGTTGTTCGCGATGAGTTAAACGCTTTTCTAAAACCGCATGGACTCTTTTTTGGGCCAAATACTTCAACAGCGAATCGATGTACTATAGGTGGAATGGTTGGGAATAATTCTTCTGGAACAACATCTATAAAGTACGGTGTAACCAGAGATAAGGTTCGAAAAATAAAAGCGATAATGCATGACGGTATTGAAGTTGTTTTTGAAGCGAATCCAGACCTTAATAAAGATTTAAGTACTTCTTCGGATTGGTCGTCTAAAATTTACAAAGGTCTATATGAGTTCTTAGCACCTGAAGAAGTTAAAGCTAAAATAACGGCTGAATTTCCTGACCCCAGCATACATAGAAGAAATACAGGTTATGCTATTGACGAGCTCATCAATTCTGATTTTTTAAAACAAGGAGATAAGCCATTTGATGTAACCAAGTTGTTATGTGGAAGTGAGGGAACCTTAGCTATAAGTACAGAGATAACAATTGCTTTAGATGAATTGCCTCCAGTACATTCGGCCATGATTGTCACGCATTACAGTGATTTAGAATCATGCCTATCTGATGTTCATCCGCTGATGCAAGCAGATTTGTACACCTGCGAAATGATGGATAAGGTGATATTAGATTGTACCAAGAACAACAGAGAACAATTAAAAAATAGATTCTTTGTTGAGGGAGATCCAGCTGCCTTGTTAATGTTAGAACTCAGGGCCCATTCCAAAGAAGAATTAAAAACACAAATTGATCATCTATTAAAGCTCATTGAATCAAGCGGGTTGAGCTATGCCCATCCCATATTACAAGCAGAAGATATTTCAAAAGCCCTTGAACTCAGAAAAGCTGGATTAGGTTTGTTGGGTAATATCGTAGGAGACAAGAAGGCCGTAGCTTGTATCGAAGATACGGCAGTGGCACTACCTCATTTGAAAGAATTTATTTTAGAGTTCTCGGCTTTGATGAAGCGTTATAAGCAAGAGGCCGTTTACTATGCACACGCGGGCGCTGGTGAACTTCACTTACGACCTATCTTAAATCTCAAGGCAAAAGAAGATGTTGTTTTGTTTCGAAAAATAACCACTGAGGTTGCTGAATTAACCAAAAAATACGGAGGAAGCTTTAGTGGCGAACACGGGGATGGTATTGTAAGAGCGGAGTTCATTCCCATGATGATTGGCCAAGAAAATTATGAGCTCATCAAAAAAGTCAAACATTTATTTGATCCTTATGGGCGCCTAAATCCAGGTAAGATCACAGATTCCTTTAAAATGGATGAAAATCTTCGTTACGAAGTAGACCGAAAGGAGCCTGATGTTTCAACCTTTTTAGATTTTTCAGACAGTCAGGGTATTGTTAGAGCTGTGGAAAATTGTAATGGGAGTGGGGATTGTCGTAAATCTGAACATGCTAAGGGAGGTATGTGCCCTTCGTATCACGCAACTAAAAATGAAAAAGATACAACTAGGGCAAGAGCTAACGCCTTAAGAGAGTATTTAACCAATTCAGACAATCAACCGTCCCCATTTAATCATAAAGAATTAAAAGAGGTTTTAGATCTGTGTATAGGTTGCAAAGCGTGTAGCTCTGAATGTCCGAGTAATGTCGATATGACCACTTTAAAAACGGAGTTTTTATATCAATATCAAGAGGCTAATGGTTACAAATTGAGAGATCGTCTTTTTGCATTCAGTTCTAAGTTCAATTCAAACCTGAAATATGCCTCTTCTGTAATCAATCGCGTATACGACTCTAAAGTATTGGGTGGTTTTACCAAAAAATTTATGGGTGTGGCTGCTGAAAGATCACTTCCACATGTGCATAACTTTAATTTTGAAAAATATTTAAGATCAAAGCGTTCTATTGCTAAGATTGATAAGGATCAAAAGATCGTCTTGTTTATCGATGAATTCACCAGATTTATGGATGTGAATTTAGGTAAAGACGCGATCGATTTATTACTTGGTCTTGGTTATGATCTTAGCTTATATTTCGGGGATAGTGGGAGAACTTTTCTCTCTAAAGGTTTTTTAAAGCAGGCTAAACAATGTGCGCTTGAAAATGTAAGCTCGTGTTTTGAATTGCTCTATGATCATGATGTGATAATTGGATTAGAACCTTCAGCAATCCTATCCTTCAGAGATGAGTATTTAAGACTATTGCCTAAAAATGATAAAATTCAAAAAGTTGCTGAGCACAGTTTTTTGCTTGAGGAGTTTATTTTAAATCAGTGTAATGAGGGCCTTATTTCGAGTTCTGATTTTTGTACGGAAAAAGCCGAAGTTAAAATTCACGCGCATTGTCATCAAAAATCAATTTCAAATTCAAAAATCACCTTTGATCTTTTAAGTATTCCGAAGAATTATAAAGCGACTATTATTCCAAGTGGTTGTTGTGGAATGGCTGGCTCTTTTGGATATGAAAAAGAACATTACGATGTCAGTATGAAAATAGGTGAGTTAATATTATTTCCAGCGGTAAGAAAAGCGAGACCAGAAACGATTATCTCAGCTAATGGGACGAGTTGTAGACATCAAATCAAAGATGGAACAGGCAGAGAGGCCATGCATCCAGTAAGTATTTTAAAAGAAGCTTTAAAGTAGTAGGGTGCTACTTGTTGATAAGTTCGTCTTGATCACTAATGACTTTTAGTTCTCTAATTGATTCTTCTTTCTTAGTTATATCGTAAATCAATTCTTCTAGATTCATTTCTTTTAACTCTTCATCACTATAAAAAGGAGAAAGTTTGTCATGGTTGTATTGATATAACTTCCATCTTTTAAAACCGTATTCTAGGGAGGTTAGATTTTCAACCCAATCGCCAGAGTTGAGATAGAGTACTTTACCTTTTTTATTGGTGTACCATTCTTTTTTTGGTTGATGTATATGACCACATATCACACAGTCAAAATCATTTTCTATGGCTAAATCTGTTGCGACCTTTTCGAAATTGTGAATGTAGGAGACTGCTCCTTTTACGCTGTTTTTAATTTTTTTAGAGAGTGAATATTTCTCTTTACCCATTTTTGATAAGGTCCAATTTAATAAGCGATTAAGTAGAATTAATAAATCATAACCGTAGCCCCCCAATTTTGCAATCCATTTGGCATTTTGAATAGATATATCAAAAACATCTCCGTGAAAAATCCAGGTTTTTTTTCCATCTAAATCTAAGAGAAGTTTATCGACAATTTTTAGGCTTCCCATAGCACTTCCTGAAAATTTCCTTAGCATTTCGTCATGATTGCCTGTGATGTAAAAAACTTCTGTGCCTTTAGAGGCCATCCCTATGATTTTCTTTAAGACCTTCAGGTGCGTTGCCGGAAAAAATCTCTTTTTAAATTGCCAGATATCTATAATGTCCCCATTGAGAATAAGTTTTTTAGGGGCAATACTATTGAGATAAACTAATAGTTCTTCAGCATGACAACCGAAGGTGCCAAGATGAATATCAGAGAGAACTACAAGTTCAAGTTTTCTTTTTTTCACACTACAAATTAATTCAAGACCTAAGCTTTAAAACGACTGTTTTAAATGAAATTGTCTTCATTAAAAAGTTAGTTAATTGTTAAAGCGTCAGTTATGTTAAATTGAGATTATGAGTATTGGAAAAATTTAAAAATCAGGTCGAAATAATCCTTTTTGTATAAGCTTGGTAAAATTGTCGTACTTGCCTCTTTTTGAAATAGATACGCATTTTAGGGGGTCTCGAACTAATTCTGTAATAATAAGTTGTCTATAATTATCCGTTTTTGGTTAAACAGATTTTCTCGTCTTCATAATATGCATTTAGCTTTGAGTGTCATTCAGACCTAGTATTACCTAATTACTAAGGCGCTTTCGAGTATGAAAGCGCCTTTTTTGTTTAGTCTCCAAAGATTTAGGTTGAATTTATCGAATCTTATATTTTGACTAAATCGAAATTCTGTATTGTTGTTTTTGCCTTGCTCATTGATTTAATATGTATAAATTATCAATAACATAATTCGAATGATTTTTTTTGACCCAAGTTTGAACTCAGGCTTATTTTTACGACAGAATTACATCGAATCGTAATGTTTATTTATTAGTTAGTTAGTTTAGAAAACGCCTTGTCAAAGGCGTTTTCTATTTTGTAGACCACCATTTTACAGATTAATTTCCATAAGAACTTGTCAACTCTTGAATTGCTTGTAACTTTGAGGTAAATTTTTTTCATTTTGAATACATTCGGTAATTTATTTAGAGTTACAACCTTTGGAGAATCTCATGGATTGGCTCTTGGCGGTGTTATAGATGGATGTCCAGCTGGAATTGAATTGAATGTAGAGCTCATTCAAAAAGATCTAGATCGTCGAAAGCCTGGACAATCAAAGATTACTACCCAACGAAAAGAAAATGACGAAGTTCGAATTCTTTCTGGAGTTTTTGAAGGTAAAACTACGGGAACACCAATAGGTTTTACCATTGAAAATACCAATCAAAAATCAAAGGATTACTCACATATAAAGGATAGTTATAGACCTTCTCACGCCGATTTGGTATATGACGAAAAATACGGTTTTCGTGACTATCGAGGTGGTGGCCGCAGTTCTGCCCGTGAAACGGTTTCGAGAGTAGTGGCTGGCGCAATCGCTAAACAATTTCTAAAAGGCATATCAATAGATGCTTACGTGAATCAAGTGGGTCGCATAAAGTCAGATAAGACATATGCAGAACTTAATCTTAAAGATGCTGAAAATAACATTGTGAGATGTCCAGACCTCGAGGTTGCAGAGCAAATGATAAATTTTATCAGTGAAACAAAGAAAAAAGGCGACACAGTAGGAGGTGTGATCAGATGTGTCATTAAAGGTGTCCCAATGGGCCTAGGTGAACCTGTATTTGATAAGTTACACGCTCGTCTTGGGAGTGCCATGTTGTCTATCAACGCAGTAAAAGGGTTTTCTTATGGCAGCGGATTCGATGGCGTTCAAATGTATGGATCCGAGCACAACGACATGTTCAACACGGACAAAAGCACTAAAACAAATTTTAGTGGTGGAATTCAAGGCGGTATTTCAAATGGAATGGATATCTATTTTGATGTCGCATTTAAACCCGTGGCAACCCTGATTCAGGCGTACGAAACTATTGATCAACAGGGAAATATCGTTCAAACCCATGGAAAGGGTAGACACGACCCCTGCGTTGTTCCAAGAGCGGTTCCTATCGTTGAGGCTATGGCTGCTTTAGTCATAGCAGATTTTATGCTCTTGAAGAGAACAAATCGACTTTAAATTTTAGTATATTCCCATCAAATAATTGAAATATGGCTTTACACTGGAAGATCCTAATCGGAATGGGTTTGGGGTTGTTTTTTGGATTTGGAATGACCTTCGTTCCAAATGGTGTTGAATTGGTAAATGATTGGGTGCAACCTTTTGGAACCATTTTCGTGAGATTACTTAAGCTTATAGCTATACCGCTCATACTAGCATCTTTAATCAAGGGTATTTCTGATTTAAATGATATCACCAAGTTTAAGACCATTGGTCTAAGAACCTTTTTGACTTATATGGTGACCACTGTCGTGGCCATTATTATTGGTTTAACTCTTGTTAATCTTATGAACCCTGGTGATGGTATCTCAGATGAAACGGTACAAAACTTAACTGAAGCTTATGCGGGTTCCAGTGGTGTAGGAGATAAGATATCAGAAGCCAATCGACAGATGAAAGGTGGTCCATTGCAGTTTTTAGTTGACATGGTACCCGATAATGCTTTTAAAGCACTTTCGAACAATGGTCTGATGCTACAGGTCATTTTCTTTACCATTTTATTTGCCATTTCAATGCTGCTAATCGGAGAAAAGGCGGCTCAACCATTGAAATCTTTTTTCGACGCTCTAAATGATGTAGTGCTGAAGATGGTTGATTTGATCATGCTTTCAGCACCTTATGCCGTATTTGCTTTATTGGCAAGCGTGGTGGTCAATTCGACAAATCCAGAATTGCTTGTCGCGCTTTTGCGATATGCTTCTGTTTTGTTGTTGGGACTAGGCCTTATGATTGTATTTTATTTACTAGTAGTCACTTTTGTGGTGAAAAAGAATCCGTTTTGGTTTTTGAAAAATATAAGTCCAGCACAGTTATTGGCATTTTCAACAAGCTCGAGTGCAGCAACTTTACCTGTGACCATGGAGCGTGTAGAAGAACACCTTGGAGTAGATAAAGAAGTAGCGAGTTTTGTGCTTCCTGTCGGAGCTACCGTTAATATGGATGGAACTTCTGTTTATCAGGCAGTTGCAGCTGTCTTTATTACGCAGGCTTTGGGTTTTGAAATTACTTTTGCTAATCAACTCACTATTGTTCTAACAGCTTTATTGGCTTCGATTGGAGCAGCTGCCGTTCCTTCTGCAGGTATGGTGATGCTCGTAATTGTGTTGGAATCTATAGGTTTTCCTTCAGATAAATTAGCTGTAGGACTTGCGCTAATATTCGCTATAGATAGACCGCTTGATATGTGTCGTACCGTTGTGAATGTTACAGGTGATGCTACAGTAGCGCTTCTAGTGGCTAAGGCTTTGGGTAAACTTGGTGTTCCTAATGTTAAAAATTGGGATGATCACTACGACGAGGTTAAATAATTCAATCTAATTCTTCGAGTAAAAACTTTTGACGTGTTGCGGGTGGGGGTATCTCACACTGTTTGTGGCGTCCGAAAAGTGTATAGCGGTTAGCTGCGATAAGATCGTAAAAGAAATCTCTAATTACACGAGGAAAAACGCTTAATACTAAAGCGAAAGATTTCCAATAGGTCAATTCACGAAGTAAATTTAAAATCGCATCTGATTTTAAGAAGTAAGCTTGTTCTGGCTGAATATAGACAATACTCTCTACCTTATCTGACGAGATATTTCTCTCGGAGAGCAAAGTTTGACCAAGTTTTGTTTGAAGAGGAATGAACCTAAAAAGATCTTTTCGATCTCTTTTGATAAGCCAATTGACCCAATAATTACAAAAAACGCAAACACCGTCATAAATGATGTAGTGATGTGTGTTATTTAAAACCGCAGTTTGCATTATTTATCGCGTTTTACGAAAATGAGTTGATCTATTTGCACTTTGGTAACAAATAATCCGTAATTCACAGAGGCAATGCCTTTTTCAATATTTTCAATTTGACCACTGGCCTTGCCGTCTTCTAGTTTAACGGTGTCTCCTATTTTTAGTTCTACTTGAACAGGCTTTTTTGGTTTTGACGAAACCGTTTTTTTTGTTTTTTGTTTTTCCTTTTTAATGTTTTCAGCCTTCACAGCTAATTCCTTAGAAATCTCTTTCTTTTTATTGAGTTCTGTTTTTGCCTCTTTGGCTGATTTTTGTTTTTTCTTGCTGTTCTCTGTTTCTACAATACGCAGCAGCCCACTAATTAATGGTCTTTTCTTTTGATCTATAAAGAAACGTTCTGCAAGTTCGTCTACCTTGCTTCCCAATTGAATCATTCTTTTGTGCTGATCGTACATCATTTGGTAATTCTCTAATTTTTCTTTGATTCGAGAATTTAGTTTTTCGAGCTTTTTGCTTTCATCTGTCGCTTTTTGCTCCTGTTCTAAGAGTCTATTTCCCGTCTTTTCAAACTTTGACCTCTCGCGTTGTAATTTGGCAATAGTCGCATCGAATCTCACTTTTCCGCGTTCAATTTTTTTCTTCGCCTTATTTATAATGCTGTATGGGATGCCATTTTTTTGTGCGACCTCAAAAGTAAATGAACTCCCGGCTTGGCCCACCACTAATTGAAAGGTAGGTTCTAAGGTCTTGTTGTCAAATAACATATTGGCATTACTCGCGTGATCTAATTCATTAGCCAAGAGCTTTAAATTAGAATAGTGTGTTGTAATCAGTCCAAATGCTCTTTTTTCATAAAAAACATCAAGAAAAGATTCTGCCAGAGCTCCACCTAATTCAGGATCACTACCCGTTCCAAATTCATCAATCAAAAAAAGTGTTTGAGCGTCACATTTTTTCAAAAAATAATTCATGTTTTTCAAACGGTAAGAGTAGGTGCTAAGATGATTTTCAATAGATTGATTGTCACCAATATCCGTGAGAATTTTTTCGAAAAAACAGAGGGTGCTTCGTTCATGAACAGGAATTAGAATACCAGATTGAATCATCAATTGTAGCAGACCAATAGTTTTTAGGGTGATGCTTTTTCCTCCAGCATTTGGTCCGGAGATTACAATAATTCTGTTGTTTTCATTGAGTTCTATGGTTTGAGGCCAAGTTTTTAGTCCTTTTTCTTGATTTTGTTGAAGAAGTAAGGGATGATAGGCATCTCGGAGTACTAATTTTTTTTCCTCATTAATTGTTGGCAAAATGGCATTGATTTCTTGCGCATACAATGCTTTGGCTGATGTTAAATCAATATGAGTGAGGTATTCTTGATAACTTAAAAGGATTTCAGCATACGGTCTAAGACTGTCTGTTAAGTTTTTTAAAATCCTTTTTATCTCTTCTTTTTCGTCATAAAGCAAATTGTCTAACTCGCGTATACTTTTTGCTGTGGCTTCAGGTAGCATATAGACAATACTGCCTGTTTTGGATGCACCAATTACAGCACCTTGTATTTTTCTTCTATACATGGCCTTAACCGCTAGAACCCTTTTATTTTCTACAACGGATTCTTTAATATCATCGAGGTAATCTAAGGCCAAGTAATGGTTTAGTGAAGAGCTGAAACTTTGATTAATTTTTTGCCGGACTTGTGATAATGCTTTGCGTATTGTATACAATTCATCCGACGCCTTGTCGCGTATTTCTCCGAAACGATCAATAATTTCATTGATGTCTTTGGGAAT
>WTJC01000038.1:109246-133036 GCA_011525015.1 Flavobacteriales bacterium
TGAACAATTGATGTAACCTTTCGGAATTCTAAATCGTTAATGGTTTTTTCTCTTACGGTAATCATAGCATGACTTGCGTTTGCAAAGATAGCTATAAGAGGTATTTAGCTCTTTGCTAATGCGCTAAAAAACCCTTGGGCTCCATATCTGACAATATCAGAGGTGAAAATACCTGTATTTTGTTGTACCTCAGTAATCAGTTGGTCTGCCTTTTCTGCAGGAAGTCCATGTGTGTTCAACGAAATAGCAAATGTTTTTGGTCGTTCAAATATCCCACATAGAGAAGCTACCTCTTCATTCATTTCGATAAACCGATTTAGATCAGGAAATGGAATGTGAGAAACAGGATTTTTTAGATGCGTTTCTTTGATTTTATGACATAACAATAGGTGAGTAGGGCAGGAACCCCTCATTAATGGCAGTGTGGCTGTACTTCCGGGATGCCCTAGAGAACCTTGACCTTCTACGATGATATGTTCAAAATTTTGACGACTCATTACTTCATCCTCAACTGCTGCCGCAGCATTGTCTACCTTTATCGCGTCTAAGGGGATTCCTTGGCCAGAGATGGTAATGCCAATTTGACCTGTGGCCAAAAATGAGGACGAACAGTTATTTTTAAGAAGGGCTTCATTTAATAATAAACCAGCTGTCATTTTTCCAGAAGCCATGTCGGTCCCAATGGTTAGAATTCTTTTGTTGTTTAATTCATTAGCTCTGGCGCTGCCAATGGTATATTCCTTTAAAACTTCTCGAACATCCCATACTGATCCGGTGTTTGATGTGCGAGCTAATAAGGATGAAAATTTATCTGCCAATTTATCGTGTAAACCATTAACGACTAAAAAACCTGCATTAAGCGCTTCTTCAATAGGTTTTGTCCATGTATCTGGAAGCCTTCCTCCAGAGGGTGCAATACCTAAAATCAATGCGTTGGCCTCCAATTGTATGGCTTCTTGAAGATTTGATACAATAGGGATGGATTTGTCAATTCCTGTGAGTTCCTTCAGATTTTTTCCTTTGTGATCGGGATCAATTACACAACAAATTTTATTGGTGCTAAATCTCAGAATACCCAGCCCCATTTTACCGCTTTCGTGGGTTAAACTATGAGGCATGTAAATAGCCAATTTATGGCTAGCATTTAATTTCTTTTTCATTTTAAAACGGAGCCGTGTCCACTGTAGTTATTTGAATCAGGTAAAATCATTCCGTTGTTCAACTGCAATCCTTCAGCAACATCAGGATTTAAGTTTAAATGTGAGTCTAAATCAATGTGATCAATGATGCCTGTTAATGCTGCTCCTGCACCTATTGAAATTGAGCTTTCGCTCATGCAACCAATCATGGTTTTTAAGTTATGTGCTCTAGCAGTATTCAATATTTCTAAGGCGCCTGTTATTCCTCCACATTTCATGAGTTTTAGATTCACCCCATCAACACTATCACTGTAGTTTTTTATCTGTGAAGCAAAACGACATGACTCATCTACATAAATGGGGAGTGGTCTGTTTTGAAATATTTCGCTTAGTCGATGCTCATCACCCTCTACAAGTGGCTGTTCAACATAGTCACAATTTCTTTCGGCCAACCATGACATCATCTTTTTTGCATCTTCAACACTCCATCCTCCATTGGCATCAACTCTTAAACTGATGTTGTTTTCTTTTGCAAAGGGATAAATAGCATTGTACATCTGCTGGTCTGCTTCAATACCCTCTGGATTGCCTAATTTTATTTTTAAAGCATGATAAATTCTCCCGTTTTCAAATAAAATTTGAACCCGTTCACGAGCCTCTTCTGCTGTCATGATTCCAATGGTCATAGAGGTTATGCCATGTGGTGCGGGTAGCCCCAATAATCGGTGTAGGGGTAGTTTAGCCTGTTTTGCCAATAAATCCCAAAGTGCGATATCAAATGCAGCTAATACACAGGGAGCTAAGCCATTGTTAAGACTAGCTCTGTAATGCGATACCGGATGAGAAAAGTCTGGATTTTGGGAAAGGTGTTCTTGGGCGATTTTCATGGCCGATTCAATATCTGCTGCACCTTCACTTCCTCCTGGAGCGCCTTCGCCAATCCCAGTGTTTCCGTTTTCATCTGAAATTTCAACAAACAAATTGGATGAACCTGCTCGAACTCCTCTGCTTATTCGCAGTGGAAACCTTTTTTCTAAGTAAATTGACTGAATATTGGTTTTATACACGATTATTAATTTTATGCCATACAATGTTAAACTATTTTCCCTTAGATTGGAAGCGTGCCCTTGAAAATTCTTTTGACTCCAATTACTTTTCAGAATTGGATAAAAAAGTCAGTAATGCCTATTCGCAAACAAGCTGTTATCCGGAGTTGCCAAAAATTTTTAGTGCCTTTGAACACTGCACTCCAGATGAAGTAAAGGTGGTTATCATCGGGCAAGATCCTTATCATCAAAAAGGACAAGCAAATGGATTAGCTTTTTCGGTTGCAAAAGAGGTTGCAAATCCGCCATCTCTTCAGAATATCATAAAAGAGGTGAGAAGTCAATACGGAGATTGTAAGGTTGAATCTGGTGATTTGACAGACTGGGCCAGACAAGGCGTTTTACTGTTAAATGCATCACTAAGTGTAGAAGATTCAAAACCTAACAGTCATCGAAATTTAGGCTGGGCTGGGTTTACTGACAGGGTGATTGACTATTTGTCATCAACTAAAAAGGATCTTGTATTTCTTTTATGGGGCAGTTTTGCACATAAAAAGGGGAGAAACATAAACGACCAAAAGCATCTGGTATTAAAAACAGGTCATCCATCACCCTTGAGTGCAAATCGAGGTTTTTGGTTTAATAACGAACATTTTAAACTGACTAACGCCTATTTAAAAGATAGAGGTAAAGGCAGTATAGTGTGGTGATTAGCCGCCTATTCGTTTGACGGTGAACCCCAAAGCCTTTAAATAATTCATGATTTCATCACGCTGATCTCCTTGAATTACGATGCGTTCGTTTTTGAAAGAACCTCCAACCTTAAACTTTGATTTCAATGCGCTCGATAAGGCTTTGAAATCTTTTTGAGCACCTTGATAATTCTCAATTACAGTATGGGGTTTTCCCTTTCTCTTTTCATAAATACAGCCTAAAGTAGGGGAGCTGTGAATGTAAAATGAAACATCTTCAGTCTCTTCAATTTGTTTTTCTTCCTCTGAGGGTTGATGGTCAGGGAATAGAGCTTTCAATTGATCCTGTAGGTCCATTACTTTTTAATTAAGCCCAATTCAATGAGACGTTCGGTTAAAAACTCACCTGCAGTGCAGTCTTCAAATTGCTTCGGGTTTGAATCATCAACACAATTCTCAAGACAGTTTAAGGGCATGTGTAATTTAGGATGCATAAAAAACGGAATCGAATACCTCGATTTATTTACGATTTGTGCATTGGGGTTGACCACACGATGGATTGTTGATTTTAGCTTGTTGTTGGTAAGACGCGATAACATATCTCCAACGTTGATCATCAACTCGTCTTTTTCGGCAATGGCATCTATCCATTCATCTTTATTGTTCTTTACTTGTAAGCCTTTGCCGTGTGCACCCATCAAAAGCGTAATCAGATTGATGTCGCCGTGGGCCGCTGCTCTAATTGATTTTTGTTGCTCTTCACGAACAGGGGGATAGTGTAGTGCTCTGAGAATGGAATTTCCTCCAATGACCCAATCGTCAAAATAGAATTCGTCAAGATTTAAATGTAAAGCTAGTGCCCTGAGTACTTCTTTGGCGGTTTGTTCTAATCGGTCAAAAACTTTTTCACCGCATGAATTGAAATTTGAAATCTCCGATACCTTGATGTTTTTGGGGTATTCGCCTTTGGGATCATTAATTTGTCCAAAATGCCAGAATTCTTTGAGATCTGCACGGGTTTCGCCTTTGGCTGTTTCTTTTCCAAAAGATGTGTATCCACGCTGACCACCACCTCCTTCAATTTCATATTGCTTTTTAGTTTCTTCATCGAGACTAAAAAAAGACTTCACTACAGTGTAGAGTTCGTCTTTGAGTTCGTCGTCTAAGAAATGGCCCTTAAGTGCTACGAAACCGATTTGCTCAAAAGCATCACCTATTTCTGATACAAATTTTTGCTTTTTGGTAGGATCTTCAGAAAGAAAGTCATTTAAATCTACTGATGGAACACTGTTCATTAGTTGTGTAATTTTTTCATTACGAAATTAAGGATAAAACCATGTACTTTAATTACCTTCAACTAATGTAATGCTAATCAATTGATGAGGAACTCAGGTCAAGAACAAATTTTCACTCAACTCTACAAAAGGATGCTCAAATCCAGAATGATAGAGGAGAAGATGCTGAATTTATTGCGTCAAGGAAAAGTCAGCAAATGGTTTTCTGGTATAGGACAAGAGGCGATTTCAGTGGGAGTAACCTCTGTGCTTACCAAGGATGAATTCGTATTGCCAATGCACAGAAACCTGGGAGTGTTTTTGTCAAAAAATGTTCCGCTATCAAAGCTATTTGCCCAGTGGCAAGGCAAGCTTAACGGATTTACCAAGGGTAGAGATCGCAGTTTTCATTTCGGCTCTATCGAACACAAGGTCATTGGAATGATATCTCATTTAGGACCTCAATTGGCAGTGGCAACGGGAATTGCTTTAGGTCATAAGCTAAGAGGAGAACAAAATATTACCGCTGTTTTTTCTGGTGAAGGCGGAACCTCAGAAGGTGATTTTCACGAAGCTTTGAACATCGCTTCTGTATGGAAACTTCCCGTACTGTTTTGCATTGAAAACAATGGATATGCACTTTCAACACCAACGGATACGCAGTACGCTTGTGATGACCTCGCAGATCGCGGTTACGGCTATGGAATGGAAGCCTTCATCATCGACGGAAATGATGTTGTAGAAATCTATCTGAAATTAAGGCATATCGCCTCAGATATGAGAAAAAACCCACGCCCAGTTTTGGTTGAATTTAAGACATTTAGAGTTCGTGGACATGAAGAGGCGAGTGGTACGGCTTATGTTCCTGAGGAGCTTATTTCTTCATGGATGAAGAAAGATCCCGTCTATAAATTAGAAAAAGCGCTGTTAAAATCTTCCATAATTGACCATGCGCGCATCGAAAAATATAAAACAGCGATTAAAACCGAAATTGATACGGAGTGGAAAAATGTTGAATCTTGGGATTTCCCTGAATTTAATGCAGATAAAGAACTCGACGACGTGTTTAAAGATTTTGAACTGTCTACGCAAAAGAATATTGAGGTCTTTGAGGATATGCGTTTTATAGACGCCATAAAAGATGCGATATTCTTGTCGATGGCAAGAGATAAGAGCGTAGTAATTATGGGTCAAGATATCGCAGAATACGGTGGTGTATTCAAAGCAACAGAAGGCCTTTTGCAACAATTTGGAAAAGATAGAGTTCGTAACACACCACTTTGTGAATCTGGTATAATATCCTGTGCTGCAGGTCTTAGCATCAATAAATTTAAAGCTATTGTTGAAATGCAATTTGCAGATTTTGTGAGTAGTGGTTTCAATCCTATTGTCAATTATTTAGCAAAACAGCATTATCGATGGGGTACAAATGCAGATGTAGTCATAAGAATGCCTTGTGGAGGTGGAGTTGGAGCAGGACCTTTTCATTCACAGTCAAACGAAGCCTGGTTTGCCAAGGTGCCTGGATTGAAAATAGCCTATCCTTCAAATCCTCAAGATGCCAAAGGATTATTGGCCGCAGCAATCGAAGATCCAAATCCAGTACTGTTTTTCGAACACAAGAAATTGTACAGAAGCCAAACCGCCAAAGTACCCGTAGGCTATTACAGTACGCCTTTTGGTCAAGCCAATATTGTACATTCTGGAGATGATATGCTGGTTATTTCATATGGAATGGCTGTGCAATGGGTCATGAATATTGTTAACAATGACCCTTCGTATAATAATACTGCCGTATTAGACCTTAGAACCATTGTTCCTTTAGATGAAGAAACGATCTTACATTGGTCTAAGAAGTGCAATAAGATCTTAATTGTTACTGAGGACAGTGAATCTTTTTCAGTAGTGAGTCATATTTCACATTTGATTACGAGTCAATGTTTTGAATATTTAGAAGCACCCGTCGAAATTTGCGGAAGTTTGGACACGCCTATACCGTTTCATAAGAATTTAGAAGAGGGGTATATGGGTCAATCGAGGTTAGAGGCTAAAATGAAGCACCTATTATCGTATTAATTCTATTTTACATAATATAAATTATGTGACAATTTATGTTGTGTTCTTTTTTTGTCGATTTAGGCGTCTTATACTGTAAAACCTTCTGTATACTTGTATGTTACGTTTCATATTTATGAAGTATACACCTGTGAGTAAAATGATTCCAGCTACGATACTTTGGGTTGTTACGGTTTCTTTTAAAACCAACCACCCTAAAAACATGGCAACTACAGGATTGACGTATGTACTTGTAGCGACCATTTCTGGACTAACCGTTTTAAGCAAATAATTGAAACTCGTAAAAGCGACAATACTTCCAAATAAAATCAGACCGATCATCGATAACCAAGTTTGTTCGTTCCACTCATCAGGTAAAACCCATTGTTCATTTGCTCCTAAACTCATTAAGAGCAAAACAAAACCACCTATAACCATTTGATATGCAGTATTGACAAAATAATTTTCGGGTAAATCTGCTTTGCCTACAAATATGCTCGCATATCCCCAAGTAAAAACACAGAAAATAATGACAATTGCTCCTGTAATTGTATCCTCTGACTGAATCATTTGTTGTTGATTTACAAGTAGATAGATCCCTAAAACTCCCATGATTACCCCTATAATTGAGGAGCGTTGAACGGGTTTTCGGTAAAGGATATACATCAGCAGCAGAATCACTAATGGTTGTGAACTTATGAGTAAAGAAGCGAATCCAGAATCGACAATTTGTAAGGCCCAAACCACAATTCCATTTCCTATTGATAAAAACAAAAAACCTGCAAAAGCCGTATTCAATAACTGTTTCTTGGTAATTTTTACGGGCATTCCCCTAAAAAGGCAAAAAATAAAGATTAAGCCTCCAGCTAGGATAAAGCGAAAACTTGCCAGCATAAATGGAGGTAATTGTGCTACAGCTACTTTATTGAGTAGATATGTCGATCCCCAAATCACGTAAATAGCGAAAAAACAGGCAATTATTAGGTATTGTTTGCGTTTATCCATTAGGAAATGTCCTTATAAATCATAAATCTATGAATACTAGTGATGTGCAATACACACAAATTTCAAAATATTTGATAGGTGAAATTGTGTCCAAACGTCTTGCAGAGAACCAAATTATTCAAATGCGCGATATCAGTCGAATAACTGGTATCTCTCTATTTAAAGTTAATGAAGTTTTATGTTCACTATCAAAAAATGAAATATTAAAATTTATACCTAACACGGGATATTTTTTAAGACCCTTAAATTTAAAAACGATTCAAGACACCTTTAAAACACTTATTCTTTTAGAAACCAAGTTATTAGAGGCAATTGATTTTGATGACTTTGATTTTGAGACGAATTTTTTCTTTTTAAATAAACTCAAAAACGAAGAACATATTCGTCAATATTTGGAATTAAATTTAAATTTTCATCGTTCGTTACGCATGAAAAGTACAAATTCAACTATTGAACATTTGTTAGAACAGCTTTACACTAAAGTATTCTTTATCGATAGCCTAACCCATACAGATTTGAACGAATTAAAATCACTGCTCGAACGTAAATTTGAACTTTTGGAAAGCTTGAGAAATTCAAAAAAGCACATGGCCTTGTACCAATTAAAATTGGTTTGGGAAGATCATTTACACATAACAACTGAGGCGCAAAAAAAACTGGTCAATACCAGAGTTTAAAGACTCTCCTCTACTCTGTTTTAGCATTAAAACCCTCTGGTAATACACGCTTGTCGACATCAATTAAAAAGCCATTGATAAGCGCAAATTTGATCTCACCATCTTTTTTGAGGAAGAAATTCACCTCTTTTGACGCCTTGCTTATCATTTTTCCTTCTTGTATACGATTTAAAAGGATGTTTTTGAACGAGTGTTTAGTATGTACACCTTGATACGTTTTAAAGCCATAGCCTTGTTTTAACAAATCCCATTCTGAGGTATCTTTCAATGAACCGCTGTATGTTTTTGCTGCGACATAGGTGTATCCTTCAGCGTTGAAGTTGTTGTAGCCAAAATAGGTGGATAAATCACCAAAATCAGCAATGGCACCTACGTAACTAAAACCGCGTTCATTTGACCTTTCCACCTCATTTTGATTGATTCCCATATCTACGAGGTATTCTTTATCTAAGAGAGGATAGTTCAGATTTACAATTTTTAAATCAAACATCTTTCGATCATTTCTCGGGATTTTCTCGTAATCATTGATGTCATTTTCCTGATATTTATTTGTAGCGATTTCATGCAGACTACTCAAAATCGTTACAAAATTTAATTTTCTTATAAACTCTTTTTCACGATCATTGAAATAGCCCCCAGATTCAATCAACACCAAACTTGTACCCCACAATTGTATGTTGTCTCCAAAAGCTCTTGGTTCAAAATCATCACTGTAACGACCGACATGGCCTGGAGCAAATTTTTGAATAACCTTGTTCATGCTCAGTACGAGTTGCATGGATTTAGCTCTGTTTTCGTTGATGCTTTTTTCTTCGTTATACGCAGTAGCTAAAAAAGAAACACTTGCAGGTTTAGCAGTGAACTCTGCGTTGTAATACCTGCTTTGATCGTGTAAATTATAGCCAAATTCAGCTTCAAGCGAGTCTCGCAATTTTTTAAGTATTTGACTTTCTGGAGATTGTAACCTTAAAGCATCTCTATTGATATCTACGCCTAATGTATTTCTGCGCTGCCATTTCTGCCCGCCATCTGGATTTAACATGGGAACAAAGTGTAAATTCAAAGAAGACATTAGGGTTTCACGAAATGTATTGAGTTCGTCGTCTTGCTGAAGAAATTCAAATACATCCATCAGTGCTCTAGTGGCCGTTGATTCATTTCCGTGCATTTGAGACCATAATAGTACAGTAGTCTCCCCTTCTCCAGTGCTTACCAAATATATGGGTTTACCTTCAATTGATTTTGTTACTTCTTTAACTTTAAGCGTATTCGTATTTTGCTTCTCGAGCTGTGCATATACCGATTCAGGAGCAGTACGCCGTTGAGAAAATCCTTCAACTTTGTATTTTTCATAATTCGTAAAAAGGAGGTCTTCGAATTCTTGAGCACTCATACTCAAGCAAAATAATAGACCTAATAAAGTAACTAACTTATTCATGTTCAGCTGTTTTTAGATTTAATTTACGGGCTTTTCGATGTACTGCCTTTAAAAATTTAGCTCCTGGATCAATTTTGACTGTTCTGTAATTTTCGTTTTTCTCAAGCCAAAGCGGATGGTTTTCAAAATTTTGGTATTGAGAATGCCCTATGACATAGCTTATAGGGTGTTTCTTGCTTAGATATTCTACTAGAAACTTATTCGCTCTTATTTGTGCCCTTGTCAATGGCGTATCTTCTGTGCCTCCTACATTTTCAATTCCTATAGAACTGTAATTTAATCCTATGACATGTCTTGCCATGTGATTTTCTGGCATGAGTCTATAGATCTCCCCTGCTCTACTCACTAAAAACTGTATAGAAACATTGAGTTGACTTTCTTTTTTTAAGTCTGCCCGACTACTGGGTAATTCTTCATTATAAAACGCTTGAAACGAACCTTCTAATGTTGGAATATAGGTGTAGTGAATCACAATAATTTTTGGAGTGATCTTTATATCGTCCACCTTTAAACCGTAGTGATCCTCAATGTATTTCTTGGTCATCTCAACCCTATGTTCGTTAAAAATGATAGGTCTATCTATGATTTGATAAGGACTTGAGCAGGAATATTGAGCGAAAATTAAAAGACAAAAAATACCAAATCGGTAGGATGAAAAAAATTGTGACATCTTTTTTCTTGAATTACACCACTCTTTTAAGCGTATTGACAACATAAACACGTAATTAATTAAAGCCTATCCTAAGTTTGATCAAAAGATATCAAATTATCTCTTTTAGTGTTCATTATAAGCCTCCAAACCCATAACGGAGGCTTTTTTATGAAATCCATTGATCTTTTTTGAAATTCTTGGGTCTTTTCTCAAGAAAAGCATCTCTACCTTCTTTGGCTTCGTCTGTCATATAAGCGAGCCTTGTGGCTTCACCAGCGAAAATCTGTTGCCCCACCATACCGTCGTCAGTAAGATTCATGGCATATTTCAACATTTTAATTGACGTTGGAGATTTTTCTAGAATCTCATTAGCCCATTCTACAGCTGTTGTTTCTAATAATTCATGAGTTACCACCTCATTGACCATCCCCATAGTCTGAGCTTCTTTTGCAGAGTAATTTCTTCCTAAAAAGAATATTTCTCTTGCCTTTTTTTGTCCAACAAGTTTGGCCAAATAGGCAGAACCATATCCTCCGTCAAAACTTGTGACATCTGCATCTGTTTGTTTAAAAATGGCGTGTTCTTCACTGGCAATACTCAAATCACATACCACATGAAGGGAATGTCCGCCACCAACGGCCCAACCGTTGACTACTGCGATAACAACTTTAGGCATAAAGCGTATCAAACGTTGTACCTCTAAAATGTTCAACCGATGATTTCCATCACCTCCTACGTATCCTCTTTCTCCTCTCGCTTTCTGATCTCCTCCACTACAAAAAGCGTGAACACCATCTTTAGGCGATGGACCTTCACCTGTTAGTAGCACAACACCAATGCTAGGATCTTCAGACACGTCGTAAAAGGCCTCGTAGAGTTCAGATGTCGTTAGAGGTCTAAATGCATTTCTCACTTCAGGCCTGTTGATTGCAATACGGGCGATGTTGCCGCATTTTTTAAATGTAATATCTTGAAATTCTTTAACCGTTTTCCAATCCATTTTTGATATCGTTGTAAAGTTGTTTGTATTGAATGTATTTTGAGAAATACTTGTCTTTATTTAACTGATTTTCCCATAGTAAATCAATGAGTACGTGCTTTGTCCTATGCGCTTCTTTAAAGGTAATAAGATAATGCAGTTGTTTTACATGTTCTTTATACCAATTTGAGCTAAATGAAGACAAACAATTGTTTTGAATTTTTACATAGCCTGCGTTTAGGGCTGCATTGGAATAGAGTTCTGCAATTTTCGATATGAACTGATCTTGATTCGTGTAGGCTTGTTCTTGTAATTCCTTAGGAAAGCCTTCAAAGGCAATTTCTGAGCCGATGGTAGCTGTTCGTGTTTCTAGGCCAGTCATTACTTTTCCTTTTAAGCCAGCTCCAAATCTTAGTGGTGCTAAGTTGAGTTTATAGGAACTCATCGTTTTGTAAATATCTTTCGTCCATCCCTTGTAATGCATACGCTCAGGCATATGCATTAAAAGTGTTTTAGGGTAATCTCGACCGTATACGTGTAGTTCTGTCTCAGGCAATTTCTCTTTTAAAATGGGCCATAGTTCGTCTTTTAAATAAGCTACAGCATCGCTGTTAGGTTTATGTTGTCCATTTCCAACAAAAATCAAATGTGCTCTTTGTTCAAAACCAAGCGAATTTGAAAAATCTGTTTGTTTTAAAAAGGGTATATACGCTAATTGCTCAGCACTTACATTGAGATCTTTGGTTAAAATTTCTATTTCAGAGGTTGATATTATTAAACTCAAATCTGCACTGAGAATGGCCTTTAATTCTCTGTGAAATAAAGCTTGTGCCTTGTAAGGGGTTTGTTTTTGTCTTGCAAACCTCAGGAAATGCAAATCTTCTGTGTTTAAAACAAGTAAGGCATTAGGTAGAACCTCTTTGCACTGCCATGCGAATTGTTCAAAACTATTAATTCGATCAAAAACGACAACTTCTGGATTTAATTCACCTATAAAATCCTGAAATGATGAACAATTCAGTTGAATTGCTGTGGTTTGAATTTGATGAGCATTAAGATCAAAACTATAAGGTGTTTTCTTAGAGGTTGAAGCGAAATGAACATTAAAATTGGCAGATTTAAGAAAAAGTAAATAATCGATTAAATGCCTGCCAGCGGCTGTCGTCTCTGGCTCAGGATATCGATGACCAATACACAAAAGTTTTATTTGGTTAGATTCGCTCTGCAAAAATTTTGGTAATTCTCGATTTTAATTTTTTGTTGTAATCTTCGACCAACCATTCTTTGTAGTTGGTAGTATTATTCATGATGCAATAAGAATACTGCTTTATTCTAAAGTCTATTTCTTCTTTGAGCAGTTTGGCCAAAATTCGTGCATCGAAAATATCCTCTGCATTCTCAATGCAGATTTGGGCGTGTTGATCGATACTTTTTTCTAACACTACCTTTGATTTGAGCCCTTGTGCAAATACCTTCTTGTACTCTTCTTTCACATCGAAGGCTAAATTTTCGCTTTTTGAAAATTTCTTTTTGAGGTCATCCGGCATTACGTATTCGAATTCACGCTCAATATCCTCATCGTTTTTAATGTTTTCCAAGAAGAAATCAGGAAAATGAAAAATTTCTTGCCAGTCTAATGGAATATCCCATGAACCGAATCGAGCCAGGTTATTTCCGAGATCTATAACATTGAATTCTGATTTATCTTTCAATATTCTCGATCCTCTTCCGATCATTTGGAAATATAAAGTCAATGATCTGGTAGCTCGGTTCAGGATAATGGTTTTTACAGTAGGTTCATCAAATCCTGTCGTCAAGATACTTACAGAGGTCAATATGGCGTCAGGTGTATTAGAAAACCACTCTAATATTTCTTTGCGTTCTGTCGCTGTATTTTTATTGTCCAAATGCCTAATGGGTAAGCCCGCTTTTTTAAAGTATTCGTATACCATGAAAGAGGCGTAAATTCCATTGTTAAAAATTAGCGTTTTAGTGCCTTTAGCCACTTCATTGTAGGCAGAAAGTAGTTTTTGTAACATACTTTGGTTCGAATAGAACTCATCACTACTCTTTACGGTATAATCTCCATTAATACCAAGTTTGAGACTTCCCAAACTCAAATTGTAATTGTAGATATTTGCCTTGGCGAGAAAGCCTTTTTCAATAAGAGATTTTATAGATTCTCCGATGATTAGCTTTTGAAAGAAATCTTTTAATGGCAATTTGATATTTGAACTAAGAGGAGTCGCTGTCACCCCAAGAATTCGAGAATTATCAAAGTATTTAAAGAGCTTTCTAAAAGCATTGTAATGCGCTTCATCAACTATGACAAGACCTATATTACTCAATGTAAATTTTTTGTCGATGATGCGATTGTTTAGGGTTTCAACCATCGCAACATAACATTGATACTCATCGGTTTCATTGACTTCTTTTACTTCACTTCCAATGATTTTGTTTGACACACCAAATTCGTGAAGCATTTTAGAGGTTTGTTTGCTCAATTCAATCCTATGTGTAAGAACCACAACCTTTGATTTGGTTTTTTCGATAAAGCGTCGGGTTATTTCACTGAATATGACTGTTTTACCTCCGCCGGTAGGTAACTGATACAACAAATTACAGTTCTCACTCATTTCGTCGAATGCCGTGAAAATCTTGTTGAGATCGTTATTTTGATATTGGTAAAGTTCTTTTTTGTTATGCATTGGGACCTTGGCCGAGTTGAAAAACGATAATTGCAAAAATAATAGAAAATCTAAGTTTGCAAGTGAAGATTTTAAAATTTAAATGATGATAACTTCTTGATAACCTTTTTGAGGAGCACTTGATTTTGTTCAACAATCCCTTTAATTATGGAGAACTAAATTAGATGATATGCGACAGCTCAAGATTGTAAAGCAAGTAACCAACAGAGAGTCAAAATCCTTAGATAAATACCTTAATGACATTAGTAAAATTGATCTAATCACTGCTGAAGAAGAAGTGGAATTAGCTCAGCGCATTAGACAAGGAGATCAAAAGGCATTGGAAAAACTCACTAATGCCAACCTTCGATTCGTGGTTTCTGTGGCTAAACAATATCAAAATCAAGGGCTCAAGCTTCCAGATCTCATAAACGAGGGTAATTTGGGCTTGGTCAAAGCTGCACAGCGTTTTGATGAAACGAGAGGATTTAAATTTATCTCGTATGCGGTTTGGTGGATAAGACAAAGTATACTGCATGCACTTGCAGAACAATCGAGAATTGTTCGTTTACCCTTAAACAAAATTGGAGCGATTAATAAAATCAATAAAACCTTTTCATATTTAGAACAAGCGCATGAAAGACCTCCTTCAGCAGAAGAAATTGCAGAAGAATTGGACATGACCATCACTGAGGTCAAGCAATCACTTAAAAATGCAGGTCGACATGTTTCTATGGATGCTCCTTTTGAAGAGGGTGAATCATCAAACCTTTACGATGTTTTGCAGCATGGTGAATCTCCAAATCCAGAAAAATCACTGCTTCATGAATCTTTAAATACTGAGATTGATAGGATTTTAAATACCCTAAATGACAAAGAAGCACGAGTGGTTCGATTATTTTTTGGTATTGATCAAAAGACACCTAAAAGTTTAGATGAAATAGGTCAGGAATTCGATTTGACCCGAGAACGTGTGCGCCAAATTAGAGAGAAAGCCTTGCGCAAACTTAAAAAACACGCTGATAATCCCTTATTGAAGTCTTTTTTAGGATAATTAGAGTTCTACTACCTCTATTTGAGCGTCTGCAAGAAGGCCGTTAAGCGCAATTAAGAATTGTACATAGGGTTCACCGAACTGATCATAGTGCATACTGTTCCTTTTTTTCGTTTAAAACTTCTTCTATATAGGCCTGACCTAAAGATGCCAATAGTTGAAATCTGTTTTTTTTAGCGTTCGCCTCTAACATCGCCCCTAAGATGTGCATTACATCTAAATCTTTTAATTGCTTGCTGCGTGTCATTTGTTCTTTTAACAGTCTGTGAATAGCTATAGGATGGTTTGCTTTTGCATATTCTGCTAAAGTTGAAATGAATTCGATATGAATATTTCTTATCTTGAAAGGGTATTTCGCAGGTTCCAAATTTGCGAAGTGATGTATGTTATTAATCAGCATATTCCTTGGGCTTACTCCTTATGAATAACGTGATTTATGTACTTTTTGTATAATTCATAAAAACAAAACAATGAGACATTTAAGAAACAGCACCTTACTTTTGGCGAGCATCTTTCTTTTTTCTTGCCAAAATGAGGCTAAAACAGAAACTTTTGACGAGAAAGTTAAACGTGTACACGCCGACGTTATTACTATTGATACGCACTGTGATATCAATGTTTCGAATTTCACTGAAGAAACCAATTATACCCAACGCCTAAATACGCAGGTCGACATTCCTAAAATGAAAGAAGGCGGTCTTGATGTCGCTTGGTTTATCGTTTATACTGGACAAGGAGAACTCAACGAAGAAGGATATGCCAAAGCGAAAGAAAATGCGTATTCTAAATTTGAGGCTATAGCCAATCTAACAAGTCAATTCGCTCCTGAAGACATTGAGCTCGCTCGTTCAAGCCAAGAGGTTTTTGATATTGTAGATCGAGGTAAACTCGTGGCCATGATTGGTGTAGAGAATGCCTACCCTATTGGAACGGATTTGAGTGAAGTAGAACGCTATCACGAATTGGGAGCACGTTATATATCTCTAGCGCACAATGGCCACAGTCAATTTTCAGACTCTAATACGGGTGAAGGTGACGATGTTTGGCTTCACGACGGACTTAGTGAATTGGGAGTACAAATGGTAGCTGAAATGAATCGTTTAGGAATAATGATTGATATTTCGCATCCTTCTAAGGAAGCTATAAAAGATATGGTTAGCTTGTCAAAAGCACCTATAATAGCGTCTCATTCTTCTGCTCGTGCCTTGTGTGATCACAGTCGTAATTTAGATGACGAGCAATTGATGTGGATTAAAGAAAATGGTGGAGTTGTTCAAACCGTTGCTTTTAGTTCTTATTTGAATACCGAAAAACACAACGCCTATTCTTCTTATTTATCGGATATAGAGACTTCCATAAAAGATTCATTGCAAATTGAGATTCCTCCTCGAAGAAGTTGGAGTCAGTTAGATGACAGTCAAATTCAAGAAGCCCTGGATAATTATCGTAAAGTACGAGGCATTGCATCAGAAATTGCAGCAAATGATGAAAATGCACCCGAAGCAGTTTCAGTAAAAGACTTTGTAGATCATATCGACTATATGGTTGAGCTCATTGGCATTGATCACGTTGGAATAAGCAGTGATTTCGATGGCGGTGGAGGTATTCACGGTTGGAGAGATGCTTCAGAAACAGAAAACGTCACTCGTGAATTGTTAGAGCGTGGATATGCTGAAGAAGACATTAAAAAGCTTTGGGGGCTTAATTTACTGCGTGTTTTAGACGAGGTTCAGGCTGTTGCTCAAAAATTACAGGAATAAGCTTAAGAATTGGATCGAGACAGTCGGTCTTTTACGAATTCTATTTCTTTTTTGCCGTGAGGATGTGGGTTACCGTCTTCATCTAAGTTAACAATGATGATATTGTCTACAATGATAATTGTCTCATGGGTCATCTTATTTCTAACCTCAGAATTCAGGGTAATCGAACTCGTTCCAAAGGAGACTACTTCTATTCCAATTTCAACGATATCACCTAAAACAGCAGAACTTAGAAAGTTGATTTCAGAAATGTATTTAGTAACTAAACGTTTATTCTCTAATTGAATGATGCTGTATAGTATGGCTTCTTCATCGATCCAACTGAGTACTTTACCTCCGAAAAGAGTGCCGTTGGCATTTAAATCTTCGGGTTTGACAATGCGCCTGCTGTGAAATTTCATTTTTTATTGCAAATTTAATAAAGCCGCGATGTTAATTATGCTGTTTAAAAGATGTTTTTTTGATTATAGTAGATAAACCTCAATGCTATTATCTTTAATTAAAATCGAAAATGAAATGATAGATAGAGATGAGCGTTTGCTTCGACAAAGACCAGACCTTCCCGCGTCAAAAATAAAAGACAATATGTCTTCTGAGGAATATTTTCAAAATGCCGTATTACGACCTATTTTAAAATTTCAAAACGATATTTTGATAGAAGTATTTAAGACTTATATCAGCAAGAGAAAGAATGTTTACTATACCTTGAATCAAAATCAAAAATTGAATTATGTCACACACAGTATTCAAAAAGATATCAAGTTTCGAAATCAATTAAAAGGAATGATTGTTGGTTTGTTCAGTCTAGAAGAATACGAATTGTACACAGAAAATTCTTCTGCTTTAAATAAGCGCATGATGAATTTGATGATTCAAAGAATTCAAAACCAACTGCAATTATTGGAGCCTGCTACATCTTTAGAGTAGTGATTGACCATTTACATCTGTGGTCAAAACATCGCTCATGTACTCAAAAAACACAGAAATCGTTTTAAATCCATTCGAAACTTCCGTGCTGAAATTAGGATCTAAAACCTGTTTAAGCTCTAATTTTTTAATAAAAACAAATTGCTTAAATCGAATAAACTCTATCCCCGCTTGGTCTGGCGAAAATCCTTTAGGCGCCTTTTTTAGGGCATCTCCTTGAAGTTCGCCCCAGAACTTGTGAAGTGTTGAATGACTGACAACTTCTTTAAATTCATCTGGATCTGCTGCAATTTCCTGTCGTATTCTCAATAAATCCTCTTTTGAAGGATTCCAAAATCCACAGGCCATAAATGAATTGTTAGGTTCTAGGTGTAAATAGTAACCTCCGCGACGCTCTCGACCTCTGCGAACAAAGGAACATGAAAAATGCGTTTTGAAGGGTGTTTTATCTTTCGAGAAACGAACATCGCGGTAAATTCTAAAGATTTTTAATTTCTCGATCTTATCATAGGATTCCATTTTAGTTTGAACCTCTTCAAAAACGGATTTGATGAAATTTTTATGTGATTCATAACGGGGCTTATGCTCATTAAACCATTCTCTGTTGTTGTTTTCTTTGAGTTCGCTTAAAAATGAAAAAGCTTCTTTTAGTTGTTGTGACATTACAATCCGTTTAAGTATCCACCGTATAAATCGTTGATGCGCTGGCCTGTTTCTAAATCTGTTCTGCTCAATTTTTTAGAAACCACTAATCCCCAAATAATGAGTTCTTTGTAAAAATAACTGTCCTTTTCACTGCTGTTCAAATGTTCTACGAGAATTTGATTTAATGGAGTAATCTTATCTAAAGTTTCCTTGTAAATTTCATTATCGGCATCGGTGGAAAAATCGACGGCATCGTGTTCAAAAAACCAGGTGAACAATTCGTCATAAGGGCTGCTTTCCTCTTTCTTTTCAAGTTTTTCAATTTTAGGAAACAAGGATTCAAAGGTGTTTTTTATGGCCTGATCGATTAAACTCATCGCTACTTCATCAGCACCTAATTGTTCTCCTTCATACACCAATTCAACTTTTCCGGTGATGGCTTGTATGATGTTTGAAAAGTCTGATAAACGCACGGCTGTTTGTTGTTCCTCGTTGTACAACATCCTTCGTTGAATAGAGGCGACAAGGCTCTCAAAAGCAGAAATACTTAAACGAGCACTAACACCACTATTTGCATCGACATATTCACTTTCTCGCGCACAAAAACTTATTTCTTCAATAAGATCACGCGCGATTTCAGGAATATAAATTTGTTCTTCGATAGCAGGGTCGATTTTAGCCTCTTGAGTGGTAATTTGTTTCGCTATTTCAATAGACCTTGGATAATGCGTTAAGATTTGAGATCCAATTCTATCTTTTAGTGGGGTAACAATACTTCCTCTATTGGTGTAATCTTCAGGATTTGCAGTGAATATAAAAGATATATCTAGTGGTAATTTGAGCTTAAAACCACGAATTTGAATATCCCCTTCTTGCAAGATATTAAACAAAGAAACTTGTATTCTCGCTTGTAAATCTGGTATTTCATTGATGACAAATAAGCATCGGTTTGCCCTTGGGATCATTCCAAAATGTATGACGCCTTCATCGGCATAAGACAATTTGAGATTAGCTGCTTTAATTGGATCAACATCGCCTATCAAATCTGCTACACTCACATCTGGAGTAGCCAATTTTTCGTAGTATCGGTCTTCAGCTGCTAGCCATTCAATTGGAGTTTCATCGCCCTTTTCTGCAACGAGTTTTTTGGCATAAGGTGAGATTGGTGCAAATGGATCGTCATTAATTTCTGAACCTTTAACGACAGGTATGTGAGAATCCAAAAGGCCAATCAATAAACGGGCAATTTTCGTCTTTGCTTGTCCTCTTAATCCTAAAAAGTTGATATTGTGCTTTGCTAATATTGCATTTTCAACTTGTGGTATTACGGTGTTTTCATATCCCATAATTGGGCGAAACACCTCTACTCCATCTTTGTAGGACTGAATAAGATTAGATTTGAGTTCTTCTTTGATGGATTTTGGCACATAGTTCTGGGCCTTTAATTCTCCTAGTGTTTTTATGGATGTCAATTTCATATTATCCTCGTAATTTTCTTTTTCGATTGTTTTTGTAATCGTCAAAAATAAGCTCGCCTAAATCGGAGAGTCCCGAATAATAAGCTTTTCCTTGATTTGCTTCTGTAAAATTTTTGATGAACTGGGTGAGATAAGGGTCCTGGGCAATCATAAAAGTAGTGATTGAAATCCCTGCTTTTTTGGCCTCCTCTGCTTTTTGATAACAAAGACCCGTTATGGTTTCATCAAGTCCAACACTGTTTTTATAATACTCACCTGATTTCAGGCGAATACAACTTGGTTTACCGTCAGTGATCATAAAGATCTGACGATTGGCATATTTTTTTCGCCTTAAAATAGACATTGCAAGTTCTAGACCAGCAACAGTATTTGTGTGATAAGGTCCAACTTTTAAATAGGGTAAATCTGCAATGGATATTGGCCAAGAGTCATTTCCGAAAACAATCACATCTAATGTGTCTTTGGGATATCTTGTCGTAATTAATTCTGCCAAAGCCATGGCCACTTTTTTTGCAGGGGTTATTCGGTCTTCTCCGTATAATATCATACTGTGGCTGATGTCTATCATCAGTACCGTACTCATTTGTGCTTTAAAACTGGAATCTTCAACCACTAAATCACTTTCATTGAAATTGAAGTCATCAGATTGTGTTCTTTTAAAGGCATTTTTTAAGCTCTCTGTCATTGAGATTTGGTCAATTCGATCTCCAAATTGATAAGACCTCAATTCTCCATTTTTTTCGTCTCCTTCTCCTGTGAATTTAGTTTTGTGATTTCCTGCTCCGCTTCTTTTTAAATTGCCGAATATTTGTTCTAGGGCACTTCTTCTTAGATCTCTTTCAAGTTTTGCGGTGAGCTTCGTTTTGGCCTTGGAATCTCCTGGAGCAGTTCCATCGGGATTAGTGTCGATTTCTTGCTTTAGATAGCCTTTGTCAAAAAGGTCTTTAATAAAATCTTCAATGGTGTAATCGGCTGTGGTTAATTGGTATTCTTTGTCAAGTTCTCTTAACCAGGCGATAGCCTCATCAACATCCCCTGAAGTATAGGTGATTAACTCTTTGAAAATTTCATAGAGTTGGTCGAAGATCGATCCCTTTTTTAGATCGTATAAACTGATTCTAAAGCGAGTTCTTGGTTTCATAGCAAGAACTAAGTTACAAACTTACTATCGATTCTTATGTCTTTTTTCAAGGACAGCTAGGGAATCGTTTATGGAATAGCCTTTGGCCTTCAATAAAACCATATAATGAAATAGCAAGTCTGCCGATTCCTCTAAAAATGCTTGTTCATTGTCATCCATACTTTCAATAACCAACTCTACTGCTTCTTCTCCTACTTTTTGGGCTACCTTATTGATTCCTTTTTGCACCAAACTCGAGACATAACTGTCTTTTTGCTCATCGGAAATTCGCTGTTCAATGACGTTTTCTAAGGTTTTGATGAAATCTAATGAACTCAAAGCATTGGATTCACCCCAACAAGTGTCTGTGCCAAGGTGACAAGTGGGACCTTCTGGATTGACTTTAACCAAGATGCTGTCCTGATCACAATCATATGAAATAGCAACTAGATTTAAATAGTTCTCACTTTGTTCTCCTTTGAGCCAAAGTCTGTTTTTTGATCTTGAATAGAACCAAACTCGTTTTTGATCAATGGTTTTCTGATGCGCTTCTTGATTCATATATGCCTGCATCAATACATTTTTAGTCACAGCATCTTGAACGATGACAGGTAAAAGACCATCCGGGTTTTTTGAAAAATCGGGAGTTCTAATCATTGTAAATGGGTCTTATGTTAATATTGTGTTCTTGTAAAAAATTCTTCAGTTGGGCGATGTCAATTTCATTGAAATGAAAAACACTAGCGGCTAAAGCTGCATCAGTTTTTCCCTTTGTAAAGGCCTCGACAAAATGAGTCATACTTCCTGCTCCGCCTGAGGCGATTACAGGAATGTTAAGAATTGAATTTAAGTGTAATAAGGCGTCATTTGCGAAACCATTTTTGGTTCCGTCGTTGTTCATAGAGGTAAATAAAAGTTCGCCTGCCCCTAGGTTTTGGGCTTTTAATGCCCAATCATAAAGAGTTGTTTGAGTAGCTTGTTTTCCTCCTACTAAATGAACCATCCACTGATCATCAATCAATTTAGCATCAATGGCAACTACGATACATTGAGCCCCAAAATTTTTAGAAAGTTCTGTGATGAGGCTGGGATTTTTGAAGGCAGACGAATTCACGGATACTTTATCTGCTCCTCGTTTTAATAATTCTTCTACAACTCTTGGATTTGAAATACCTCCTCCTACTGTAAACGGAATGTCAATAACCTTGGCTACCTCATATACCAAATCATAAAGTGTATCTCTTCCTTGTTCAGTAGCTGTAATGTCTAAAAAAACCAATTCGTCAGCACCATTGTCACTGTAAAATTTCGCCAAAGCAATGGGATCGCCAGCATCTTTTAAATCGACAAAGTTGGTACCTTTTACGCAACGACCGTCTTTGATATCTAAACAAGGAATAATTCTTTTACATACCATTATTACAGTAGTTTTGGAGTTCTGATGGCGTTATTTTGTTCTCGTAAATGGCTTTTCCTAAAATGACAGCATGACAACCAATAGCTTCAAGATCATAAACGTCTTGAATACTTGAAACACCTCCACTGGCAATAAGTTTGATGTCGTCAAATCGAGAAATGAGTTTTTGATAAATTGCCGTAGAAGGTCCTTGCAACATGCCATCTTTTGAAATGTCAGTACAAATCACTGTTTTAACGCCTAAATTCATATAATACTGAACAAATTCAAATAAATTAATATTTGATTGTTCACTCCATGCTGAAACGGCTATTTGCCCATTTAAGAAATCTGCGCCAAGAATAATTTTATCTGCTCCAAAGCGCTCAATACACTTCTTGGCTTTGTCAGTATACTTTGCAGCCATACTACCGAGTGTAACATAGCTCGCGCCTAAATCAAATGCCTTTTCAACTTCTTGTATATCATGTAAACCGCCTCCAAAGTCAATGGTTAAGTTGGTTTTAGATTTGATTTGCTCTAAAACATAAGCGTTCACAATCTTTTTTTGCTTAGCTCCATCTAAATCGACCAAATGAAGATGTGTGATACCCATTTTTTCGAAATTTAACGCGACTTCTGTAGGGTTTGAATGGTACTCCTTTTTGGTATCATAAGCCCCTTTTGTCAGTCTAACACATTTTCCGTTGATCAGATCAATTGCTGGTATTAATTTCATTTCTGTGTTATAAATTCATTAATGAGTTTTGCACCATAGCGGCTACTCTTTTCAGGATGAAATTGAAATGCCATAAAATTATCTTTTTGCAGTACAGCGCTGTAATTTAATCCGTAGGTACAACTGGCCTGGGTTTGTTCACAGATTTCGGCGTAAAAACTGTGAATCATATACACGTAATTGTTGTGGTATTTATCAGATGACGAGCTCAAGGTATTCCATCCGATTTGAGGAACTTTTAAGTCTTGAAACTTTTTAACCTTGGCATCAAAAATCCCCAAACCTTTAACGTCTCCTTCTTCGGTTTGATTACACATCAATTGCATGCCTAAACAGATACCTAATACAGGTTGACTCAGGTTTGCAATCAGTTCGACTAAATCGTTTTTCTCAAGATTATTCATCGCCATTTGTGCGTGGCCTACTCCAGGAAATATGACGCGGTCTGCACTTTTAATTTCATTTTTATTAGCGGATAAGGACGCCGTGTAACCCAAGCGTTGCAATGAAAATTGAACACTTTGCACATTGCCAGAACCGTAATCTATAATGACGATTTTCATAAGCTTCCTTTAGTACTTGGTAAAATCATGTGATTTACATCTCGCCTTACGGCCATTTTGATTGATTTGGCAAAGGCTTTAAAAATGGATTCAATTTTGTGATGTTCGTTTTCTCCTTCAGCCTTAAGGTTAATGTTTGCCAAAGCCCCATCTGCGAAAGACTTAAAAAAATGGTAAAACATTTCCGTAGGCATATCCCCTACTTTTTCTCTTTTGAATGTCGCATCCCAGACAATCCAGCTTCGGCCTCCAAAGTCTATAGCGAATTGAGCTAAACAATCGTCCATGGGTAGACAGTAGCCGTAGCGTTCTACCCCTAACTTATTGCCCAATGCTTTTTTAAAAGCTTCTCCAAGTGCAATACCAGTATCTTCTATAGTGTGATGCTCGTCAACCTCAAGATCACCTTTAACTTCAATCTTTAAATTGCATTGGCCGTGCTTTGCCAATTGATCAAGCATATG
>WTJC01000038.1:133136-136788 GCA_011525015.1 Flavobacteriales bacterium
TAGTGGTTTAAAAGTCCAGTCTTAGGCTTTCTTGTGGGTTTATTTTCTTCTGGAAAACTACGGTCGATACAAATTTCTCTAAAATGTATTCCTTGATCTTTAAAGGTGTTAACTATTAAATTTTGAACGGGCCAAAAGCTTTCTTCAGGAAATGAAGCTGTGCCTAAACCGTCTTGATTCGTAATCATGACGAGTTCATAATCTTCGAGTGCACATATCTTTTTAAGATTGTCAAAAACACCTTCCAAGAAATGCAATTTTTCAAAGCTGTCTATTTGATAGTCCTCTGGCTCTTTGATTAAGGTGCCGTCTCTGTCGAGAAATAGAATTTTTTTCATAAGCGTTGAAGTGTTTGAAGAAGTCTTTTGTTTTCGTTCTCGGTTCCCACAGTTATTCTAAGCATTCCTTTACATAGATGTAATTTAGATCTGTTTCTTACCACAAATCCTTTTTCAATTAATACCTGATACAATTCATTGGGCTTTTCCACCTCCACCATAATGAAATTAGTTTCTGTGGGCAGAACTCGTTTTATCGTGGAAAGTTTTGTCAACTCTTTCATCAAAACGCTTCTTTGTTCAATAATCTGATCAACTTCGGTTTGAACGATTTCTATCTTTTTCAATTGATCAATAGCTGCATTTTGATTTAAACTGCTGCAATTGTAAGGCGGCTTTAGTTTAGACAAATAACTTATGGTTTGCGGATTCGATATTAAGGCTCCTATTCGCGCTCCAGCAAGACCAAAAGCCTTTGACATGGTTCGGCAAATCATCAGATTATTATATTTAGAAGTGAGCGCTATTGCACTACTCTCAGGACTGAATTCGATATAGGCTTCGTCAATAAGGATCATATGTTCCGTAGCAGCTATAATTTTTTCAAGCTGTTTTATTTCAACCTTGTTTGCGGTGGGATTGTTCGGATTACATATGATACTTAGCCCCACTTTTTGATTTGAAGTATCCCAATGTTGAATTGGAAAACTATAATCATTGTTCAAGGGTATTTTTTCTACCTCAATATGGTTGATTTTTGCAAGAATTTCATACATCCCATAAGTGGGATCTACAATTTGTACATTGTGCACTGCAGGAGTACAAAAACCTCGCATAACCAAATCAAGAATCTCATCACTTCCGTTACCAATGAGCAGCTGACTTGCTGTTGTTTTAAAATAGTCCGCCAACAGTACCTTTAATTTGTTGTGATGTGGATCTGGATACCTATTAGTTGGGGAATTATAGGGGTTTTCATTGGCATCTAAAAAGGTCACTTCAGATTCAGTGCTGAAATCATCACGTGCAGATTGGTAAGGTTTTAAATCAATAAAGGATGGTTTTCCTTGTAATTCTATTGAGTTAGCTTCTTTTTTATCAAACTCTTTATCCTTAAGTGCTTCTAAACGATAAGTCACCGCCATTTTATGGGCCTGTAATCCTTCAGCCTCTGCCATGGTCTCAATATCTGGTCCTAGAGATTGAATACCACGAGCTTGGATTTTTTGAAAGGTGATCGCTTTTTGAAAGGCATCTAAATTAACTCCGCTGTACTGTCTTGCATAACCATTTGTAGGTAGGGTGTGATTTGTGCCAGAAGCATAATCTCCCGCGCTTTCAGGAGTGTAATCTCCGATAAAAACAGAACCGGCATTTGCGCAATTTTCAACGAAATAGGATTCGTTTTCAACGTTAATTATATAGTGTTCTGGAGCGTATGCGTTAATAAAATCGACTTGATCTTTCTCATCTTCGAGACAAACTGCAAAACTGTTTTGCAAGGCAGCATTTATGATGTCTTGACGTTCTAGTTTTTGTGTTTGTTCGCTTATTTGCTTTTGAACCTGGGCTACGATTTCAGTTGAAGGACAAACTAAAACGACCTGAGAATCTTTTCCGTGTTCGGCCTGAGATAATAAATCTGCAGCTACAAATACAGGGTTTGAACTTTGATCTGCCACCACCAAGAGTTCACTTGGGCCTGCCGGCATATCAATGGCTGCTCCAAAGTTAAGTGCGTATTGTTTTGCCTTAGTGACGTATTGATTTCCTGGTCCGAAAATTTTTGAAACCTTTGGAATACTCTCTGTTCCCAAAGTGAGACCTGCGATAGCTTGAATACCTCCAACAGTCATGACAGCTGTTACCCCACACAATTTGGCGGTATAAAGAATTGCAGGATGAATTTTACCTTCTTTGTTTGGAGGAGTGCACAGAATTATATTTTTACAACCTGCAATTTTTGCCGGAATAGCGAGCATTAAAATGGTTGAGAAAAGTGGAGCACTCCCGCCAGGGATGTAAATTCCAACATTCTCTATCGGCTTTTTATCTTGCCAGCATTCCACACCATAATCAGTATTAACTCTTATTCGTGCCGTTTTTTGCGCTTTGTGAAATTTATAGATGTTTTTATACGCTCTTTGTATGGCTCGTTTTAAGGAATCGCTTATCTCGTCATTTTTGCTGTTTTGAAAATCCTCTAACTCAATTTTTGAAATTGAAACTCCATCAAATTTTTGTGTATAATTTATGATGGCCTTATCACCATTTGCTCTAACCTCATTGAAGACTTCTGCTACAAGTTCCTCAAGGGTGGAATCATCTATAGCAGGTCTTTCACAAATTTGCTCCCATAAATTCCTCGAAGGATTTTGGTAGATCTTTTTCATACAAACATTTTATCAATTGGACATATTAATATCCCTTGCGCTCCATTTTCTTTGAGCAAGTCAATAACATTCCAAAATTCATCTGTTTCGATAACGGTGTGAATTGAAACCCAAGACTTATCTGCCAAAGGCATTACTGTTGGGCTTTTCATTCCGGGTAAAAGAGCTGTGATTTGATTAACCTTATCAGCAGGAGCATTCATCAATAAGTATTTAAACCTCTTAGCGCTAAGCACACCTCTAATTCTAAAAAGTAGTTGGTTTAAAAGCGCTGTTCTTTCCACATCTATAGAAGGTGAGCTGCATAATACAGCCTCACTTTTCAAAATGGTTTTAATTTCCTTGAGATTATTGTTGAACAAGGTACTTCCACTACTTACTATATCACATACAGCGTCTGCAAGCCCAATATTAGGTGCAATTTCAACAGAGCCGTTTATGACATGAATTTTGGCCTCAATTTGATGTTCTTCAAGAAACTTTTTAAGGGTGTTTGGGTAAGAGGTTGCAATGCTCTTTGACTGAAGGTCAGAGACATTCTCAATATCGCTTTGGTTGGGAACTGCAATAGACACTCTACATTTTGAGAACCCTAGCTGTTCGTTTACCACTATACCCTCTCCTTTTTCATGCAATAAATTTTCGCCAATTACGGCTATATCTACCACATTGTCATGAAGGTATCCTGGGATGTCACTGTTTCTTAGAAAAAACACTTCTAATGGAAAATTAGAAGAAGAAACTTTGAGTTGATTTTGCCCGTTTTGAATCTCAATCCCACAATTTTTTAAAATTTGTAAAGACTCGTCGTGAAGTCTTCCGCTCTTTTGTAATGCTAATCTTATCTTTTTCATACTAATAAAAAAAACCCGGTTGTAATAGGTACAAACGGGTTTTGCGAATTGTTAAAACTCGTTTGTTAAGGTGTTATATGATGCATATGATTTGTTGTCATTTCTCTTAATTGTTACCAAGAATTAA
>WTJC01000038.1:136888-157802 GCA_011525015.1 Flavobacteriales bacterium
GTAGGAGGAAGTGTAACATCTCGAACTAGTATTTCATTTAATTGAATGTACTGATCGTCTACGATGTTTTTAGTTTCCTCATAAATCTCCTTTTGAATGGCGTCTCTTTTGCTGGAATAAAGCTGTTCAGGCGTATATCTACCCACTACACTTCTCGCAGCTGAGCGAATGGCAGGTAAAAGAATACGCTCTTTATATTTTTCTGATTTTTCTTGATGTAGCTTACCCAATGATTCATACTTAGGCTGAAACCAAGCTGAGGCATCTAATTGAATGTCTAATCCGTTAGAGGATAATACTTTCATAGACTCGAAGACCTCTTGTTGTCGCACTTCATAGATATAAACCTTGTTCCAAGGCATGATTAAATGAAATCCTTCACCTAGAGGTGCCTCATCGGTTACAACACCACCACCAAATGTTCGGTAAAGCACTCCGGCCTCTCCTGAACCAATGGTTAATGCAGATTTCGACACTAAAATGAGCACGAAAAAAGTGATTGCTGTAATAGGTAATACTAGTTTTGGTAATCTTTCCATTTTAAATTTTTAAGTTAACATTCCTCCATCTACTAATAAGACTTGACCTGTGACGTAAGAGGACATTTCTGAAGCGAAAAACAAGCAGGCGTTTGCAATATCTTCAGTAGTTCCACCTCTTTTAAGTGGAATTCCTTGTCTCCATTGATCCACGACAGACTCATCTAGTTTGGCGGTCATTTCAGTTTCAATGAATCCAGGTGCAATCACATTAGAGCGGATATTTCTTGAGCCCAATTCAAGGGCTATTGATTTTGTGAATCCTATGATACCGGCTTTAGATGCTGCGTAATTTGCTTGACCAGCATTTCCTTTGACTCCAACGACAGAAGAAATATTAATGATACTTCCGTTTCGTTGTTTGAGCATGGTACGTTGCACTGCTTTGGTCATATTAAAGACAGACTTTAAGTTGACATCGATAACATCATCAAAATCAGACTCTGACATACGCATGAGTAAGTTGTCTTTAGTAATTCCGGCATTGTTGATTAATACATCTATACTGTCAAAATTGCTTAGTACATCTTTGACTAATTGTTCGCAATCTTCAAAAACTGCAGCGTTACTCTTATATGCAAAAGCTTGAACTCCGTATTCTGTGCGGAGCATATTTTCCAATTCTTTAGCAGGAGCCTCACTTGAACTATAGGTAAAAGCAACATTGGCACCACTCTTTGCGAATTCAATGGCTATACCTTTTCCTATACCTCTGCTGCCACCTGTTAAAATGACATTTTTGCCTTCTAGCATTTTCATGATAATACTTCTTTTACTTTAAGGCCTATTTCAGCTGGAGAATCCACCACATGAATGCCTTTTTCTCTCATGATTTTCTTTTTTGCTTGTGCTGTGTCATCGCTTCCACCTACAATAGCTCCTGCGTGTCCCATAGTACGACCTGCGGGTGCTGTTTCACCAGCGATAAATCCTATTACAGGTTTTGTGCTTCCGCTTTCAGCATACCAATGAGCTGCATCTGATTCTAATTGTCCACCGATTTCTCCAATCATAACAACAGCTTCAGTTTCTTCATCTTCAATAAGCATTTGTAGTGCTTCTTTTGTGGTTGTCCCGATAATTGGATCTCCTCCAATACCTATAGCAGTTGAAACGCCTAAACCTTGTCTTACTACCTGATCTGATGCCTCATAGGTAAGTGTTCCTGATTTAGAAACGATACCTACGTTTCCTTTTTTAAAGACGAAACCAGGCATAATACCAACCTTGGCTTCCTCTGGGGTTATGACACCAGGGCAATTCGGTCCTACTAGAGTACAATCAAATTTTTGAATATAGTCGTAAACCTTTACCATATCAGCAACGGGAATTCCTTCTGTTATGGCTATAATTACTTTAATACCGGCATTGGCGGCTTCCATTATAGCATCTGCAGCGAAAGCTGGCGGCACAAACAAGATTGAAGTATCGGCCCCTTTTTTTTCTACGGCTTCTCTGACAGTGTTAAAAACAGGAAGTCCAAGGTGTTCTTGTCCACCTTTTCCAGGAGTAACTCCACCAACTAATTGAGTTCCGTAAGAAATCATTTGTTCGGCATGAAAGGTTCCTTCAGAACCTGTAAAGCCTTGAACTATAATTTTAGAATGTTTATTAACAAGTACGCTCATGGTTAAAATTTGGCACAAAAATAGAACATGAAAGTTAATTGTAGAACTATATTACTTCTTTTTTAAGCCTTCTAGAAAATCAGGTAATTGTTTAATCGCAGCCTTTTGTTTTAAATTCATTCTATAGGGTACTGCAGGGTCTCCTGAATAGGTTTTTTCAGGTGCTAATGATTTTGTCACTGCAGTTTGACCTAAAACCACCACATTGTGTCCTATAGTCACTCCACTGGTCACCCCTACTTGACCCCATAAGACGCTGTTTTTTTGAATGGTTACGCATCCGGCTATACCACATTGTGCAGCAATAAGGCAATTTTCCTCAATTACGCAGTCATGACCAATTTGAATCTGATTGTCTAGTTTACTGCCACTTTTTATAATGGTATCTGCTGTTACTCCTTTATCAATACTGCATAGCGCACCTATTTCAACATTATCTTCTATAACTAAGCCACCGGCTGAATGCATCAAATGATAGTTGTTATTTTTCTTGTTGTAATAGAACGCATTAGACCCCAATACTGTTCCCGCCTGTATGACAACATTCTTGCCAATTTGAACACCGTCGTATATGACCACGTTTGGATGTATAATGCTCCCTGGCCCTATAGAAACCCCTTTACCAATGCTGACATTGGACATTATGACAGCAGAAGCATCAATGTTATATTGATCTTCTTGAAAGTGTGTGTGAGGATTATATCTTTTTAAAATCGCATTAAAAACATGAAAAGGATGTTCTGTGAGTAACAGAACCTTGCCTTCAGGTACTTCTACCTCTTTATTGATTATGATTGCACTTGCCTTTGATCTTAGGGCTTTGTCGTAATACTTAGGATGGTCTACGAATATGAGGTCACCTTCATTAACATTGTGAATTTCACTTATTCCTGTTAAGGAAAGGGTGTCGTCTCCTTTTAGAGCGCAATCAAATTCTTTAGCTATAGAACGCACAGAAAGTGCAGTGGGAAACTTCATCTATTCTTTAACACGTTCCATGTAAGTTCCTTTTTCTGTATCAATTTTAATTTTATCTCCTTCATTGATAAAAAGAGGAACATTAATTCTTGCGCCTGTTTCAACTGTTGCAGGCTTAGTGGCGTTGGTTGCCGTATTGCCTTTGACACCGGGTTCTGAATGCGTTACCTCAAGTACAACAGATGCAGGCATATCAACCGATAATGGCATGCTGTCTTCGGTATTGAACATAATAGTAACGATTTCACCCTCTTTAAGTAAATCAGCAGCATCTAATGCATCTCTTTGCAAACTAATTTGATCGTAGTCAACGGTATTCATAAAGTGAAAGCTGTCTCCTTCACTGTACAAGTACTGATAACTTCTAGTTTCAACGCGAACATCGTCAATCTTGTGACCCGCCGAAAAGGTGTTATCGATGACTTTTCCTGTGGTTACACTTTTGAGTTTCGTTCTTACAAAAGCGGGACCTTTTCCTGGTTTTACGTGTAAAAACTCAATGATTTTAAAAATATCACTGTTGTAACGGATGCATAATCCTTTTCGAATGTCTGATGTACTTGCCATATGTTATGTATTGCTAAAATATCCTTTCATGATTCCGCGTTGCGAATCTCTGATAAATTGTAAAATTTCATCTCGTTCTGGAGTGGCTTCCATCTCAGCCTCAATAATTTCCATTGCTTGAGAATTATTGTAGTTTTTCTGATACAGAATGCGGTAAATATTTTGAATTTCTGTTATTTTCTCTGTGCTGAATCCCCTTCTTCGCAATCCTATTGAATTGATTCCTACATAGGATAGTGGTTCTCGGGCGGCCTTGACATAAGGAGGAACATCTTTTCGAACCAGGGATCCTCCCGTCACAAAAGCATGGTGACCTACTGAAACAAATTGATGAACAGCGACCATTCCAGCCAAAACAACATTTTCACCTATAGTAACATGTCCTGCTAATGTTGAATTGTTACTAAATATACAGCCATTAGAAACGAAGCAATCATGAGCAATATGAGAATAGGCCATAATTAGACAATTGTCACCAACAACCGTCTTCATTCGATCTTCAGTTCCTTTATTGATGGTTACACATTCTCTAATGGTGGTATTATTTCCAATAATTACGACTGACTCTTCCCCTTTATACTTTAAATCCTGAGGTACAGCTGATACTACAGCCCCTGGATAAATATTGCAGTTTTTTCCAATTCTAGCACCTTCCATTATGGTTACGTTCGAACCGATCCAGGTACCTTCTCCAATTTCAACGTTATTGTGTATGGTTGCGAATGGTTCAATCACCACGTTTTTAGCGATTTTGGCTCCAGGATGTACGTAAGCTAAGGGCTGATTCATTATTTTTTCTTTACAATTTGTGCCATAAGTTCTGCTTCAGATACCAGCTTGTCGTTGACGTAAGCATTTGCTTTCATATGACATATTCCACGACGAATAGGTGTAATTAATTCACAATCAAAAACAAGTGTATCTCCTGGAACAACGGGTTGTTTGAACTTTACATTGTCCATTTTCATGAAAAAGGTCAAATAATTCTCAGGGTCTGGAACTGTACTCAATACTAAAATTCCACCGGTTTGGGCCATGGCCTCAACTTGTAAAACACCTGGCATCACTGGAGCTCCTGGAAAATGACCTACAAAAAAACCCTCATTCATGGTAACAGACTTTGTTCCTACTACTCTGGAAGTAGTCAACTCGTATATTCTGTCAATGAGAAGAAAAGGAGGTCTATGCGGAAGCATATTCATGATTTGAGTAACATCCATTAAAGGAGGACTATTCCAATCAATTTGCGGTGCTTTATTTCTTTTACTGTCTTTAATGTGCTTACTTATTTTCTTTGCAAACTCTGTGTTGACGTGGTGTCCAGGTTTGATAGCGATGAGCTTACCTTTTATTTTAGTTCCTACTAAACTCAAATCACCTATTACGTCTAATAACTTGTGTCTCGCCGCCTCGTTAGGATAATGTAGATTTAAATTATCCAGTATTCCATTGGGTTTAACAGCTACTTGCTCTTTGTTGAATGCCGTTTTTAACTTTTCCATGGTACCATCGGACAACTCCTTATCTACATAGATGATGGCGTTATTTAAGTCACCACCTTTGATCAGTCCATTGTCCAGTAGCATTTCAATTTCGTGCAAAAAACTAAAAGTTCTAGAATCTGCTATTTCATCTTTGAATTGTGAAATGTCTGTAATACTCGCGTTCTGTGTTCCGATGATATTAGAACCAAAATCAACCATCACATTGATTTCATAACTGTCATGAGGTAATAATATTAACTCACTTCCAGTATTTTCGTCTTTGTATTCAATTATTTCGGTGACTTCAAAAACCTCTTGTTCTGCATCTTGTTCTACAATGCCAGCCTCTTCTATGGCGTTGACAAAATGAATAGATGAACCGTCCATTATAGGAGGCTCCTCAGAATCCAAGCAAATTAATACATTGTCTAAATCCATACCCGTTAAAGCTGCTAATACGTGTTCAGAAGTATGAATTTCAATGGATCCATCGCTTAGAATGGTACTTCTTTCAGTTCTTGTAACGTATTGAGCCAAGGCTTGTATACTTGGGCTACCTTCGAGATCTTCTCTACAGAACACAAAACCCGTATTGACTTCAGCAGGTTTAAATGTTAGGCTTACTTCTTTTCCAGTATGTAAACCTACTCCTTTGAGTGTGGTTTCTTTAGCAATCGTTTTTTGTTTCACTTGTGTTTTGATTTTAATTCTTTTTCGACTGTTCTTAAACGATTTTCAATTTTTTCTAAGTTCTTAAAATGAACATAGGACTTGTTGTAATTAGTGTAGTCAATAGACGGTGTACCCTGAACAACAGATTTGTCCTTTAGACTACGTGCGACTCCTGATTGTGCCTGTATTTTAACTTGGTCTCCTACAGTGATATGACCTACAAAACCAACCTGGCCTCCTATCATACAATAAGAACCGATTTTGGTAGATCCTGCAATACCCGTTTGAGCTGCAATTACAGTATGTTTATCTATCTGCACATTGTGTGCAATGTGAATCTGGTTATCGAGTTTTACTCCTTCCTTAATTTTAGTGCTTCCTAATGTAGCTCTGTCAATAGTGCAGTTGGCTCCTATTTCTATGTTTGATTCCAAAATAACATTTCCTAAATGAGGTATTTTTTGATAAACCCCATTTTGGTCTGGATTAAACCCGAATCCATCTGAGCCAATGACTGTATTGGCATGAATAATACAATGATCTCCTATCTGAGTGTCTTTGTAAATTTTAACGCCAGGATAAATGATACAGTTTGCGCCGATTTTCACGTTGGCTCCAATATATACCTGAGTATGGATTTGAGAACCTTCCCCTATTTCACTACCCTGTTCAACAACAGAAAACGCATCTATAAAAACGGTATCCTCGATGATTGCTTCTTGATGAACAATAGCTCCTGAGTGCACGCCATTTTTTTTAGGTTTGGCGGTCATTTGATCGTGTAATGAGATCAACTGGGCGATGGCATCTTGAGGATTTTCAACTAAAATTAAAGTGCCCTTATAGTTTTTGTCTTCTGCTAAATCTTTCGAAGTTATAACTATGCTGGCGTCAGTACTTTCTAGATAAGCGCTGTATTTTGGATTTGATAGAAAAGAGAGTGTTCCCGGTTCGGCATTTTCGATAGAGCTTATTGACGTTACCGAACAATCGTGATTACCGACAATCTCACCATCCACAAAATTTGCAATCTGCTGGGCCGAAAAATTCATAGGTTGCAAATTTAGCAATTTTGATTAAAATACGGATTTAGGAAAGCATATGTAATGACGCTGTTGTTCTGCAGTAAATCCGCTGTTTGCGCTAAATTGGCTTAAGTTTAAAAACTCAACGACCTCTCCGTTTCTTTTAAGTATTGAAATAGGTTGTTTGTTCTGCTCATAAGGCGTATTGGTTAAAACCCCTTGATACACTAAAAATTCAGCATCTAACAGACTGATTTTAAAAGAATCTGCTACTTTTTTGGAAATGTTCAAATATTCTTCATCGCTCGGTGCTTTGTCATAAAATCGTATGTCCAATAGGTTTCTATGAATCAAACCTTTTGATAAAAAAGCCAATATTGAATCTGAATCATCAATCCAAGTTTTCAGTAATTGAATGATATCGGTATCGTCGAGTTGAGCAAACTTGACTAAAAAATCACTTTGATTTAAGTGTATATGATCTAGTAAAAATTCACCGACTGCAGTTTCATGCATAAAATCAGATCTGCTTTTTATCAAATGACGAGCTCTGTTAATTACGTTTTTTAACATGAGTTCAGCGACAACACTTGTCTTGTGCAGATAGACTTGCCAGTACATGAATCGTCTAGCCATTAGAAATTTTTCTATAGAATGGATTCCTTTTTCTTCAATAACTATATTATCATTTTGAACGTTCATGGTGGTGATGAGTCGTTCTGAATTGATATTACCTTCAGCTACTCCAGAAAAAAAACTATCTCGTTTGAGGTAGTCAAGACGATCGATGTCAAGTTGACTGCTTACAAGAGCAGACAAAAACTTTTTTGGATGCCTGCCTTCAAAAATGGAAATTGCCATCTTCAATTCACCTTTGAAACTTTCATTTAGCGCTTGCATAAATTTAAGAGAGAGCGTTTCATGATGAACGTCTTTGACGAGCACTTCTTCAAGTGCATGTGAAAACGGACCATGTCCTATATCGTGTAAAAGAATAGCTGCTAGCAATGCATGTTCTTCTGATTTATTTATTTCTACACCCTTATATCGCAGTGTCGTTATGGCTTTATTCATTAGATGCATCGCCCCTATGGCATGATGAAATCGGGTATGATGAGCTCCGGGATAAGACAAATAAGAAAGCCCCATCTGTGAAATTCTTCTAAGGCGCTGAAAAAACGGGTGTGCTATGAGTTCAAGGATGAAGTCGTTAGGAATCCCTATAGAGCCGTAGACAGGGTCGTTAAATACTTTGAGTTTCCTTTGTTGTATCAATGTTCACTTTAAACTTGCTGCAAATATCTTAAATAATCTCAAATAGTACAGCTTGTCTTATTTTTGCCAAAAAAGTAACAATAAGCTTGATTTTTACAGTAGAATATAGCCTAGACAATATTGAAGAGGTCTGTCATAATTTGCTTCCACATTTACTGGGGCAGAAAGTATTGTTTTATGCTCCAATGGGGGCAGGTAAGACAACCTTAATTAAAAACTTACTTAAAAATCTTGAAGTAGAGGGAAATGTACAGAGCCCAACTTTTGCTATTGTAAACGAATATTATTCGCATAATATCAAAGATTACATATACCATTTTGATTTGTATCGTATTGAAAATGAGCACGAATTAACTCAAATAGGGTTTGAGGATTACCTTGACGCAGAGCGAATGGTTTTTATTGAATGGGCTGAACGTTTAGCTGTTTTTAAACCATTAAAGGCTTTATGTATTGAAATTGAAATCATCGATTCAAACTCCAGAATTCTCCGTTTATCTCACTTGATTTGATTGTTGTAATCCTTCGGTGTAATGCACTTTTAATCTTTGTATTACACAATTTGTAAGAAAAATACTATATTTGAATTGTGAAAGATTCACTTCACTTCTAAAATTTAGTATTATGAACACTAAAAGAGTAGTTGCGGGTCTTTTTTCTTTTATGATCTTAGTAGCTTCTGCTGTGGGAACAGTGGTTACATTAGAAGACTCAAAGGAACTAGACGTGCGTAAAAGTCGCATCATATTGCCTCATAAGCGATAATAATTGCACTTTAACGGATTTTTTAAAAGGACGGCACTAAGACCGTCCTTTTTTCGTTTAAAGAAGTATATAAAAAATCGTTTATGCTTCGCAACAATTCTACTCAGGTAAAACACAAGTTCATTATTGAGTCTTTTATTGTTTTTTTCATATTGCTTGCTCCTTTTTTGTATAAGTTTCACACTTATTTGCCGGACCAACCAGATGAAGTCATAACGATTTTTGGAATAACAATAGACAGTCACGGTTTTTATGATGTAGAAACCTATGTATGGTTTGTGTTGAGCAAGTTTATTCCTTTTTACCTCATTTTGATTTGGTTTTTGACCTGTAAACATTGGTGGTATCACATTTTACTTATCCCATTAACCATGTACGCCTTTCAGTTGTTCGAGTTGTATTATTCAACAGACGAAGTTGTAGATACTGAGAACTTACTTTGGTTATTACCAATTTGTATGGTAATCATTCCTCTTGTATACTTTATTAGAATACGTTTATACGATCGTTTTGTGCACGGCATTGATTTAGATGTAATCGAGCAAGAACTTGACCTTATGAAAGAAAAAGAAGCGCTTGAAAAAGAACGCGAAATTTTGAACATCAGAAAAGAGCGTTATCTCAAGACAAGGGCAAAGAGTGAACGAATTTTGTTCGAAAAAAATGACTAATTTCGATTGATATAATCGATTAGAATTGTCTGGAGAATCGTTTGAACCAATTTTATTTCAACAACAGGGTATACTTGCCCAAGAGGAGCGGCTTGCGGTTCTTCAATCTTCCAAAAAACTACATATTGGTATTCCTAAAGAGCTCTTTTCAAATGAGAACAGAGTTGCTCTTACCCCTTCAGGTGTTAGATCTTTAGTTGAAAACGGACATTCTGTTGTGGTTGAAAAAGATGCAGGCTTGAAATCTCATTTTACCAATGAGATGTATGAACAGGCCGGAGCAATAATAAACAGCAGTAATGACGAGGTTTTATCTCATTCTATTGTACTTAAAATTTCTCCACCTACCGAAAAAGAGCTTCAGAAAATAAAACCGAATTCAACTATTTTTTCTGCGCTGCAAATAAATACATTGTCTGCAGCATCATTAGAAATCATACAACAAAAAGAAATCATTGCCTGCGCCTATGACTTTCTTAAAGATGATCAAGAAAAATACCCCATTTTAGAAGTTTTAGAGGAAATTTCAGGACTGGCATCGGTGTTTTTGGCGGCGCAATTTTTGTCTAGTGTAAATGAAGGAAAGGGCATGTTGTTCGGTAATATATACGGCATTCCCTCTACAAAGATGTGTATTATTGGAACAAATCAAGCGGCACTTACGGCAGCAAAACACGCCTTAAGTTTAGGGGTCACCGTTTCTATTTTTGATGAGCTTGTTTCGGGCTTACGGGCTATAAGCACACAGTTGTCTTCTCAAATCCAGACGGGAATATACAACAGTGAAGCCTTTCAGAATTCGATTCTTGAAAGTGATGTCATTGTAGCAGCTTCCAATACACAAAATTTAAAAGAGATTGTGATTTCAGAGGATTTGATAAAGCACATGAAACCGGGATCAGTGGTTATAGATTTAACACTTGATAGAGGTGGCTGTATTGAATCTATAGAATTACAACCGAAAACAAATCCATATGTTAAACACGGTGTTATACATTATGGAATGTATAATTTACCTTCGAATTATGCGCAAACGGCCTCCACGGGAATTAACAATGTATTGGTTCCTCTTCTTATACAAATTGGTATAGACGGTCATATGGAGCATGCTCTTCGATTAAATGAAGGTCTTCGCGATAGTGTATTTGCATATAAAGGTTTGGTTACGAACGAACGTGTTTCGCGTTGGTTTGAAAAAAGATATAACGACATACGATTATTGATGTACTAAATGAAAAAAACCTTTTTTAAACGTCTGTTCTACTTCTCTATTGGTCTTTTCTTTGGACTTCTTTTTTTGAACTTTATAATTGATCAAAAAACAGACGGTAAAGGTTTGGATTACTGTTATTTTCCCAATTGCAGGGTTTTAAAGGATTTGAGAAAAAACAGCGATTTTACTGTTTTTTTAAAAGATAGTGTGCTTGTCGAAGGTACGGTGCTTTTTAACAAAAGTGAGACTAGAACAAGCCCCTGCCAGCGTTATGTGGTTGAATATGCTGAAATAGAATACAGGTTTGAACGCTGTGATACCGTGGTGAGTTACTTAAAGTAGTTTTCTTCGAGACCTTTCTCTTTTAATCAATTCGAGTTCTCTATTTGTTTGCCCAGCTACCGAAGTGTTTTCTTCTGCCCTTCTTATGAGATAAGGCATAACATCCTTCACAGGTCCGTAAGGGATGTATTTACTCACATTGTAGCCGTGCTTGGCTAAGTTGAATGATATGTGATCACTCATACCGTACAATTGACCAAACCATATATGTCTATGGTCTGAAGGTATATTGTATTCTTCCATATATTTTATAACCAACAAGGTACTTTGCTCGTTATGAGAACCTATAAAAATGGATGCCTTTTCGATCTGATTTAAAATAAATTTCGCTCCTTTATCAAAATTGATATCTGTTTCTTGCTTATTCTTACATATGGGTGAAGTATATCCTTTTTCATTTGCTCTTTTTCGTTCTTTCTCCATATATGCTCCGCGAACTAACTTAATTCCAGGAAAAAAACTGAATTGATTCGCCAAATCAAAGAGCTCTTCTAAATCTTTCATTTTATCCCATCGATACATCTGATATGTATTGTATACAATCGGTTGTTCGGTATTATAGACCTTCATCATTTCAAGACACAAATCGTCAGCTGCTTTTTGCAACCAACTTTCTTCTGCATCGACTAATAGTTTTAGATTTAATTCTTTTGCTTTTGAACACAAAGTGTGATAACGTTCAACGATACGACTATAGGCGTTTTTTTCAGACTCGTTTAATTCTATACCTTCACTTACTTTGAAAAATAAGTCAGAAGACCCCAAAGCAGTGGGCTTAAAAACTGCAAAGGGTATTTTCTCTCTCGACTTTATGAATGAAAGGATCTCTAGGTTTTTTTCTACGGCCAAATCAAACTGATTTTCTTCAACCTTGCCTTCTACTGAATAATCTAAAATGGATTGTACTCCGTAAGAGCCCAATTCTTTTATGATCTGCAAACAATCTTCTTCACTTACTCCTCCGCAGAAGTGATCAAATACTGTAGCACGTATGAGGCCTTCTACTGGTAATTGGGCATTAAGCGCAAAATTAGTCGCTGCTGTACCTATTTTGACTAAAGGTTCATTGCTGATTAACTTAAATAAGAAATAAGCACGATCGAGGGCAGCGTCATTTTTCATTTGAAAGGCAATCGCCGTGTTATCAAAATTTACCATTCTTTTTGCCTTAATTTGCAGTACAAAAATAAATCTTGCTGATTGATTTCAATCACATTAAGGTCATGTATTTTAATATGAAGCATATCTCTTCGACATCTTATGATGTTTATTTTGAACACCAGGCTGAACTGGAATTGAGAAAATTGTCTGAGAATAATACTTATTCGTCTTACTTTGTTTTGGTTGATGAAAACACCAAGGAACACTGTTTAGCACAATTTGAATCTCTTGTTCATTCTGATTTTTCATATACATGTATTGAAATCCCTTCGGGAGAAGAGCACAAGAATGTTGAAAGCTGTAATATCGTATGGCAGGGTCTTACCGATAACAATGCAGATAGAAAGTCACTTTTGATTAATTTGGGTGGAGGAGTTTTGACTGATTTAGGTGGATTTTGTGCAGCGACCTACAAAAGAGGTATTGATTTTATAAATATCCCTACTACCCTTCTTTCAATGGTAGATGCTGCTGTAGGGGGTAAAACGGGAATTGATTTTAATGGATTAAAAAATCATATTGGTGTTTTTTCTAACGCGAAAATGACTTTGGTTATCCCTTCATTTTTAAAAACTCTTGATGAGCGACAAATAAAAAACGGCTTGGCTGAGATGATTAAGCATGGCTTGATTTATGAAGAATCACATTTTAGTGCAGTGATTTCCGATTTTAGTGCCTACAAAAATTTAATAGCGCAATCTGTATACATCAAACATCAGGTGGTCACAGAAGATCCAAAGGAACAAGGCCTGCGAAAAATTTTAAATTTTGGTCATACCCTAGGTCATGCCATTGAAACTTATATGATTGAAGACAGTGCTAAAGAAGCGCTTTTTCACGGAGAGGCTATTGGAATTGGAATGATACTCGAAGCTTATCTTTCGTACAAGTTGACTCATCTATCTGAAAATGACTTGGCCTTGATAACTAAAAGTATAACTCCTTTATATGAAAAAGTCGATTTTAGAGCTGAGGACATTGAAAAAATTCTTGAATTGAGCCTTCACGACAAAAAAAATAAAAAAGGCAAGGTTATGTTTGTCTTACTTCAAAATATAGGCGAAGCTCGATATGACGTTCAAGTAGAAAAAGAATTGATTTTAGAAGCTTTTGAGTACTATCAAAAGATTTGTGATTAAGAACTTTTCTTATTCTTAAAGTTCATTGAATATAGTATGCATTAGTCGTCGCTTATCGTTAATGCTTTCTTCTAATGAAATCATAGTTTCTGTTCGACTTACACCCTCTATATCATCGATTTTAAAAATGATATTTTTCGCGTGGGTGGTGTCTTTAGCTCTAATTTTACAGAAAATATTGAATTTTCCTGTCGTAATATGTGCAACAGTAACAAACGGAATACTATTAAGTCGTTCAAGCACAAACTTTGTTTGATGTGTTTTTTCTAAAAAAATACCCACATAAGCGATGAATGAATAACCTAGTTTTTGATAATCAAGTGTTAAAGAAGAACCTTTAATAATATTGGCCTCTTCCATTTTCTTAACTCGAACATGTACCGTGCCTGCAGAAATAAGCAACTTTTTTGCAATATCCGTAAACGGAGTTCTCGTATTATCAATGAGCATATCGAGGATCTGATGATCTAAATCGTCTAATTTTACTTTTCCAGCCATTTTTTAAATTTTCAACAAAATTAACGATATCTAATGATTTACTGAAATTTATGTAACTAAATCGACTGAAATTAATTAAAAACGTAATATTCCAACTGATTTCTTCTAAAGTTTAAATGCTGTTTAATGCCCTCTTCCTCTATTTTAGAGGCATCAAACAAACAATTCGTAACGTAATTATCGTTGTTAAGAAGACTGAATTCTGGAATAAAATCGAGATACTCCCCTTCTTTCTTTATAATAAATCTTACCCCAATTGTTTTTTCGTCAAAAATTAAAACTTCATCATAAAACTTTTTTGAGTTCTCTGGAATAGCATGATAAGTTTTCAAAATAAGGTCAACATCATTCCCTTTAATGATTCCATCATTAATTGTTTTTAAAGCCTGCTGCAGCGAAAGAAAAACATAATTTCTAGTTTTTTCTCTGATGTAATCGTCTTTACAATGACCCGCTTCAAAAAGAATTGTCGGCGTATGTAAGGATTGAAAATAGTCTCCGGTACAATTGATATTAAAGTCATCATTATACCTGCCTACATTTGGTTTGACATGCTCCGGAAGAGCTTCTACCATATTATTTATCAAACAAGCTGATTGAACTCTTGAATTTGTCCATGTTTTTTCTGAATCTGCTGATGGACTTAAGAACGAAAGACTAGCACTTTCATTTGAGTCTCCAACGGTATACATATTGCGCTGGTCGTGTAAATTAAAACAAAAGTCGGGCTTTACTTCTCTGTAGACGCGATGTAATACTTGCATTTCCAATTGGGTCGCCTTGTACGCATCTCTGTTTAAGTCCACTCCATTGGCGTTTACCCTGGTGTAGTGATAGGCTCCGTCAGGATTTAATATCGGAATGATTACAATTTGAACATCCGCTGCCTGACGGATATTAGACTTAAAGCTTTTTGCAAAATCTAATACCGCTTTAGTTGTAGTTGATTCATCTCCATGCATTTGCGACCACATTAAAATCTTTGTGTTTCCCTCCCCTAATTTGAGCGCATAAATGGGTCTCTTTTCTTCTGAAAAACCTATGATTTCATACTCCTGTTGAAAATGTCTTTTCAAAACAGGTAGTAAATGTGCATTATTGATATATCTGCCTTTTAATTCTTTGATTTGCATGTATCTTTACGATTGATCTAATGTGTTATATGCTATGAATTGGAAAAATGTACTTGGTCTTTTTTGTTCTTTGTTTTTCTTTAGTTGTGTAAATGGTCCAGAAAGAAACTGTTCACAGTACAAAAATGGAGAATTTATATTTAAAACAGAGCTAAATGGAGAATTACAAGAATCTACCTTTGATCGCTATGGAGAATTGGAAATAGACAATTACAATGGAAAAATAGATTCGTCAAGTGTTAAGTGGATTAATGATTGCGAGTACATACTAAAAAGTCTGAATCCGAAATCAATGGCAGAAAGAAAGCCACTGCATTTTAAAATTTTAAGTACCACAGACAGTTCTTATACCTTTGAATACGGTATACTCAATGCTGAAAATCGTCTTATAGGAACTGCAATAAAATTGAAATAAGGTTAATAATGTTTGAAATTTTATCGTCTTTAGATGCTTGGGTAGCACTTATTACCCTTGTTTTTCTAGAAATTGTATTGGGTATAGACAACATCATTTTTATTTCTATTTCAGCAAATAAACTCGATGAGAATCAGCGAAAATCAGCAACGAATATTGGACTTCTTTTGGCCATGTTAATGCGAATTATCCTGTTGTTTGGTATTGGATATTTAACCTCATTAAACAAGGCGTTTTGGTATTTAGAGAAAAGTTGGATTACTGGAGCTGTAAGTGGTCAGGCCTTGATTTTATTTATAGGGGGCATATTTTTACTCTACAAAAGCACTAAAGAAATACGTGAAAAGGTCGAACACTCTTCCCTAATTGAAAAAGAGACTGCCAATACCACTAAAAGCACCTTTACCAATGCGATCATTCAAATTACCATTATAAACGTTGTTTTTTCCTTGGATTCAATATTAACGGCCATCGGTATGACCAATAATATTTCAGATAATCCCAATGATGCTTTGGTATTAATGATAATTGCAGTGGTGCTCTCTGTTTTAATTATGATGTTATTTGCCAATCCCGTGGGTACATTTGTGTCAAAACACCCATCAATTCAAATATTAGGTCTATCGTTTTTATTACTGATTGGATTCATGTTGATTACAGAAGCTGCTCATCTGTCACATTTAGTTGTTTTCAATCAAGAAATCGGCAGTGTTCCCAAGGGATATCTCTATTTTGCCATTTGTTTTTCTTTATTAGTGGAGTTTCTCGATATGAGAATGAAAAGAAATAACACCTAGGATAATAAGTTTAGAACAATTTCAAATTGAAGTCTTCAGGATTTGAATCTATGGGTTTGATTTCTTCTTGTTCGTAGGGTAAGGCCTTTACTTTTATCTCTAAAATGGTATTTTTAGTAAGCTGATTACCAAGTGCTTTGTGACTTTTTACAGCGATAAAATCATTAAGGTCAAAATATTCATTAGGAACTCGATCTTGACCTCTTTTCTTTTGATAGATAATTTCTATTTCTGGCCTCCACTCATAAGCAACCTGAGTTAGTTTGGTTTTTGAGTGCTCGCTGATAATTAGTTCTTCTTTATCTAGGATATCGAATTGGAAACGTTTAACAAAATAACGTTCTCTTTGACCGTCAAAATAAATAATTGAAATTGGTTTGTTGTCGATAAATTTTTCAACTAAGGCATATTGTTCGGCATCAATTCTTAGATTTAAATCGGGTGTAATTCTTTTAACCACTCCATCATTTGAAATTAAAAGAATGGTGTCCTTGGGCGTGAAAGAACCCAATAAATCTCCTCTTTCATCAACATTTAGCCTGCCGACTATTTTATCGTACCAAATTTTTCTAGGTTTTAGGGTAGATATGCCCTTTTCACGGAAGTCAACTCGTTTAACAGGTAGTTTTGAAACGATATTACCTCTGACATTCCGTCCTTTCACCGCTAAATCAGCAAAATCTAATTCCCAATTTAATTTTTTAACGCTCCCTGTTTTTCTGAGATGAATCATAACTTTCTCAGCCTCTCCATTTGGATTAGCTGTGAAATACAAGACTGAGGTGTTTTTTTGATCGCCACATAGATTATATTTTTTATCCCTAGTGACAGAGGTAACACTAAATCGCTTGATATAGGTGATTCCTTTGTGTACCTTATAAATCATATTGTAAACCGTTCTTGAATCTTTCTTTTTGAAAACGCCTACATGAATTATTTCCTTTCCGACAAACACTTTGGAGTCTACTTTGGTAACCATCATATTACCGTCAGCGGTAAAGACAATGATGTCATCAATGTCGCTGCAATCAGTAACATATTCATCCTTTTTTAAAGATGTTCCAATAAAACCTTCTTCTCGATTGACATAGAGTTTGGTATTTCGTATGACTACTTTTGTCGCCTCGATATCATCGAATATTTTGATCTCACTCTTTCGTTCCCTGTCTTTGCCGTATTTCTTTTTAAGCTGAGTGAAATAATCAATAGTATAATCTATAATGTTGGCTAAATCATTTCGAACTTTTAGTAATTCAGCATCTAAATTTTCTATGTGTTGAGCAGCTTTGTCTAAGTCAAATTTGGAGATACGCTTAATTCTTATTTCGGTAAGACGCACGATGTCTTCAGTGGTAACCTCTCTCTTTAAATTTTTAACATGTGGCTTTAGACCTTTGTCAATTGCAGAAATAACGCCTTCCCAAGTTTCTTCTTCTTCAATATCTCGGTAGATTCGATGTTCTATAAAGATCTTTTCAAGAGAAGCAAAGTGCCACTGCTCTTCTAACTCATTGATTCTTATGTTTAACTCCTGTTTCAACAATTCAACTGTATGATCAGTTGAACGCTCGAGTATAGTTTTGACACTTATAAAAGCGGGTTTATTATCTTCAATGATACAGGCCAAGGGTGAAATTGACATTTCACAATTGGTGAACGCATAGAGTGCATCAATGGTTTTGTCTGGCGAGATATTACTCGGAAGATGAACTAAAATTTCAACATCAGCTGCGGTATTATCTTCAATTTTTTTGATTTTAATCTTTCCGCGATCATTGGCTTTTAAAATGGAGTCAATCAAAGAACTTGTATTGGTTCCATAAGGTATTTCTTTAATCACCAAGGTGCTTTTATCCAGCACTTCTATTCGTGCTCGAACTCTTACCTTTCCTCCTCGAAGTCCTTCGTTGTAATTGGTGACGTCAATTATTCCACTAGTCGGAAAATCTGGATAGAGTTCAAAAGACCTGCCTTTGAGATAGTTGATGCTCGCCTGAATGAGCTCGTTAAAGTTGTGCGGTAATATTTTCGTCGATAAACCTACGGCAATTCCTTCGGCGCCTTGTGCGAGCAACAATGGAAATTTAACTGGCAGATGAATGGGTTCTTTTTTACGACCGTCATAAGAGAGCTGCCAATCTGTAATTTTAGGACTAAAGACTACGTCAAGTGCGAATTTTGAGAGTCTTGCCTCGATATATCTAGAGGCAGCTGCACTATCCCCTGTTAATATATTCCCCCAATTTCCTTGGGTATCAATTAGAAGGTTCTTTTGACCTATTTGAACCATCGCGTCAGCAATACTCGCATCACCGTGAGGATGATATTGCATCGTGTGACCAACTACGTTAGCAACCTTGTTGTAACGCCCATCGTCTAACTCCTTTAGCGCATGTAAAATCCTTCGCTGTACTGGCTTAAAACCATCTTCTATAGAAGGAACAGCACGTTCTAAAATTACATAAGAAGCATAGTCAAGAAACCAATCTTGATACATACCACTGACTGTAATCAATCGATCTGATTCGTTGTTTTGACTGCTTTGTAACTCTTCGCTTTCTTCAATCATAGTTCTTCTACGGCGTCTAGTTCTACTTTCAAGTTATTGATGACAAATTGTTGACGATCTGGAGTGTTTTTCCCCATATAAAAGGTCAACAACTGGTCTATACTGAGTGATTTATCGGCTAACACAGGTTCTAATCGAATGTCATCTCCGATGAAATTTTTAAACTCATCAGGTGAAATTTCTCCTAATCCTTTGAACCTTGTAATTTCAGGATTTGCTCCTAATTCATTCAAGGCTTTTAAACGTTCTTCTTCGGTGTAGCAATACCTTGTTTCTTTTTTGTTTCGCACCCTAAATAGAGGTGTTTGTAAGATATACAAGTGATTTTCTTTGATGAGTTCTGGAAAAAACTGCAAGAAAAATGTAATCAATAACAGCCTGATGTGCATTCCGTCAACATCAGCATCCGTTGCAATAACTATATTGTTATACCTAAGATTTTCTAGGGATTCTTCTATATTAAGAGCAGCTTGAAGAAGGTTGAATTCTTCATTTTCATACACGATTTTTTTGCTCATTCCGAAAGAATTCAATGGCTTACCTCTTAAACTAAATACGGCTTGAGTATTTACATCTCTTGACTTTGTAATAGAACCAGACGCAGAATCTCCTTCTGTAATAAAAAGAGTGGTCTCTAATCTCCTGTCTTTTTTCATGTCACTAAGGTGAACTCGACAGTCTCTTAGTTTTTTGTTGTGTAAACTCGCTTTTTTAGCCCGCTCTCTTGCCAATTTTCGTATTCCTGACAATTCTTTGCGCTCTTTTTCGGCTTGGACGATTTTTTGCTGAATTAATTCGGCTACTCCCGCATTTTTATGCAAAAAGTTGTCGAGCTGAGTACCAATAAAATCATTGATATAAGTTCTAACTGTCGGTAGGCCATCGCCCATTTCTGTCGATCCCAATTTGGTTTTTGTTTGTGATTCAAAAACCGGTTCCATCACCTTAATTGCGATTGCCGAGATTACGGACTTTCTAATATCTGAAGCGTCGTAATTTTTCCCAAAGAACTCTCTGATGGTTTTGACTAAAGCTTCTCTGAAAGCGGATTGATGTGTTCCACCCTGGGTAGTATGCTGACCATTAACAAAAGAATGGTATTCCTCATTGTATTGTGAACGGCTGTGTGTTATAGCAACTTCAATATCGTCGCCTTTAAGGTGTATTATGGGATATAAAAAGTCTTCCTGGGAATTTTGAAATTCTAATAAATCTTTTAGACCGTTTTCAGAATAGAATTCCTCCCCATTGAAAACAATAGTAAGCCCTGGATTTAAATAAACGTAATTCCTGAGCATGCGCTCAATGTATTCCGCTCTAAACCTAAAGTTTTTAAAAATACTCTGATCTGGAGTGAAGGCAATTTTTGTACCGTTGCGTTCTTTGGTTTCTTCTGTAAATTCTTCTTGAAGTTCACCTGCACTAAATATGGCAGTTTTACCCTTTTTCTCCCTAATTGAAGTTACCTTAAAGAAATTTGAAAGTGCATTTACTGCCTTTGTTCCTACTCCGTTTAATCCAACAGATTTTTTAAAGGCTCGTGTGTCGTACTTTCCACCTGTATTCATTTTAGAAACAACGTCTACTACTTTTCCCAGTGGAATTCCACGTCCATAATCTCGAATGTGCACTGTGGCCTCTTCAATTTTAATTTCTATACGCTTACCTGCACCCATGACAAACTCATCGATACTGTTGTCGAGAATCTCTTTGAGTAGTATGTAAATTCCGTCATCAGCAGATGAACCATCACCGAGTTTACCGATGTACATCCCCGGTCGTACTCTGATGTGCTCCTTCCAATCTAATGATCGGATATTCTCTTCTGTGTATTGAACTTGACTCATCGATTAAAATTGAGTCATCTAAAATAAGGTGGTTTTGTTGGAATTACTTGAGCCAGCTTATAAAGTAATTAACAAAAAGGGTATGAGTTTTACACACTGAATTTGGCCAATCCAATGGTTGGTATGGTTTTTTTAATATAAAACCTTAGGGCAATTACACATTAAATCTAAAATGCATGACATCGCCATCACTAAC
>WTJC01000018.1:0-30091 GCA_011525015.1 Flavobacteriales bacterium
GTGGTACCTCCAGGAATCGAACCAGGGACACACGGATTTTCAGTCCGTTGCTCTACCAACTGAGCTAAGGTACCTCGCTAAATAGCGGGTGCAAATATAATTTTATTTGATTTATAACAAAAATAAAACCTTTAAAAAGTATCTTCGAAAACGATTTATCTAACAATCATAGAATTGACATGGATTTAATTGTCGACATAGGCAATACTCGAATTAAATGGGCTTTTTTTGAAAATGACGCAGTCGTTGCAGAAGGTGTGGTGGAAAAGGAGTTTTTTGCCGATGAAATCGGTGCTCATAAGGCTTTTGATAAGGTGAGTCGAATAGGGGTCTGTACTGTAAATGAAGTTCCAGAATCCATTTCAAGACTATTTGCCCCGGCTAAAGCTCTTTTTTATGTTAATGCTCAGTCTGTTTTGACCTTTAAGTCGAATTATCAATCTATGACTACTTTGGGCGCAGACCGTTTGGCACTGGTAGCTGCTGCACAGCAAGAATATCCAACTCAAAATTGTTTGGTTATTGATTTAGGCACCTGTATTACCTATGACCTTAAAGACTCCAATGGGGTTTATCACGGAGGGATTATTTCTCCTGGATGCATGTCGAGATACAATGCCATGCATAAGGATACATATGGATTGCCTTTGTTGGATGCCAAATCTTTGGATAAGAGCTTCGGTCAAACCACAGAAGAATGTATGCATCTGGGTGTAATCGAAGGTGTTTATCACGAGCTCAGTGGTTTTATTGCGCACTTTTCTGAGAATTTTACAGATTTAACAGTGATTTTAACAGGTGGAGACGCTCATTTTTTTGAGAAAAAGCTAAAAAACTCCATCTTTGCCCATTCTAATTTTTTACTGAAGGGAATTCACTCTTTGATGAAAGAAAATTTAAACTGAATGATGAGAGTAGGTTTTGCGATACTCGCCTTAGTGACAACAATAACAACCATGGCCCAAAACGGAACGGTCTCTCCTTATTCTATTTTTGGGATTGGAGAGTTTCGCAGCGGCACAACCATTGACAACAGAGCTATGGGAGGGCTAAGTATGGCAGGAGACAGTATACACATAAACCTTCAGAACCCTGCTGCTTATGGCGATTTAAAAATTACCGCTTACACCGTTGGAATTTCTTATCGCACCATCAATTTTAAAACCAATGATCTAAGCGCTGAAAGCGTAGTAGCCAATTTAGAGTATTTAGCCTTGGCTTTTCCGGTATCTCAAAAAATGTCGGTTGGCTTTGGATTAATACCTTATTCTTCAGTGGGCTATAATATTCTGAATGAAACCATCAATCAGTCTCAGGACACCGTAAGTACTTTTTACGAAGGTTCTGGAGGATTAAATAAGGTCTTTTTGGGCGCAGGAATTCAGCTCAGTAAAAATTTTAACGTCGGAGCTTCTGCACATTTCAACTTTGGGAATTTGGCTTATGACCGATCTCAAACTGTTCAAGGTGTGCAATTTGGAACTTTCGACAATAGAGACTCCCGCATCAACGGTTTAGATGTCAATTATTCTTTTACCTACAGCCCAGAGGTATACATCAAAAATGACTACTACAGATTACGCGCTTATTTCGGAGTGAATTCTCCGCTGAGCTTTACTTCTGAGAATCGCCAAGCGATAGGATCTTTTTTCGTCTCTAACGGAAGAGATGTCGAACTAGTCGATGTCGATTTAGAACAAGATAACCTTAGAAATACTGATGTCAATGTGCCTACCACTTTCAAATACGGAGTAGGTATAGGTAAGGATTATAAATGGTTTGTCGGTGCAGAATACCACAACAAAGACATGAGCGCCTTTAAAAACGAATTCTTGAACGCCGATAATGTAGGTTACGAAAAGGCTTCTAATTTTATTATTGGAGGATATTTTATTCCGAATTATCAAGCTTTGAGCGGAATCTACAATCGAATGACCTATAGAGCTGGATTCAGATCTAGTAATACAGGTATGATTGTCAATGGAGAAACAATAAAAGAATCCTTGTTTTCGTTTGGTATTGGACTCCCTATGGGAGGTACTTACAACGACCGATTTTCTAATTTGAACGTCGGAATTGAAATCGGGTCTAAAGGTACCGTAAGTGCTGATTTAGTTAAGGAAAACTACTTTGGCATAAATATTGGACTCGCTTTGAATGACAAATGGTTCATTAAAAGAAGAATAGACTAAAAATAGAAAATAGATACATTTACCCACACAAAAAACGCACGATATGAGAAAGACATTATTAATGAGCACATTAACCCTGTTCTTTGCCATTCAAATGACAATGAGTCAAGCACCAAATCAAGAGTGTATGACCAACTTGTCTATCTACGTAGAATACGCTAAAGTTAAAAACTACGATGCCGCTTACGAGCCATGGAAAATGGTATTAGAAGCTTGTCCTGACATCAACAGAGCAAACTTCTTGTACGGAGAGCGTATTTTAAAACACAAGATTTCAAATAGCAGTGGCGCTGACAAAGATGCTTTTATTGCTGATTTGATGAAATTGTATGACGATTCCATGCAGTTTTTCCCAAAAAATTATGCGATGGCAGACGTTATCATTGATAAGGTCTTATTCAAATACAAAGAGAAAATGATTCAAAAAGACGACATCTACGCGCAGCTCAACGAGGCGTTCATGAATGATCGTTCAAATTTCTCAAACCCTCAAGCTCTTTATATGTATTTCTCAAGCTTAGTAGATCTTCACGATGAAGGAAAGCAAGAAATTCAAACTGTTTTTGATGTGTACGATGAGGTTGTTGCTAAAGTTGAAGCTGAGAATATGAAGCTCACCAACGCCATCCAAAGATTATTACCTAAAGAAGAAGACGGTAGTATCACTTCTAAAGACAAAAGAAGACTTAAGGCCTATACAACGAATTCAGAATCATACGGTAAAATTGCCCAGAGTATCGATTCTAAGTTAGGTGCGCTTGCAGACTGCGATAATCTTATTCCACTTTATGAAAAGAATTATGAAGAGCGCAAAGGCGATGTGAAGTGGGTTAAAAGTGCAGTGGGAAGAATGTTCTCAAAAGAGTGTACTGACGACCCAATGTTTAAAAAATTGTTCGAGGCCCAACTTGCATTAGATCCTTCTGCTGATGCTTACTTATATGGAGGTACACTTAAGCAGAAAGACGGAGATACCAATGGAGCAATGGCTGATTTTAATAAAGCGGTTGAATTAGAAGAAGACAACTACAGAAAATCTAATATCCTTTATAAAATTGCTACTATTGCGAGAAAGAGAAGTTCTTCACAAGCGAGAACTTATTTGAATAAGGCGATTCAGGCTTACCCTGCAAACGGTAGAGCGTATTTACTGCTTGCGAGTCTTTATGCTAATTCAGCAAACAGCTGTGGTGAGTCGCAATTTGAAAAAAGATCTATCTATTGGTTAGCAGCACAAACAGCAGCTAAGGCAGGTCGTGTAGATCCATCACTTAGAAGTACAGCTTCAAAAGCAGTGGCTTCATACAACGCTAAAGCACCATCTAAAACAGACATTTTTAATTCAGGACGTGCAGGTCAAACTATTTCGTTCTCATGCTGGGTAGGTGGAAGCGTGAAAGTGCCAACTCTTGACTAATGATTTGAGAACTGAGGTTCTAAATAAAATATTTAAGAATGCCATGACAGTACTTGTCGTGGCATCTCTTTTTTATGGCTGCGGTGGAGAATATGAGCGTGTTCTTGAAGAGAAACAAAAAGAAATTTTTCCGCAAGGAATCACAAAAGACTTTGTGCTTACCTATACCGAAGCTCCAAAACCCTTGCGCTTGCAAGACAAAGACACTGCTCGAGTAGTCGTTGTTTTGCGCAGCTCGCTCAATGAAAATTACGAGAATCTGCGTTTTAGGCATCAATTGTTTCCAGAAGGAATTGTTTTAGATTTTTTTGACGAATCCAATCAAAAAACAATCATCAAGGCTGATTATGCCACAGTTTATTCATTGACGAATCTGATTGAATTAGAAGGAAATGTGGTCATTGAAACACATGACAACAAGAAATTATATACCGATAAACTTTATTGGGACAGACAAGACTCCTGGATTTTTACCCCAAAAGCATTCACTTTTGAGAATCCCGAAGATGGAACGGTAATGCATGGATTGGGATTGGATTTCAACAGAGATTTCACGTATTTTTACGCTATGCAAACCTATGGCGTATTAAACGTCGAAGAAGAATCAGATGATTAAGATTTTAAAGTATACAGAGTACCTCTATTTAGTCGTAGCCTTTTTTTCTGCAGTGCGACTGTTTTCAATTTACAGTGAACCGAATTCAGATAGAATGCTATTCGCATTTTTTCTAGTAATTTCATTGGGAATGTTCTTTTTTAGAAGAAACTACAGAAAGAAATTCGAAAAACGTCAAGGTGAATAACCCAAAACTTCCTGCCTTTGATTGAACATTATTGGATTATAATCGGATTTGCGCTATTGCTTTCTGCATTTTTTTCAGGGATGGAAATCGCCTTCGTCTCAGCGAATAAAATTCACGTTGAGATCGAAAAGAAACAAGAGGGTTTTTTATCTCAGATATTGGGCCGACTAACGGCTAATCCTTCGAAGTTTATCGCAAGTATGTTAATCGGGAATAACATCGCCTTGGTGGTCTATGGCTATTATATGGGTGATGTGCTGACTGAAATGCTTCCTTCAGCCACTGCTTCAGATCCGTATTGGATGCAACTCTTGCTCAATGATTTTATCGTACTTACCCAGACCGTGATTTCAACAGCGGTTATCTTAATAACGGCTGAGTTTCTTCCAAAAGTGCTTTTTCAGATTTATGCGAACTCACTGATAAAGGTGTTGGCCTTACCCGCTTATTTTTTCTACCTCCTGTTTTCTGGCTTCTCGTGGCTTGTGATGAAAGTGAGTGATTTTGTACTGCGCATATTTTTTAAAACCGCAGGGGATGAAATTACCCAGGCTTTTAGCAAAAACGAATTGGGTGACTACATCAACGAACAGATGGAAGCTGTGAGTGAAAATGATGAAATTGATTCAGAGGTTCAGATTTTTCAAAATGCACTTGAATTTTCAGAGGTTAAAACAAGAGAAGCCATGATTCCAAGAACGGAAATTTGCGCCGTCGAATATCGAGATCGTTTATCGGAATTGAGCGGGCTGTTTACCGAAACAGGATTTTCTAAAATCTTGGTTTATCGAGAAAATATAGACGATATCATAGGATACGTGCACTCTTTTGATTTGTTTAAAAAACCTCAAAGTATTCGATCGATCATGAAGCCGGTAGAATACGTTCCCGAAACGATGCTCATACAAGACACCTTGAACCTTTTGACTAGAAAACGCCGATCTATGGCGGTAGTTATTGATGAGTACGGTGGGACATCAGGAATTCTAACCGTTGAAGATATCATAGAAGAACTATTTGGAGAAATAGAAGACGAGCACGATGTGGTTGAGTATCGCGAGGAGCAAATCGATGACAACACCTATTTATTCTCTGCGCGATTAGAGGTAGACTACTTGAATGAGCAGTACAAATTAAATCTTCCTGAGAGTGAAGAATACGAAACTTTGGGTGGATTGATCATGAATCAAACTGAAGCGATTCCAGAAAAAGGATTTAAAATGGATATCGACACCTTCGTACTCGATATCGTCGAGGTTTCAAACACCAAAATTGAATTGGTTAAAATACACCGGAATATCGCTGATTAGCCTCGGATATAGGATTTATTTTTCAAAAGATTTTTGTACTTTCGCCCCTCTTAGAAATACAATACTATGGCGATTTTAGGTAACATAAGAAAGCGAACAACAATATTGATCTTAATTATTGGTTTAGCTCTTTTTGCATTTGTCATCTCTGGAATATTCTCAAGTAACAATTTTAGTGGTGGTGGAACATTCTCAACGGTGATTGCTGAGGTTAACGATTCAGAAATATCAATTGAAGATTTTAGAGCGCGAATGGAGCAGGCTTCTATCGCATACCAAAATCAATATTCTAACAATAGGCTCGTAAATATTGTATACGATCAAATGGTTAGAGGTGAGATTTTAAAACAAGAATTTAATGCACTTGGTTTAGCGATCGAAGGTGATCAAATAGCTGATTACTTATCGACATCGGCTTATGCCAATATTCCTGATTTTCAAGATGAAAATGGAGTCTTTAACAGCATGATTTTTAAAAATGCAATCCAGAACTGGAAAGAAAACGATCCACTTCGCTACGATTCATGGTTAAAAGAAGAATCTTCAATCATCAACGCGGCTAAAGAACGCATCTATTTTAACTTTGTGAAGGCAGGAGTAGTATCTACCCTAAAAGAGGGAGCATTTGAATTTAAAATGCAAAACGATAAGGCAGATATTCAATACATTAAAATCCCTTACAACACTATACCAGACAGTACCATCCAGGTTAGTAGAAATGACATTCAGAAGTACATTGACCAAAATGCAGCAATGTTTCAGCAGGACGCAGCTCGAGACATACGTTATGTCTTTTTTCCAGAAGTTGCTTCTTTAGAAGATGAGCAAAACGCCTTAGCTTCGGTAAACGAATTACTGGAGGCTAAAGTGACTTATAATCAGGCCAATGACAGCTATGACACTATTGCTGGATTTACACAGAGCAATGATTTACAAGCCTTCTTAGATTTGAATTCAGACCAAGCTTTCGATAGTATTTATAGACCAAAAGAGGCCATTTCTGTCGCTTATGGTGATTCTATTGTCGCTTTGAATGTAGGTGAAACTTTTGGACCGTATAAAGAAAATGGAGCTTATATGATCAGCAAACTTATGGGCAAAAAGATGCAAGGAGAGGTAAGAGCTTCTCACATCTTAATTGCTTATGAAGGTGCTGAGCGAGCTGCAGAATCAGTTACGCGTTCAAAGAGTGAGGCTAGAGCTGAGGCTCGTTCACTTTTAACGCAGGCGAGAAGAGACGATGTGGTATTTGCTGATTTAGCTCGTGAGAATTCAGACGGACCATCGGGTAGCAGAGGTGGAGACCTTGGCTATTTTCAAGAAGGCGCTATGGTTGATGCCTTTAATGATTTCTGTTTTAGAAATCGCACAGGAGCAATTGGTTTAGTAGAAACTGATTTTGGATTTCACATTGTGAAAATTGAAGATAAGAGAGATGTTTATCAAGTAGCTACTTTGATGCGTAGAATTGAGCCTTCAGATTTAACCGTTAATCAACTCTTTACAGACGCTACTTCTTTCGAAATGAAAGTGAATGATGCAGACGCTAGTGAGTTTACCAATATTGCATTAGAGATGAACTTATCTCCACGTCCTGTGAGTAAAATTCGTTCAGTAGATGAAAATTTACCTGGTCTTGGAGAGCAGAGAAGTATTGTAAAATGGGCTTTTGACGCAGAAACCAACTCTGGCGACATCAGAAGATTTGATTTAGCTTCAGGCTATGTGGTTGCACAAATGACCAATGTTTATGAAGAGGGATTACAGTCTGTCGAAGATGCATCCTTTATCGCTATTCCAATGATTAGAAAAGAGCGTAAAGTTGAAATGATTAGAGCACAACACGGTGGAAAGAATTTAGATCAGACTGCTAAAGATGCGAGTGTGATGATTTCCAGAGCAATGGCTTTAACGCTTAACTCGCCAGTTATTTCAGGATCAGGTCCTGAACCAGCTGTTGTTGGAACGGCTCTTGGCCTTCAAACGGGTCAAGAATCAGGACTCATTCAAGGTAATACAGGAGTATTTATGGTGCGTTTGGTTAATTTAAATGAGGCCATCGAATTGCCAAATTTTGCTCCATTTACACAGACACTAACGGCCAAAAATATACAAAACGCTAGTATTGGCACTTACGAGGCCTTAAAAGACATGGCAGAAATTAACGACAATCGCTTACTCTTCTACTAAGAAGTAGGAATCAGGTCAGACAATTTTAAAATAGTTTCATATCCCTTGCTTTTAAAGTAGGGGATATTTTTTTGAATTTGAGTCACTAAAATAAAGTCTCCTCCCCAAGCCCCCAAGCTTTTAATTTGCCCGCTGTCCTTTGAAAAATCATCGAACAGGCTTTCTTGAATTGTCGGAATATTGAGATGACTTGACAGTAATTTTTCGTGTTCTAAGAGCAGAGATTCAAATTCATCTAACTCTTGGGTTTCTACAATGGCTTTGCTCAATGAACTGATTTTGCTGATCAGCGACTTCGACTGTGCTATTTTGTTGTAAGCAGCAATAGCTTCTTTGCTGCTTTTTTTTTGGTTGAGGTAAACACATCCCAGCTCTTCTATAAAAGGGGGATTAAAAGCAATTTCTTCAATATAAGGGTTGGTGGATGAGGTTTTTTGATATAGAATAGGGCTTACTGCTGAGGCGCAAGCTATATCGTAACCACTGCCCCCAAATCCAGTATGTAAGAGTTCAAAGGGATTTACTTTTGCCCATTGCGCAATGCAGCTGATCAGTGTTGATGAAGAACCGAATCCCCAAAGCCTTGGAAATTCTAAATGCGTTTGCACTTTTATGGCACTACTGCTTTTTGTAAGAAAGTCGGCATTGAGCTTTTGAGCTTGTTTTAAAAGAGTTTCTAGGGTTTTTGAAACGGGATTATTTTGATTTTTGGCTTGAAGATTAGATAAGCAAAAAACATCTTCGTACCACAGACTCCCGTCTTTGAGATAAGAGACCCAATGCAATTGATTAGTGGAGCTTTCAAGAGCCGAAACTTCCATTTTTTGCCCTTGTTTACAAGGTACGGCTAAGGCTAATGCGCCGTCTAAAACAGCGTATTCTCCGCTGATTAAAAGTTTTCCATTGGCGCGATAGCTTTGCTTCATTTTCTGAGTTCTTCTAAGGCTTTTTGCACCGCGGCATTGCTGACCGTTTCATTTTTAAAGTGAGCTACAAGCTTGTTTTTTTCCTCTGTTGTCGCTCCAAACCCATTTAAAATATTGAGTAAATGCATTTTCATGTGGCCTTTTTGAATACCGGTAGTAACCAGCGATTTTACGGCCGCAAAGTTCTGAGCTAATCCTGCGACTGCAGTTATTTTCATAAGGTCTTTAGCAGATGGATTCCTTAAAATTTCCAATGCCAAGCGCACTAATGGGTGTAGTTTGGTCAGCCCTCCAACGGTACCTAAGGCAAGTGGAAGTTCAATCCAAAAGTGAAAATTGCCCTCTTCAACCTTGGCATGCGTTAAACTTTGATAAGCGCCCTTCCTCGCAGCGTAGGCATGTACCCCAGCTTCAACAGCTCTAAAATCGTTTCCGGTAGCGATGACTACTGCATCAATACCATTCATGATTCCTTTATTATGTGTTACCGCTCTGTAGGGTTCGGCATGTGCGATTTGTAATGCTGTAAGAAAATTTTCTGCAAACTCCTGACCGTCAATGTCATTTTCAGTGAGTTCTTCGATGGGGCAACTCACCTCTGCTTTTACCAAGCAGTTTGGAACGTAATTGCTCAAGATGCTCATGATTACTTTAGGTTTGTGAGGCTCAAATTGAGTGCTTTGTTCTGCCAGGGTTTCAAAGGTCTTGGCCACTTGTTCAAGACATGAGTTAATGAAATTTGCCCCCATAGCATCTAAGGTTTCAAAACACATGTGAATCTGAAAGTAATCCTTGAGTTGGGCTGTTTTGTCTACGAGTTTCATCTCGAGAATTCCTCCTCCTCGAGCGCGCATATTTTTGGTGATCTCGCTTGTGCTGTTGAGAAGATCTTTGCGATGGGTCTCGAAAAAATCCATTAATATCAAAGGGTCTCCGGAATAATTTAAGTGAATCTGACCTACTTTTTCGGTTTGAATCACCTCCGTTTTAAATCCCCCTCGATTCAACCAAAATTTGGCTGCTTTTGCCGCTGCTGCCACAACTGAACTCTCTTCAATAGCCATAGGAATGGCATAAACCTCTTGGTCGATTAAAAAATTAGGAGCTACAGCAAAGGGCATATAATAATTGCTGAGGGTGTTTTCGATGAATTCATCGTGAATTTTTTGCACCTCGGCATCACTATTGTTGTATCGATTAAGCAAGGCTATAGTCTCTTCTGGATTGTTGGAATAATGAGTACACAACCATTCTATTTTCTGCTCTTTTGTGAGCTTTGAAAATCCAGAAATGACATTTTTCATAGCAATAAACTTATTTACTCAAAGATACAATTCAATAAGAATTTAAATTCTGAATAATAATTAGTAAACTTGAAATTCTAAATTCATATGATGAAACAACTCACATTTACTGTGCTTTTGAGTTTTAGCTTGGTCTTAAGCGCACAACAAAAGCAAATTTCACTAGAAGATATTTGGTCAAATAACACCTTTAGAACTGAGTCTATAGCTTCACTTCGCTCAATGAATAGCGGATATGATTATACCGTTATTGAATTCAATGAAGGTGATTCTGAAATTGTGCAATACGAGTACAAGGGAATGACTAAAAAAGGGGTGGTACTGACTTCTGGAGACGATGAAATTCCAGACTTCAGCACCTATGCTTTTAGTGATGACGAAAGTAAAATCCTTATAGGAACGAAAATCAGACCCATTTTTAGAAGGTCGAGAATTGGCGTATACTACGTTTATACCTTAAACGGGAAGTCTTTGGTGGCAGTGGATGATGATCCAATTCAATCTCCAGCATTCTCTCCCAATGGAGACAAGGTTGCTTACGTCAAAGAAAACAACATTTACATTTTCGATATTGAAAACAATTCACGGATGCAAATCACCTCGGATGGTGAAAAGGGTAAAATCATCAATGGATTATCCGATTGGGTTTATGAAGAAGAGTTTTCTATCGTTCGCGCTTTTGAATGGAATTCCTCGGGTTCGCATATTGCGTATTTAAAGTTTGATGAGTCTGATGTGCCTATGTTTTCTATGGACATCTACGGTAAAGGCCTGTATCAATATCCCTACACCTTTAAGTATCCAAAGGCTGGGGAGAAAAACGCTGAGCTCAGTTTACACTTATTCGATGTCAATCAGAATTCACACGCCAAGGTCAAACTCCCTGAGGTGGATTATATTCCTAGAATAAAGTGGATGAATGCTCCTGAGCTACTCACAGTGCAAACCCTGAACAGACACCAAAATCACCTCAAAATGTATCAGGTGAATGCCGTGAATAATTCAGTGGATTTATTTTTTGAAGAGCAAGACGATGCCTATGTAGACATTCACGATAATTTGACCTTTTTAGAAGATGATGATTTCATTTGGACTTCTGAAAGAGATGGTTTCAATCACCTTTACCTCTACAATGCTGATGGCACACTCAAAAGACAAATTACCTCAGGAGACTGGGAGGTAACTTCTTATTACGGTTATGATGCTAAACGAGATCGAATTTTTTATCAATCAACTGAACAAGGTTCAACCCAGCGTCACGTGTACAGTATCAATGCTAAGGGAAAACGCAAAACCTTGCTCACCCCTGAGTCAGGAACAAATAGTGCTCAGTTTAGTAAGCAATTTTACTACTTCATCAACACACACCATTCGTCAAATACGCCTTATCAGTTTACGCTGCATTTAGCGCGAAACGGTATGCAAATGATGATGCTTAAAGACAATAAGGCGCTCAAAAATCGAGTGGCAGAATTTGCCATATCACCAAAAGAATTCTCTACCCTTCGCGTCGGAGACCACGATTTGAATATGTACATGATTAAGCCGCTGGATTTTGATCCTTCAAAAACCTATCCGCTCCTAATGTTCCAATACAGTGGTCCAGGATCTCAACAGGTAGGTGACCGATGGAACGGCACCAATGATTATTGGCATCAAATGCTTGCACAACAAGGATATATCATTGCCTGTGTTGACGGAAGAGGAACTGGATTTAAAGGAAGAGACTTCAAAAAGAGCACCTATTTGAATTTGGTAAAATACGAGACCGAAGATCAAATTGCAGCTGCTAAACTATTGAGCCAACGCTCTTATATCGATGAAGACCGCACGGGAATTTGGGGCTGGAGTTTTGGAGGACATATGTCTACCAATGCCATACTCAAAGGAAATGACACTTTTGAGGTGGCCATCGCCGTTGCTCCTGTAACGAGCTGGAGGTTTTACGATACCATTTACACCGAACGTTTTTTAAGAACTCCTGATGAGAATCCAGAAGGATACGACAATGAATCCCCTTTTAATTATCCGGAACTCTTAAAAGGAAAATACCTGCTCGTACACGGTAGTGGAGACGACAACGTACACGTGCAAAACTCAATGCGAATGATAGATGCCCTTATTCAGGCGAATAAACCCTTTGAATGGGCCATTTATCCAGACCGTAATCACGGTATATACGGAGGTAACACGCGTTTACATCTGTACAATAAAATGACAAGCTTTATTAAAGACAACCTATAAAAACTTATGGACACACCTCACCAAGAACGACAAATATTAGGACATCCTCAGGGATTATTCTATCTGTTTTTTGCAGAATTATGGGAACGATTTAGTTTCTACGGAATGCGGGCATTGCTCTCGCTTTACATGGTTAATGTTATTTTCGAAGCTCTTGTGGAGCGAGACTTTGCCACGGCAGCAGTCTACTCTTCATACGGATCTTTGGTTTACGCTTCTACAGTGATAGGAGGTCGTATATCTGACTCTCTTATCGGAATGCGAAAGTCTATCTTTTTGGGTGGAATTTTAATGGCCATTGGTCACTTTGTTCTGGCTATTGAAAACAATGTTGCCTTTTTCTTAGCCCTCTCATTTATCATCGTTGGAAATGGATTTTTTAAACCCAATATTTCCACTTTTGTAGGAACCTTATACAAGGATGGTGACCCCAGAAAAGAATCTGGATTTACCATTTTTTATATGGGAATTAATATTGGAGGATGGGCCGCACCTCTTCTTTGTGGATGGTTAGCAGCGACCTATGGCTGGCACTATGGATTTGGACTTGCAGGAATCGGAATGCTTGTGGGCTTGCTGTTTTTTTGGAGCGGAATTCGAAAAGGAGTTTTTGGCGACAGGGGACAAGCGCCAGATCAAGCTGTAGTTGACGCTAAATTTGCAGGGGTAAAACGCGGTAATTGGGTGACCATTTTAGCCTTTCTAGCAGCTCCTGTTATCGCTTTATTGTTATCGTCCTACCAGCCGATTTATGACGATCAAAATTTGGTCAATATCATCTTTAAGGGTATCGGAATATTCATTTTGGTGTATTTGGCTTACATCTTGTATCAGGTTACTGCCGAAGAGCGCAAGAAACTCTTTGTGGCCATATTAATCACCTTATTCATGACAGTTTTCTGGGGCTTTCACGAACTCTCAGGTAGTGTAATTACGCTCTTTTCGGCGCGTAATGTCGACTTGACTATTATGTCGGCTGCTCAAACGAACTCCTTGAATTCGATGTTTATCATCCTTTTAGCTATACCGATCTCAATGATGTGGACTCGACTAGCTAAGCGCGGTAAAAACCCAAGAACTCCCTATAAGTTTGGGATGGGTCTGTTGTTTGCAGGTTTGAGTTTTTACATCTTATCTATATCTGATGCCAGTGCTAATGAAGAAGGATTGGTGCCTTTCAGTTACCTCTTTATCATGTACTTTCTGATTTCTGTGGGTGAATTGTTTATGTCGCCTGTAGGTCTTTCTAAAATCACAGATTTATCACCAAAACGTATTGTCGCTTTTGTGATGGGGGTGTGGTTTTTGTCATCGGCATTCGCATTTCAGGTCGTTGGTTTTATCGGAAAAAAATTAGCCATTGAAAGTTCAGACGCTCAAGTTGGAGGTTTTGAGACCCTATCGGTCTATACCGAAGGCTTTGAACTTATTGCAATCTATTCATTGGCCGCTGGTGCATTGGTGTTAATCGGCGCTCCTATTATCAATAAACTAATGGGAGACGTTCACTAAATAGCACAGTGATCAAAACAATTACAACCCCTCTTATGATGTATAGGAGGGGTTTTTGTTTGCATTTTAAGTAGAAATACTGATACCAGGGACCTATTTTTTTGGGGATGTACAGGCTGTATAGTTCATTTTTTGAATGGAAATGAAAATAGAGATAGGCTTGATAGAGTATCAAATACATTGCGATGACCTGAATTTTTTCGATTTGAAAAACGTAAAAGAGACTCCAACACTGATCAGCAAACCAGGCTACAATTTGAAACAACAATTCGACAGCCTGACGGTAAACCCATGTCAAGCTCGGAAAGAAAGTAATTCCGATTCCTGTAAATAGAACCAGGGGAAGTAGTGGTGAGGCCAATAGATTACTGAACAAAAAAAAGGAAGGAAACTGATGAAAGTAATATAAACTCAAAGGCAATACACTTAATTGGGCACAAAAACTAATGAGCAGCAACTGCATAATTTTCTGAAGAACACTGTTTTTTAGCTGCAGTTTTTCGTTGAACAAAGGGTAAAATAGCAGAATACCTAAAACAGCGCTGTACGAAAATTGAAATCCCACATCAAAAATTAGATAAGGATTAAAGCACAAACTGATAAAGGCCGATAGCAACAGAATGTGCACTGCGGAAGTCCATTTGTAGGTGTACTTCAACAAAAGCCAAATACTGATGCCGAGCACTGCCCGACTCGCTGAAGGAGAAAAACCCAAGAGGACAACATAAGACCATAAAACACCCAAGACAACAAGTAACTTTAGTGTTCTTCCAAACCAGAAGGTCATGCGCTCCAGCATCAAGAAAAGTAATCCGATATGCATACCAGATATGGCCAGTATATGCGCCAATCCAGCCTGCTGAAATTTACCGAGAAGCAAGGGGTCTAAATCTTTTTTATCTCCTAATAACAGGGTTTGGGTGAAGCCCACTAGTCTTTCGGGCAAATGCTTTTTCCAAAGGGATTTGAGGTACTGCTTTATCCGGGTTTTTGTCGTCGTCGATACAAAGAGAAAATGCGCTGAGCTGATCCAAGTTTGATAGCGAATTCCACTTTTGGCTAAGTAAGTTTTGTAATCGAAGGCTGCATTGAAATTTTCAACCTCTTTTAAGCCCGTAAATGCGAGATAATACGCATTTTCTGTTAGGGGTGTTTTTGAAAATAGTAAGACTTTATGTTTTTGAAATGTAGCCTTGTATTTATAATACTGCTTTGCTTTGGATTGTTCTTCTTCGATGTAAAAAACACGCCAATCTTTTGTGGTGTTCAGAATTTTTTTGGGATAAAAGGCTTTGGTGTGATGTGCACTCAAGACTACAGTAAAAAAACCAAAAGCCATCCAAAAAAGGGAGGGATACAAATAGAAGCAAAGAACAAAAGCGCAAAAGGCAAACAGTAAATGAGGTAATTCTATAGACGAATAATGTGCAATTAGAATTCCACTAATCTGAAAGAGTAGTAGAAGAATTAAGTTGTTGCTTCGTCTTTTCAATGATTAGTTTTGCGGCCCTTTCACTGGCTCCTTCATGGCCTAAACTTTTTTCAAGTTCTGCGTAGTCTTTACTCAATTGAGCTCTTTTGGTTGAATCTAAAACAGCTGCCAAGGCTCTACTTAAGTTTCGGGTAGTTAGCTTGTTTTGAATGAGTTCGGTGACAGCTTCTCTGTCTAAAATAATATTGACCAGTGAGATGTATTTGAGGTCAATGATTTGTTTGGCGATAAAGTAGGTGAGTGCATTGGCTTTATAACAGACGACCTGTGGAACTTTAAACAAGGCTGTTTCAAGAGTGGCTGTTCCTGAAGTGACAAGTGCAGCATGTGCTTGCTCTAACAAATCATAGGTTTGATTGAAACGCACTTCAATGGATTTTTTTAAATGTGATTCATAGAAGGCTTTTTCGATATGTGATGCGCCTGCGACGATGTACTCGTACTCATCTGGGGCATTGCAAACCGAAGACATGATCGGAAGCATTTTTTTGATTTCTTGTTTTCTGCTGCCGGGCAGTAATACAATAAGGGGTTTTTTAGGGGTTTCTTTAGCCTCTGCAGTTCTCTTGTATTGCTGTATGGCATCAATCAATGGATGCCCAACAAAATTGACATTTACCTGATGTTTGGCATAAAAGTCAGGTTCAAAAGGTAAAATCACATAGAGATGATCAATGCTGTTTTTTATTTTGGTAATTCTATTTTCTCTTGACGCCCAAATTTGAGGAGTGATATAGTAATGGGTTTTAAAACCCTGTGTTTTTGCCCATTGGGCTACCCTTAAATTGAAGCCAGAAAAATCAATAAAAATAAGCGCATCGGGTTTAAAGGCAGTGATGTCTTGCTTACAATAGTTGAGGTTGTTAAAAATCTTGCGAAGGTTGAATAAAACCTCAATAAAACCCATGAAAGACATTTGTTTGTAGTGCCTGGCTAAAACTGTTCCGGCCTTTTCCATCAAATCACCTCCGAAACCTCGAATTTCAGCCTTTGTGTCTGCTGACCGAATCTGTTTGACCAGATTTGATCCGTGCAAATCACCAGAAGCTTCTCCAGAAATGATATAGTATCTCATACCAACAATTTGACTCTAAAATAGATTAGTTCGATTCTTTGTTTCTGCAGTTTATAGATTAAAAAACAGCTTTCCGATTAAAAGGACAAGGGCTAAGAAAATGGTGTACATTAAAATACCCCTTGCTCTAAGGTCTAAATTTTTTTTGAGCATCAAGAAAAAGGCAGCTAAATCTAAAACGGCTCCTAAACTCAAAAGACTGTCGAGATATCCATCCTCATAAGCGACTTCAAGACTTTTGCCGATACCTAGTTTAGAAAATATTAAAATGTAAAAACACACGCCTAAAAAGTGAAGCGCAAGGCCGACTAAAAAACCATAGGCGATTTCTTTTTGTCTAAGTGTCATGAATATTCCAAGAGTTAAGGGTTGCTATGCTGTGATGTGCAGTTAAATCAAATTGACATGGAACGACAGAAATACAATAGTCTTCTAAGGCGTTAATGTCTGTGTCTTCGCCTTGATCTAACAATCTAAAATCTCCTGTGAGCCAGTAATAGTCTTTGCCTGAAGGGCTTTGTCTCTTGTCGAATTTCTCTTTCCAATTGGCGCGCGCTTGACGACATATTCGTATTCCGTTGTAGGATTCATCACCCTTAGGTTTTGGAAAATTGACGTTTAAAACGGTGTCTTTGGGCATTCCCTTTTCTAAGGCCTCTCTCACCAAGAGTTGCACACCTTCTTTACAGCGACTGAAATCAGCATCGTAGTCAAAATCACAAAGGGAGAATCCAATAGCTGGAATTCCTTCAATACCGGCCTCCATAGCCGCTGACATGGTTCCAGAATAAATGACATTGATCGAGGCGTTCGAGCCGTGATTGATGCCTGAAACGCAGATATCGGGTTTTTGAGGCAGTAATTCTTGAAGTGCGAGCTTTACGCAGTCTGCAGGTGTTCCACTGCAACTATAGGCTTCAAATGTATTGTCAAGGCCGTGTAAATTGACCTTTTGAACGCTGAGTGTACTGTCTAAGGTGATGGCGTGTCCCATTCCCGATTGCGGACTGTCAGGAGCAACGACAAACACATTTCCGATTTCTTGCATGTATTCAACAAGCCTTCTCAATCCCTTAGAATTGATTCCATCATCGTTAGTTATGAGTATTAATGGCTTGTGCATCACTGTATTTTATCAAATTTACGTTCTTTTTAACTTCGCTTTGGCATTTATTTTTCTTTAACTTTACGAGTTTTACAACGTAAAATAATTGTATGTTTAGATGAAAAGGAATTTGATATTTGGTTTTGGCTTTTTTTTCATAGCCATAGCCTCTTGTAGTTTTACTAATAATTCGTCCTTTGACGATAGCGATAAAGATAAATTGCTGATTGACTTGATCAGCTACGTTCTTGAGAAAGGTCATTACGAACCCAAAAATCTCAACGATCGATTCTCTTCAAAGGTCTTTGATCGTTTGTTTGAAAACTTAGACCCCTTAAAGCGTTACTTTCTCTCTTCTGATTTAGAGGAATTCGAACCTTATAGATTTCAAATTGACGATCAAATAAAAAATACCGATTTGAGTTTTTTTAACAAGGTCTACGATCGTTATGAAGAAAGACAATCACAAGCGAAGGAGCGCTACCAAAAGGTGCTTTCAAAGCCGTTCGATTTTTATGCAGAAGATGAGATTTTGGTAGATTACGACAAGTTAGGGTTTGTTGAGACAGAAAAGGAATTGGCCAATCGCTGGCGCAAACAATTAAAACTAAACGCACTTAACACCTACGATTCAAAAATCGAGACCTATACAAGTGAAAATGAATTAGAGCGCAAAGACCTCAAGCGTTCTAAACTCAAAGAGATTGAATCTGAAGCTCGTGAGCAAACGCGAAAAGACCTCTTCGAATATTTCGACTTTTTAGAAGACTTTGACAAGGAAGACACCTTTGTGGAATTTTTAAATGCCATTGTGGAGGAGTACGATCCTCATACTTACTATATGGCGCCTACGGATAAGGATCGTTTTGATATCAGTATGTCTGGTAAATTTGAAGGAATTGGAGCTCGTCTTCAGAAAAAACCTGAGGGAACAAAGATTGTTGAAATCATCTCGGGTGGTCCGGTTTGGAGATCTCAAGCGCTCGAAGTTGGAGATGAAATCCTCAAAGTGCGACAAGCAGACGAGGAGCTCAGCGTCAATATTGTAGGGATGCCTATTGATGATGCGATTAAGCTCATCAAAGGACCTAAAGGAACAGAAGTGTTTCTTACCGTTAAAAGAGTAGACGGGCAAATTGACGAGGTAGCCATTGTCAGAGACGTGGTAGAGTTAGAAGAATCTTACGCTAAATCTGTTATTATCGAAGATCAAGAAGAAGGTAATTACGGCCTCATTAACCTCCCTAAATTCTATATTGATTTTGAAGATTACGACAATCGAAATGCAGCTACAGATGTATTGCAAGAGATTGAAAATCTAAAAAAAGAAGGCGTTGAAGGACTCATCTTGGATTTGAGAAACAATGGAGGAGGTTCACTGAAAACAGTCATTGATATGGCCGGATACTTTATTTCAGAAGGCCCAATTGTTCAGGTAAGTTCTCTGGGTAAACGCAAAGAAATACACGAAGACAACGATGAGCGTGTACAGTGGGACGGGCCTTTAGTAGTACTTGTCAATGAATTATCTGCTTCGGCTTCAGAGATTTTAGCTGCAGCCATACAAGACTACAAAAGAGGAATTATTCTAGGGAGTACTCAAACCTTTGGAAAAGGAACTGTACAAAACCTCATTCCACTTGACAACATAGTGCGCTCCAATGAATTCGGAGATTTAGGGGCCTTAAAGATAACCACCCAGAAATTTTATCGAATCAATGGGGGATCAACGCAGCTCAGAGGAGTTACTTCAGACATCCCGTTACCAGACCGCTATTCTTACATTGATATCGGAGAGCGAGATCACGATAACCCAATGAAATGGGATCAAATTTCACCTACCAATTACGCCGTTTGGGAAAATGAAATTGATTTCGAACAAGTCATTGCCAGCAGTAGAGAGCGAATTTCCAAGTCTAAAGAAATGCAACTTATCGATCAGGAGGCCAAGTGGATCAAAGAACAACGCGATAATAAGTTGGTTTCTCTCAATTACGATCAGTACTTAGAAGAAGAGGCTCAACTCAAGAAAGAAACAGACCGTTTTGAAGTTTTGGACGAGTACGATTCGAAACTCAATTTTTCATCCCTCAAAGATGAAGAACGATTGTTCTCTACGGATTCAATACTGCGTGAAAAAAGAGCCAGATGGCATAAGGAACTCTCACGTGATCTTTATGTAGAAGAGGCAGTTCAAGTTTTAAAGGATTTAAAAAAGCACACCTTTAAAAGGCCTTCGCCCATCAAAGGATAAGCTTTACAGTCCGCCGTCTTGATTCAGTCTATTGGCATCCATTTTAAGGAAGATAAATAGCATTAAAGACATAAATAACTGTCCAGACCCTCCGTAACTAAAAAAGGGCAGTGGTATGCCTATTGTGGGTAAAAGTCCGAGTACCATACCGATGTTGATCACGAAATGAAACAATAAGATCGCAGTTATTCCATAGCCAAATAGGCGATTGAAATGTCGTTTTTGCCGTTCAGCGATTCTTACCAATCTATTGAGCAAGAGTACAAAGGCGACAATGACCAAGGCCGAGGCAATAAACCCCCACTCTTCACCTACTGAACTAAAAATGTAATCGGTGTGTTGTTGGGGTACGAAATCTCCTTTGGTTCGTGTTCCTTTTAAAAAACCTTTTCCCAGCCATCTGCCAGAAGCAATGGCTTCTTCAGCTTGAATGGTGTTATATCCTATACTCTTTCGAATTGATTCGAGTTCATTGGTGTTTTTTTCAAGGTTTAGCCAAAGGTTAAAACGGTCGCGGTGACGGTCTTCAAAAACCTCTTCAAAGACATAAGTGGTACCGGTAATGATTAATCCTGAAAAAAGTACAAAAGCGGCCATGGCCAGTCGTGGAATTTTGATGCTGGGCGATTTAAATCCAAAGTAAAATAGAAGTAAAACAGCATAAATAATACCTATAAGAATGGGACCAAACATTAAGGTAAGTCCGAATAAAAGGGCTAAAACAACCGCAAAGATCAGAAAGTAAATCGGAAACCCTTCGTAGAATAATACCAAAAATAATGCGAGAAAAATCAGGGCGCTTCCTGGGTCAGGTTGAGGAACTACTAATACCACAGGAGCTAGAATTAATAAAACTGCAAAGACTTGGCTTGAAGGTTTTTTAATGTCGGTTTGTAAATCACTTAGGTATTTCGCCAGACCTAAAACAGTGGTCAATTTGGCAAATTCAGAAGGTTGAAAATTAAAGGCGCCTAAATCATACCATGATGTAGCTCCAGCAATAGTTTCTCCAAAGGCAAATAATCCGATTAGAAGAAATAATCCAACGAAGTAAAAAATGGAAGAGAAGCGTTCAAAAAAACGATCATCCAACAGTGATATGCTGAAAAACATGACGATGGATAGGCAAAAGAAAAAGAGTTGTTTGCCGTAATAAGTACTGAAATCGAAAAGGGAAGTGTCTGTATCAGTAACCGTTGTTGAATACAGGTTAAGCCATCCAAAAAAGCTCAACGCTAGGTAAAGCAAAAGAATGAGCCAATCGACTCTCCAAAGAAAAGACTTACCAGACATACTCGTTGATTTCGAAGGGCTCACCACTTAGTGGTTTGGCGTATTCATGTTCTAGTGTTTTAGTCAACATACGCGCTTCTAAATCTTTTCGACTGATTTCTCCTTTGAGATATTTTTCGATCATTAAAGAAGCGATGTGGCCTGCATATCGGGCTCCATAATAACCGTGTTCAATATAGACCGCTAGTGCTATTCTTGGATTTTCTACAGGAGCAAAGGCTACAAAAACCGAGTGGTCTGTCAATTGAGTTTTTACTCCGTTTATAATGGTGAAATTTTCTACTGTCCCTGTTTTTCCAGCAATTTCAATATCAGGTACCTGAATCCATCTCGCTGTTCCTCTTTTGTAGACCTCACTCATTCCTTTTACAATAGGCTCAAAGTGTTTGCTGTCAATAGTCGTAAATCGTTTTCTTTTGAATCTAGAAGGTATTTCTGAACCGTCTGAAATGTTTTTAATCATATGAGGAGTAATAAAATAACCTCTATTTGCAATGGCGGCTGTCATATTAGCAAGTTGAATAGGAGTGGCTGCAACCTCACCTTGCCCGATGGCGTTGGAAATGATAAAACTGTTGTACCATTGGTTTTTTCCATAGGCTCTATCGTAGTAGGCGGTGTTTGGAATTCGTCCTGGTCGACCCGTTGGTAAATCTGTCCCTAGATAGTTTCCAAGGCCAAAACTTTGCATATGCTTGGTCCATGAATCGTGGGCATCAGCAGTTTTTTCATACTTGTTGTAGAAGCTTTTAAAGACATCTGCGAAATAGGCGTTGCACGAATTTCGAAGACCATCATTTAAGTCGCGAAGGCCACCACCACAATGACATCCTCTTTTTACCCCTCCCACAAAAAAGCCTTGATAACAGCGTACTTTCTCGTCTTCATCTAGCGTTCCTTCTTGAAGTGCGGCCAGGGCATTTAAGACCTTAAACGGAGATCCAGGAGAAGGCTCTGCAAGTATAGAACGATCCCAAGTCGGTTTAGAAATGGAGTCGTAGTGAAGTTTGGTGTAATTTTTTGACCTTTTTCGACCTACAAGAAGTGCAGGGTCATAAGTAGGCCCGCTGACCATACTCAAAATTTCGCCCGTTTTGGGTTCAAGAGCAACGATTCCTCCTCTTTTACCGTTCATCAGCTTTTCGGCGTATTCTTGAAGTTCTTTGTCAATGGTGATGTTAATGTCAAGGCCAATTCTCGCCAGGGTGTCATAAACACCATTTTCGTATGGGCCTATTTCTCGGTTAAAGCGATCTTTTTGAATGTATCGCACGCCCTTACTTCCTCTGAGGTATTTCTCGTATTGTTTTTCAATTCCAGTACGACCGATATTTTCTCCTTGAATGTAATAAGCGTTCTTGTTGATATCGTCTTGATTTACTTCTGAAATGTATCCGAGTACATTAGCTCCAGCTGAAGTATAGTAATCTCTCAACGATTTTGCCCGGACGAAAAAACCAGGAAATCGCCTCATTTTTTCTTGAAAAACGGCGTATTCGTTTTTGGATAAATTTGACAGTACCACTGATGGTAAACGGGTGGAGTATCGCTTTGCCCTACCCAATGTTCTGTCGAGCTGCTCTTTGCTGATATTGAGCATTTCGCAGAAAGCTAAGGTATCTAGATTCTGAATGTCCCGTGGTATGACCATAATGTCGTAGGCGGGTTGGTTGGCTACCAGTAATTGGTTATTTCTGTCATAAATAAATCCGCGTTCTGGATAAGTTTTCTCGACTTTGATCGCCAAGTTATCCAGCATTTGTTTGCTCTTGTCGTACTTAATGATTTGCAGATAACCCAGCCTTAAAATAAAGGTAAGGCCAATGAGGGTGGTCAATATATTAAAAACAAACCGTTGCATTTAGATATTCCGAGGTATTATAGAAATGACAATCAAACTAACTCCAAAACTCAAAAAGGTGGTCAGTACTGTTTTGTTAAAAATAAGTAAGATGTGACTAAAATTGAATATTTCTAAGACGAAAAACAAGAATGCCTCGAGGGATAGCAATATAAACAAAAACGAAAGGCGCTGGGCTCTAGAGGTTCCTTGAAAATGATTGTTTTGAAATTCAATGTTATTTCCAAAACAAAATTTTAGAATACTAGGGCGTAAATAGGCGATTGTACTCAGTGAAAAGGCGTGAAAGGCCACGGTATCTGTGAATACATCTATGATAAGCCCAAGAAAAAAGGCCACGACCATCATGATGCTTTTTGGAATGTACATGGGAAACCAAAAGAGAAGGAGTACAGGTATAAACGGAATGTACTGCCCAAATACAATGAGATTGTTTAGGATCAATACCTGAACAACGATTAATCCAACAAAACGAAACGCGAGATTTCCGATATCATTGGTAATCATTCTAGAGCGGTTTTAGATTGAAGTGAACTGATTTCGTTTTGATCTTTATTAACCACCAATTGTACGTGATTAAGATTGGCCAAGTCGTTACTCAATGCCACCTTGATTTCGTAAAAGCTTTGGTTATTTGGAATGCTATAGTCTACTACCGTTCCAATCAAAATATCTTCTGGAAAAATATTAGACATTCCACCTGTAACAATAGTGTCACCGATAGCTACCGAGGCATTTTTTGGCACGTCAAATAAATCGAATAAGGTGTAATCTGCTCCATCCCAACTCAAAAAACCAAAGTGATCTGAATTTTTAAGTTTCGCATTGATTTGCACATCAGCATGGGCAACAGAAGCTACAGTAGCATATTGTGAGGATACCTCATCAATTACTCCAACAATACCATTTTCATTGATAACGCCCATATCTGTTGTTACCTCGTCGTCAGCGCCTTGGTCGATGGTCAGGTAATTTCTATATCGGCTGATGCTATTTTTGATGATTTTTGCCGAGGCGTATTTGAATTGGCTTTCTCCGAAGGCCGTATTCAAGGCAACGCGATTCAATTGTTGAATGGAACTTTTTAATTGTTCCAATTCGTTTTTTAATTCGACATTTTCTTGATTTAAAGCGTCGTTCACCTTTTTTAAATCTATATAGGTGAAGGCTTCATTGCTCCAACGCTGTAGACCACTGCTCAAAGCATTAGCAGAATTTAGGTATTGTCTATTGTGGTAACTATGCGAATTGATACTCAGTATCAAACTTATTAACAGCAAGAGCAGGTAGAGAAGTTCTACTTGTCTTTTAAAAAAGAATGAAATGATTTGCTGCATACCACAGATTCAACGTATTACCTCACTAAAATATTTTTAAAAATTTCTAAATTTTTAAGGGCAATACCCGTTCCGCGTACTACGGCGCGCAATGGATCTTCTGAAATATAAACCGGTAAATCAGTTTTGTTTGACAGTCTTTTGTCGAGTCCTCTCAGTAAGGCTCCACCACCTGCGAGGTATATTCCTGAGTTGTAGATGTCAGAGGCGAGTTCTGGAGGGGTTTGAGAAAGCGTCTCCATTACAGCGTCTTCAATTCTAATAATACTCTTGTCTAAGGCCTTGGCTACATCTTTGTGTGTCATGAGTACTGACTTTGGCTTTCCGGTAAGAAGGTCTCTTCCCTGGATCTCCATATCGTTTGGTGGATTTTCTAAATCGTCAAGGGCAGACCCACATTCGATTTTGATTTTCTCACCTGTACTCTCACCAATGAATAGGTTGAATTGCGTACGCATATAGTTGACTATATCATTGGTAAAGACGTCGCCTGCAATTTTAACCGAACGATCACACACAATACCCCCAAGTGCTATTACAGCAATTTCAGTGGTTCCTCCTCCGATGTCTACAATCATATTTCCCTTAGGTTCCATGATGTCTAATCCGATACCAATAGCAGCAGCCATCGGCTCGTGAATTAAGTGCACCTCTTTACCGTTCACGCGTTCAGCGGATTCTTTTACGGCGCGCATTTCAACTTCAGTAATCCCTGAAGGAATACAAATGACCATTCGAAGTGAAGGCGGAAATAATTTCTTTTTTAAAGCTGGAATGGCCTTAATCAGCATGCTGATCATTTTTTCAGAAGCGTCAAAGTCGGCAATAACCCCGTCTTTAAGTGGACGAATGGTTTTGATGTTTTCGTGGGTCTTTCCCTGCATCATATTGGCTTCTCGACCAACAGCTATAATCTTACCAGATGTGCGGTCGCGAGCTACGATAGAAGGGGAGTCCACAACGACCTTGTCGTTATGAATAATTAGGGTATTGGCCGTTCCAAGGTCAATAGCGATTTCTTCGGTTAGGAAATCAAGAAATGCCATATCAAAAAAGAGGTTTTAATTCAACGTATATACTTCGCTTGTAAAAGTAAGATTTTTAGTGTTTAAAATGACGAATTCCGGTCATTAACATTGACATTTTTGCATTATTGCAAAAATCAATACTCAACTCGTCTTTAATCGAACCTCCAGGTTGTATTACAGCGCTAATCTTTTCATTGTGAGCGATTTCTACGCAATCGGGAAATGGAAAAAAGGCATCACTAGCCATTACCGCACCTTCGAGTTCAAATTTGAAGGCCTTTGCTTTTTGGATGGCTTGTCGAAGCGCATCAACGCGAGAGGTTTGACCTGTTCCTGAGGCGATAAGTTGACGGTTTTTAGCCAAGACAATTGTATTACTCTTGGTGTGTTTGCAGATTTTAGCCGCAAACAAAAGGTCGTCAATTTCACGCTGACTTGGGCTCACAGCGGTCACAGTTTTTAGCTCTTCCTGTGTTTCGGTAAGACTGTCTTGTTCTTGCCATAAGTAACCATTAAGTGCAGTTCTCACTTGGGTTGAAGGCAAATTCCAGTTTTTTTGAACCAGCAGTATGCGATTCTTTTTTTCTTGAAGTTTGGCTTGAGCTTCGGCCTCAAATTCTGGTGCGATGACTACCTCGCAAAACAGACTTGAAATTTCTTCAGCTGTTTTTAGATCTATGCAGGTGTTGGCAATGAGTATTCCTCCAAAGGCCGAAATGGGATCGCCGGCAAGGGCATCGACATAGGCTTGATGTAGGTTGTCTCTGGTGGCTAATCCACATGCATTGTTGTGTTTTAAGATGGCAAATGTGGGTGCATCGTCCTTAAATTCACGCATGAGTTGAACGGCAGCATCGATATCAAGTAGGTTGTTGTACGACAGTGCCTTTCCGTGAAGCTGATCAAATAAACCATTAAAATCTCCAAAGAAGGTTCCTTTTTGATGTGGATTTTCTCCGTATCTCAGGCTCATGTGTTGTTGTTCACTCAATTTAAGCGCAGGACTTGACTCCTCATTTTGTGCGTTGAAGTAATTGAATATCGCGGTGTCGTAATGCGATGAGAGTTGAAAAGAAGCAGCTGCGAACTGTTGTCTTTGTGCTAAGCTGCTTGTTGCATTACCCTCAGAAAGGAGTTGTAATAGCTGACCGTATTGGTCTTGAGAAGAAACACAGACCACATCTTTAAAATTTTTCGCTGCGGCTCTAATTAATGAAATTCCCCCTATATCTATTTTTTCAATAATAGCTTCGTGACTTTCTCCAGAGGCTACTGTCTTTTCAAAAGGATAAAGATCGACGATGACTAAATCGAGTTGTGGAATGTCGTATTTGCTGCATTCCTCTTGATCAGAGCTCACGTCTTGGCGGTTTAGAATTCCACCAAAAACTTTGGGGTGAAGTGTTTTTACGCGGCCTCCTAGAATAGAAGGGTAGGCCGTTAGATCTTCGATAGGGATTACATCGACTCCTTGTTCTTTGATGAATTTTTCAGTTCCTCCTGTAGAGTAAATGCGAACACCGAGTTGATTGAGTTTTTGAACAATGGGTTCAAGCCCTTCTTTGTGAAATACGGAAATAAGGGCGTTTTGTATCTTTTTTTCCAAAACGTGATGAATTTAAGGGCCTAAAATTAGATGTTTTCAAGGCTACCCCAAAATGCCTGAGACCATTCTGTTAACAAGTTCAAGAAATTGTTCATCTTTTTTGTCAAATGCGTCTATGGTATTCGAATCGATGTCAATTTGACCTATATTTTTTCCGTCTACAAAGAGCGGAACTACAATTTCACTTTTAACATTGATGCTGCAGGCGATATAGTTGTCTTGCGCTTGCACATCTGGAACCACAAAGTTGGCGTTGCTTTCAGCTACCTGTCCACAGATTCCCTTTCCAAATGGAATGACGGTGTGATCCGTAGGCTCACCAGCAAAGGCTTTGAGATGCAATTCAGGTTTCTCTTCATGATGAAAATAAAATCCCACCCAATCGTAATGATTTACTGAGGTTTGAAGAAGTTCGCAGATGTTTTCAAGGCGTTCTGCAACGGTCAATCCCTCGTTGTTGGTAATCTGCTGAATCGCTGTTTCTAATTGTTTAAAATTCGCCATGGTCGACTAAATTAGGGTAAAATAATTTTAACTAAAAAAGCCACCTACTTGAGGTGGCTTTTTTTATTCAAGTTTCGATTTTATTACATCATTCCTGGCATTCCACCACCCATTGGAGGTCCTGCTGCTGGAGCGTCCTCTTTAATGTCGATTAATGCACATTCTGTGGTTAAGATCATTCCTGAAACTGAAGCAGCATTTTCGATTGCGACACGAGTCACTTTTTTAGGATCGATAATTCCTGCTTCCATCAAATTCACATAGGTTTCTGATTTGGCATCGTAACCGAAGTCATTTTTACCTTCCATTACCTTAGCGACAACAACAGATCCCTCACCACCTGCGTTTTCAACAATCGTTCTCAACGGAGCCTCAATGGCGCGTTCTACGATTTGTAAACCAGTAGCTTCGTCTGCATTCATGGTCTTAACGCTTGCAAGAGCTTTCTTGGCTCTAACCAAGGCAACTCCACCTCCAGCGACGATTCCTTCTTCTACAGCTGCACGCGTGGCGTGTAGCGCGTCATCTACGCGGTCTTTTTTCTCTTTCATCTCTACTTCTGAGGCTGCACCAACGTAGAGTACTGCGACTCCACCAGCTAGTTTTGCTAAACGCTCTTGTAGTTTTTCCTTATCGTAATCTGAAGTCGTAGTCTCAATTTGAGATTTGATTTGACTTACACGAGCAGTGATATCGTCTCCTGCACCTGCACCGTTGACAATGGTCGTATTGTCTTTATCGATAGACACTTTTTCGCAAGTACCGAGCATGTCGATTGTAGCGTTTTCAAGTGTAAATCCTCTTTCTTCAGCAATAACAGTACCTCCAGTTAGAATTGCAATATCTTCAAGCATTGCTTTACGACGGTCTCCAAATCCAGGAGCCTTTACCGCTGCAATTTTTAAAGATCCACGTAGCTTGTTGACTACTAGTGTTGCTAATGCTTCACCATCTACGTCTTCTGCAATGATTAAAAGGGGCTTTCCTGATTGAGCAACTGGCTCAAGCACAGGTAAAAGATCCTTCATTGCTGAAATCTTTTTGTCAAAAAGTAAAATATAAGGACTGTCTAATTCCGTAGTCATTTTTTCAGAATCAGTCACAAAATAAGGAGAGAGGTATCCTCTGTCGAACTGCATTCCTTCAACAACGTCTACATAAGTATCCATTCCCTTGGCTTCTTCAACAGTGATCACTCCTTCTTTTCCAACTTTTTCGAAAGCTTGAGCGATTAAATCTCCAATAGTTTCGTCGTTGTTTGCAGAAACAGCAGCTACCTGCTTTATTTTTTCAACGGCATCACCAACGGTTTGTGCTTGTTTTTCTAAATCTCCAACGATTGCATCTACCGCTTTTTCGATTCCTCTTTTGAGGTCCATTGGATTTGCACCAGCAGCGACGTTTTTCAATCCTTCTTTTACGATAGCCTGAGCTAAAACAGTTGCAGTTGTTGTGCCGTCTCCTGCTAAATCGTTGGTTTTAGAAGCGACTTCTTTCACCATTTGAGCACCCATATTTTCAAGAGCGTCTTCAAGTTCGATTTCTTTGGCTACACTGACACCATCTTTAGTTACAGAAGGTCCGCCAAAGGCTTTGCTGATGATTACATTTCTTCCTTTAGGTCCAAGAGTTACTTTGACGGCATTTGCCAAAGCGTCTACTCCTCTTTTTAGACCGTCTCTTGCTTCAATGTCAAATTTTATATCTTTTGCCATGATCTATTCTTTTAATAAGTTTTTGAATTAAACAATTGCTAGGATGTCACTCTCACGCATGATTAGGTAATCGTTGCCGTCGAGTTTTAATTCTGTTCCTGCGTATTTTCCGTAGAGTACTTGGTCTCCAACAGAAACAGTCATCGATTCATCTTTTGTTCCAGGTCCAACAGCTACCACAGTTCCTTTTTGTGGTTTTTCTTTTGCTGTGTCTGGTATAATAATTCCAGAGGCAGTTGTGGTTTCAGCCTCCATAGGTTCAACTAGAACTCTGTCTGCTAAAGGTTTAATTGTAACGTTTGCCATTTTATGTTCATTTTAATTTGTTGCTCTAGGGTCATAAATTGTGCCAATTTAAAAAAACTGACAGAAGGGCTAAAAAAAATGCCAGCTTGTCATAAGCTGGCATCGTTTTCATTTTTTGTGTGTTTATTCCTGCGCATCATCTCCAGCTGGAATTGCAGGCAACTCCTCTGGGACTACTTCTTCTGGAACCAATTCGAAACTCTCATCTGATGAATCGAGTAAACGAGAATCGGCTTCTCCAAAACTTCCTTTAAGTGATACATTCGACAAAAGAATAAGAACTACAAGAATAGTAGCTAAGGTCCATGTGCTTTTGTCTAAAAAGTTGTTGGTGTTTTGAACGCCACCAACGACTTGAGTACCCTCTCCTCCAAAAGCTGAAGACAAACCTCCTCCTTTTGGATTTTGAACCATAACAACCAACATTAATAAAAGTGATACAATCACTATTAAAACCATAAAAATTGAAAATGTACTCATTCTGTATCTTTTTGCTTGTCAAGAAATCCTTGTGCTTCTTGAATTTGGATGGCAAAGAAACTACTTTTTTCTGGATATTTCAAAATTAAAGCCTTATAGGCTGTAATTGCCTTTTTGAATTGCTTTTGATTCATGTA
>WTJC01000018.1:30191-37425 GCA_011525015.1 Flavobacteriales bacterium
TCAAAACTCATCTCGTTGATGATGACCTCAAGCCTTCTGATTTTGGCGTTGAAATCTTCATTTTCTTCATCTTCATGGTCTTCAGCTAATACTGTTTCTTCTTCAATCTCTTTGGACTGGGCCTCTGCCGTATCGTCTACTTTTTCTTCTTCCTCAGTAAGCTCTTGGAGATCTTCTGTTGTCTCCGCTAGAGCGGATTGCTCCTCTTCAGTTGTATGTAAAATTTCTTCAAGAACGGTTTCATTTGCATCTATGTCAAGTTTCTCGGCTCTGGTACTAAAGGTGTTTTTCTCTTCGCCAAAACTGATATTCTGATCTGGAATTTCAGCAGGGGTCGTTTCGGTTTCTTCGGTTTCTTCGATTTCTTCGCTAAGGCTTAAATCATCAGTAGCAGCGCTGTTAATCAGTTCATTTACAAAACTTTCAGTGCTCTGTTCTTCTTTTGACTCTTCTGGCTGATCCGATTCGGTAAATTCAACCTTATTCTCTTCAACAGTATTCTGCTCAGTAGCTGCCGCAGTTTCAATCTCCTCAGGGGTATTGATGTAATCAAAAAGTAGTGCTCTATCGTTTGTTCGAATTGCTGTCTTTTTAAGAGCAGATTCAAAAGCCTCATCTTTATCGATATCTATGCCTTTAAGGTAAAGTGCCCATGCGTTTTGCATATAAGGGTAGGCCTCAATCATTTGTTTTAATGCGCTGATTTCAGCCGTATTTCTAGCGGCTTTTTTATTGTTCAGTAGGGATAGAAACTCTTCTTTTTTCATCATTACCAATCCGCCAGCGAGGCATTAAAAATATCTTGTGTCAAACGTTCAAATAGGGCCGCGTGCGCTTCAGATTTAACCGATTCTAACAATTGTGAAGCAGGAAAATCATAGAAAAAACTAAAACGGCGTTCGAAATCTACATCTTCTTTGGTGGTATTGTAAAAACGAACGTTAACGGTCATAGTTAATCGATTTTGTGCTGCGGTTTGATTGGCGGTAGCGGTCATAGGTGCTACTCGGTATTCTGTAATTTCTCCTTCATAAATCAAATCTCCATTGGTGTTGGTCAAATCTAATGAAGTCAGGCCCAAAATCAAATCCTGTAACGAAAGTGTGAAATCTCTATCTAAACCGGGTTCTATGGTCGAGCCAGGGCTTTGATCTGCATAATTCTGAAAAAAGTTGACTTGAAAACTCGTAGCTGTTCCGGTACTCGCTCCTGAAAAGTTGTAACTGACTTTTAATCCGCATGCGGAAAGTAAGAGTGCCAGGGCAAAAAAACAGCTATATCTTATTTTCTTGGTCATTTGGTTAAAGATCGTATTGTTTAATCTTACGGTAAAGGGTTCGCTCAGAAATGCCGAGTTCTTGAGCTGCTGCCTTTCGTTTACCTCTATTGCGTTCTAATGATTTTTTAATCAATTCAATTTCGGTATCGTGTAAAGATAGGGTTTCTTCTTCGGCAATATCTTCTGCATAATCGTAAGGGTCGTTTTCAATTTTAGCAGCAGGCATCTCTAATAAAGCTGGCTTTATGGTTTTATTCAAGCTGTTTTCATCGCGCTGTGCAACCTCATTTGCAATCAGTATTTCTTCGGCATCTACAGCTCCAGTTTCACCTGATTTATGCATGGTTGCTACAATTCGTTTTAGATCAGTGACGTCTTTTTTAAGATCGTGCAGGTATTTGTACATGATTTGACGCTCGTGCATAAAATCTGAGGTCTGTTCAGTGTTTTTGTTGATTATTGCAGGAAGTCTGTTTGCTACTCTATCAGGCAAATAATGATGTAATGTAGTGCCCTCTACCAAACGCTCCTTTTCAAGAACAGATAATTGCTCTGCCGTATTGCGCAATTGTCGAATGTTACCTGGCCAATAGTAAGTTTCTAAAAGGTGAACGGCATTTTCATCCAACCTAATGGTGGGCATATTGTATTTTCTAGCAAAGTCAGAAGCAAATTTTCGAAACAACAGATGAATGTCTTCTTTGCGCTCCCGTAGCGGAGGAATTTCAATTTCGACTGTGGAGAGTCTGTAATACAGGTCTTCTCTAAATTTGTTTTTCGAGATGGCCTCTTGCATATTGACATTGGTAGCGGCCACGATTCGAACATTTGTTTTTTGAACCGTAGAAGATCCCACTTTCAAAAATTCACCATTTTCAAGCACCCTCAACAAACGCACTTGCGTGGTCAGAGGTAACTCTCCGACTTCATCTAGAAAAATGGTTCCGCCATCTGCTTCTTCAAAATACCCTGATCGCGTTTGAGTCGCTCCGGTAAAGGCTCCTTTTTCATGTCCAAATAATTCGGAGTCAATGGTTCCTTCAGGAATGGCACCGCAGTTTACCGCTATGTATTTGCTGTGCTTTCGATGCGATAAGGCATGAATGATTTTAGGTACTACTTCTTTACCTACACCACTCTCACCAGTAACTAAAACTGAGATGTCTGTTGGGCCTACCTGAACGGCTTTTTCTAAGGCACGATTGAGTTTTAAATCGTTGCCGATGATTTCAAAACGCTGTTTTAAACTTTGTAATTGACTCATAGGCTTAATTGTTTTTGCTGTATCCCACTGCTTTTCCTTTGAGGGTAGCGGCAGTACAATCTTCGATGGCAACCATGACGTAGTCGCCTACTTTATATAACTCTTTCGGAAAGACCACTACGGCGTTTTGGGTGTTTCTCCCCATAAAGAAGTCCGCTGATTTTTTAGAATCTCCCTCAATGAGTACTTCTTCGGTTTTGCCGATGTGCTTTTTCATCTCTAAGAGACTGTGCTTTTGTTGCAAATTGATGATCTCAGTGAGTCGGCGCTTTTTGGTCTCTAACGGAATATCGTCTTCAAATTTTCGAGCAGCCATAGTTCCAGGACGCTCTGAGTAGGCAAACATGAATCCAAAAGCGTATTGCACGGTTTCCATTAAAGATAGGGTGTCCTGATGATCTTCTTCGGTTTCTGTTGGAAAACCTGCAATCATATCCTGTGATATCGCACAATCGGGAATGATTTTTTTGATTTGTTCAATCAGCGTAATGTATTCGGCTCGACTGTGTAGACGGTTCATTTTTTGGAGAATTCGATCTGAACCACTTTGCACCGGAAGGTGAATGTAGTTGCAAATATTTTCGTGCTTGGCCATGGTGTGAATCACGTCAAGAGTCATGTCTTGTGGATTTGAGGTAGAAAAGCGAATTCGCATTCGAGGTTGCGCCAGAGCCACTTTTTCAAGAAGGTCTGAGAAACGAACTGCTGTGGCCTTTTGAAAGTCACTGGCTTTCTCAAAATCTTTCTTTAGTCCTCCACCATACCACAAATAACTGTCCACATTTTGTCCGAGTAAGGTCACTTCTTTAAAGCCCTTAGCCCAGAGTTCATTAATTTCTTCTACTATAGATTGAGGGTCTCTACTGCGCTCTCGACCTCTGGTGAAGGGAACTACGCAAAACGTGCACATATTATCACAACCACGAGTAATCGAAACAAAGGCAGTCACTCCATTTGAATTCAAACGCACTGGAGCGATGTCTCCGTAGGTTTCTTCTTTAGATAAAATAACATTTACAGCATCTCTTCCTTGTTCGACTTCAGCTATTAGATTGGGTAAGTCTTTGTACGCATCAGGGCCTACAACCATATCTACAATCTTTTCTTCTTCTAAGAATTTGTGCTTTAAACGTTCTGCCATACAGCCCAGAACACCAACTTTGAGATTGGGATTATCCCTTTTTAAACTGTTGAATTTGTCTAAGCGATTTCGAACGGTTTGTTCTGCTTTTTCTCGAATTGAACAGGTGTTGACAAGAATTAAATCGGCTTGTTCAATTGCTGTTGTGGTTTGAAATCCTTCCTTTGATAAAATAGAGGCTACAATTTCGCTGTCAGAGAAATTCATCTGGCAGCCGTAACTTTCGATAAACATCTTTTTAGATGACGGATTCGCTTGCTCTGTCTGAAGTTCTAAAACTTCACCGTTGTATTTGTTGGGATTTTTGTTCTCTTCTTGTAGCATTTATCTCCTATTGAATTTAGCGGCAATCTTCAGAATTGTAAACACCGCCTAATTTGGACTGGCAAAGGTAAGAAATAATCACAAAAAATGACATTTTGTCAGTCGAACTTTGAGAACTTTTCTTTCGTCTTGTAGGACGTTCAATAGGGCTTGAGTCAGAAAAATGACCTCCTTCTTTTTAGAACCTGAACCCTTTAGGTTTGCAATTAAAAGCCGTTTTTTAGGATGCATTTAGGCCTGATTTACAATTATTTAAGTAATTGAAAATCAATATTTTGATAAATTTTTAACCTTTTTCTTACCTTATATAGTGCTGATGTTAGCTCAAAATGTCCCTATTTTTGTTTTCAATAAAAGAATTCTATGGCTTCAAATTTGGTGATTGTGGAGTCGCCTGCAAAGGCGAAAACGATTGAGAAAATTTTGGGAAAAGACTTTAAAGTGGAGTCGAGCTATGGTCATATCGCTGACCTTCCAGAAAATGAAATGGGAATTGACATCGAGCAAAACTTTCAGGTGAAATACACTGTAAGTGATCGAAGCAAGCCACAGGTAGCCAAATTAAAATCCCTGTCAAACAAGGCCGATACGATTTGGTTGGCAAGTGATGAAGACCGTGAAGGAGAAGCTATTTCGTGGCACCTCATGGAAACATTAGAATTGGATGTGGCAAAAACAAAGCGTATCGTTTTTAACTCTATTACCAAGTCGGCTATAGAGAAAGCCATTCAAAATCCCCGTTCTATTAATATTGATTTGGTCAATGCACAGCAGGCCAGAAGGGTATTAGATCGAATAGTGGGTTATGAACTCTCACCTGTACTTTGGAAAAAAATTAAACCAGGACTTTCTGCTGGAAGAGTGCAGTCTGTTGCTGTACGTTTGATTGTTGAGCGTGAGCGTGAAATACAAGATTTTAAAACAGAGGTTAGTTTTCGTATAAAGGCCGTCTTTAGCACAGAGAAAGGACAGTCTTTTGAGGCTAAACTGGGTAAGACCTTTAAAACAGCCGAAGAAGCTGCAGCCTTTTTAAACGATTTGTCTTCTGCTGAATTTTCAATAGATGCTTTAGAAAAGAAGCCGGCAAAACGGGCCCCTTCAGCACCTTTTACCACTTCTACACTGCAGCAAGAGGCTTCTCGAAAGCTTTACTTTCCGGTTCGAAAAACCATGCAGGTGGCTCAAAGACTTTATGAAGCGGGTCTGATTACCTATATGAGAACCGATAGTGTGAATTTATCTTCTGAGGCACTGCAGTCGGCACAAAAAGCGATTACGGAACAATTCGGAGGTAATTATGCAAAACAGCGCAAGTTCAGCTCGAAAAGTAAGGGAGCACAAGAAGCACACGAAGCGATACGACCTACCAATTTCGAAGTGACTTCAATCGCTAAAGACAGAGATCAAGACCGCTTATACGAGCTGATATACAAAAGAGCATTGGCCTCACAAATGAGCGATGCCCAATTAGAGCGCACAAAGGTTAAAATAAAGAACACGGCGAATGATCAGCACTTTACTGCTAATGGTGAGATTGTCACTTTTGATGGATTTTTAAAAGTTTACCTCGAAGGTGTCGACGATGAAGACCTCAAAGAAGACAATGCAATACTGCCTCCACTTCAAAAAGGGCAGCCCTTACAGTACAAAAATATCACCGCTACCGAGCGTTTTAGCAGACCTCCTTACAGATACTCAGAGGCAAGTCTGGTTAAAAAACTCGAGGAGTTAGGTATTGGAAGACCATCGACCTATGCCGCCACTATTTCTCGTATCATCGATAAGAAATACGTAGAAAAAGGCAGTGTTGAAGGTAAAGAACGGGCCTACACTCAATTGGTGTTGACAGGCGGCAATGTGCAGCGCAATGAGCTCAAAGAAAATACAGGTTCTGACAAAGGTAAATTAGTGCCTACGGACATTGGCTTTGTGGTAAATGATTTTCTGGTTGACCATTTTGAACGCATTCTTGATTATAATTTTACCGCAAAGGTTGAAGAAGATTTTGATGAAATTGCGGCAGGTTCAAAAGATTGGCAGCAGTTGATGAAATCGTTTTACGCCGATTTTCATCCGGATGTAGAAAAGGTTGCCGCCCATGCAGATCGCGCAAGCGGAGAGCGATACCTTGGCGAAGACCCTAAATCAGGACGACAAGTCATTGTGCGCTTAGGGCGTTATGGAGCTATGGCACAGATAGGCAGCCCTGATGATGAACAGACTCCAGTTTATGCGAGTTTATTGCCGCATCAATCGATTACCAATATCAGTTTTGAAGAGGCGCTTGACCTGTTTAAGCTTCCGCGTAAACTCGGGGTTTATCAAGGCGAGGAGGTAGAAGCAAACGTAGGTCGATTTGGACCCTATGTGCGTTACGGTAAAAAGTTTGTCTCTTTGGCGGCTTCAGACGATGTTTTCAGCGTTGACCTTGACCGCGCCTCAGAGCTTATTGCTGAAAAAGAGCGTGCTGATGCTCCTATCTATACCTATGAAGGATTAGGAGTTACCAAAGGCAAAGGACGTTTCGGACCTTTTATCAAATGGAATGGGCTCTTTATCAACGTCAATAAGAAATACGATTTTGACAACCTTAGTGAGGCTGACCTTGTCGCTCTCATAGAAGATAAAAAGAAGAAAGAAGCTGAGAAAGTAGTTTGTAACTGGCCTGATGAGGATATTCGAATCGAAAAAGCACGCTGGGGAAGGCACAACATCATCCATAAAAAAATTAAGGTAGAATTGAGTAAAGATGTCGATCCTACCGCCTTGAGTCTCGATGAAGTCAAAGCACTAATCGAATCAAAAACACCTAAAAAAACAACGCGTAAAAAAAAGACATCCACCAAAGCTAAAAAGAAATGAGCAGCGCCATTAATGAAGACATTCTAATTCCTGTTGGAGACAAGGTTCTAGCGGCAACAGAATTGCTGAATGAACAGTGTATTGGCCGTCATTTTGACAAACACAGCTCACAATTTGGAATACCGGATTTAGAAGGTCGTTCAGTGGCTGTTTTTGGGGTTTTAGACCGGCGCACGGCCGAGGGAAAGATTCCCTACGAGCTCGATACCGATGCCATGCGAATGGAATTGTACAAATTGATGTTTGGCAATTGGAATCTCAACATCGTTGATTTAGGTGATGTTCCAGCAGGCAACACCAAAGAAGACACAGAATACGCCGTAAAAAATATCATCGAAGAATTATTGGGTTTCCATATTGTGCC
>WTJC01000018.1:37525-51253 GCA_011525015.1 Flavobacteriales bacterium
CCCAATGGTTTTGACGGAAGAGAAATCTGTGCTTTAGCCAGGTATAGCGCTATGGGTGATAGTTTATCCCTGTTTGGAATTTACAATATCCCCAATGGGCAGATGAGTTTTGCGCTTTTGGCACAAATCGTGTGGTATTTCTTTGAGGGATTGAATTTGAGGTATTCTGAACGACCTACCTTGAACGATGACAATTACGTGAAGTATACCGTAACGACAGATATAGATGCATTGACTTTTTACAAGAGTTTAGTCACGAATCGCTGGTGGTTAGAGGTGCAGCCGAGCACATTGGATTTACCCAATATGGATGACAGGTACCCCTTTGTGATTGCGTGTGATGAAGAAGATTATCAGATGGCCTGTGCAAATGAGTTGCCACATCGGTATATTTTGGCGCAGAGGCGGTCACAGATTTAACTGAATTAAATCGATGAACGGTACAATATTATGGATAAAAAGCAGTTTAAAATAAAAAACAATTTCAACAAAAGTATTATGAGACAAGTTTATTCTATTCTTGCAATCGTGTTATTTGGGATGTCTGTACAGTCCTGTAAATCTATTTTAGGAGATCCCACAGGACGTAACGGAGAGCTTACCGGAGTGCAATCTAACGGTAAGTGGCGATCAGAAACACCGCTAGGTATGGTCTTAGTTCCAAGAGGCACATACACCATAGGAAAAACAGAAGAGGACATTGCAGATTTGCAAAACGCTCCAGCTCGAACGGTTTCTGTTCGTTCATTTTATATGGATGAAACAGAGATCACGAATTCTGAATACCGTCAATTTGTAAATTGGGTAAAAGATTCTGTTGTGCGTTCTAAGCTCGCGATTATCGTTGATGAATTAGGACTTGCTGAAGATGGTGATGACCGAGGGATCGGTAGATATGCTTTTATGGATGCGGATACCACAGACATGAGTGAGTACGAAAAATACATGTACAACAATTACTACGGTTTTGGAGATGACTTATACGAAGGCCGCAGATTAAATTGGCGAGTTGATATTGAATGGGATACAAGAGATTATATAGATCAATACTATGCAGAGGTGATGGACTCTATGTATCTTCCTCCTTCCGAAAATTTCAATGGAGAACGTGCTATAGATATTGAAAAACTCCAATATAAATACGTTTCACTAGATGTGGCAGAAGCTGCGAGAAACAGAGGACAGCGTCGTTCTGACTTTGTCAAAAGCGAAGTGCTTAAAATTTATCCAGACACTACAGTATGGATTAGAGACTTTGATTACTCCTACAACGAGCCAATGCACAATGACTACTTCTGGCATGATGCTTACGGAGATTACCCTGTGGTTGGAATCAATTGGGAGCAGGCCAAAGCTTTTTGCAACTGGAGAACAAAATTTAAAAACGACTTTTTAAAGCGCAATAGAGAACAGCGCATCAATCAGTTTAGACTTCCTACAGAAGCTGAGTGGGAATACGCAGCAAGAGGAGGCCTAGAAGGTGCTTCATATCCATGGGGTGGTCCTTATCTCATAGATGAAGGAGGAGAGTTTAAAGCGAATTTTAAACCACAACGTGGAGATTATGCGGTTGATGGTGCTTTGTATACTGTTGAAGCGAAGAGTTACGATCCAAACGATTTTGGTTTGTACAATATGGCTGGAAATGTAGCAGAGTGGACCAACTCTTCTTATGACCCCAACTCTTATGAAATGATGTCGTCTATGAATCCAGACGCCTTAGATAAAGACAATATTAAAAAAGTAGTGCGCGGAGGATCCTGGAAAGACGTTGCCTACTTCTTACAGGTGAGCACTCGTGATTATGAATACAGAGATTCTGCAAGAAGTTATATCGGCTTTAGAACGGTTCAGGACTATATGGGTAATGAATCTTTTATCGAGAAAAAAATAAAATACATCAACTAAGGGATAATAAAGTTCATTTTTTATCGTTTAAGTGTTAGAAAATATAGATTAACTGAATTTAACCATTCAAAAAAAAATTAAAAATGGCAAAATCTAACTCATCAAAAAGATTAATGAATATGGCCTATGGCCTAGGAGCATCAGTAGTAATTATCGGTGCATTATTCAAAATTTTACACTGGGAAATCGCTGGTGTAGTTAACGGAAGTCAATTATTAGCAATTGGACTTATTACTGAAGCATTTATTTTCGCAATTTCTGCTTTTGAAACTCCAGAGAAAGAATACGACTGGACACTTGCTTATCCAGAATTAAATCAAACTGGAGGCGACGCCAAAAATCGCACTGCACAAGGTGTATTGGCTCAAAAAATTGATCAATTAATGAATGAGGCTCAAATCGATGTTGAACTCATGAATAAATTGGGTGAGGCGATTAAGAGTTTTGAAGGAGCAGCTAAAGGCATTACTCCAACAACTGACGCAATCGATCACACTCAGAAATACAATCAAGAAATTTCTCATGCTGCTGCGCAAATGCAAGCTCTTAATGACTTGTATAAATCACAATTAGATCACGCAACAATGCAGACTACCATCAACCGCGAAATGATTGAAAACGGAGCTGAACTCAAAAAGCAAATGGAATCATTAGTGGCCAATATGGAGCAATTAAATGCTGTATATGGTGGAATGTTAACTGCGATTAAGAAATAATTAAAGCGACGTAGAGAGTTATGGCATCAGGAAAACAAACCCCACGTCAGAAGATGATAAACCTCATGTATCTGGTTTTCATCTCTATGCTGGCTTTAAATATGAGTAAAGAGGTACTTGCCGCTTTCGGTCTTATGAATGAAAAGATGGAAGTGTCAAATGCCAAAACCACAGAGAACAACATTGCGTTCTTCAGTGGATTAGAGACTAAAGCATCTGAAAACCCAGAGAAATTTGGACCGCTTTTAAACAATGCAAAAGCTGTAAAACAACTTTCTGAATCTTACGATGCGTATTTGGAAAACTTAAAACAAGGAATGCAAGGTACAGTTGATGATCCTACCGATTATCAAGTGATGGACAAGTCAGACTTCTTAGATCAGCTCTTCTTTCAAGGAGACGAGTTAAGACCAGAAGGACAGGCATTCTTAGACAACTTAGTGAATTACAGAAATGGACTTTTAGAAGTATTACCAGAATCGATGAGTGATCTCAGAGCTTCTGTGGCTACAAAGTTCGAAACTGGAGACGGTGAAGGTAAAGTAATCGACCGTGAAGGAAATAAAGTAGACTGGATGAAATACCACTACGAAGGTTTCCCACTAATCGCTTCTTTGACAAAAATCACTTCGATTCAGGCAGACGTAAAAACTACTGAACAGGATATTTTAAAAACACTTCTTGAAGGGCAGTTGACTTCTGAAATTTCAATGTCTAATTACACTACCCTTTTGGAACAAGAGAAATCAGCTTTCTACTCAGGAGAGACTTTTAGTGGAAACATCGTCTTAGGAAGAAAAGATGCTTCTACACGTCCAAACCGTGTTGAATTGAAACTCGATGGAAGAAACTTGACTGAAGGAAAAGACTTTAGCATAGAAGACGGAAGAGTTAAACTCAACGTCAGTGCAGGTCGCCCTGGAGATCATAAAATTGAAGGAAGTTTAATCTTCTTACAAGACGGTGAAGAAACTGTTGTGCCCGTTAGTTCAACTTTCGCCACCATTTCAAAGCCAAATGCTGCGGTTATTTCTGCAGACAAAATGAATGTAGTCTATAGAGGAGTAGACAATCCGATGACGATTTCTATCCCTGGTGTAGCTGACAACAATGTAAATGCGTCAGCTCCTGGACTCAGTGCTGCAGGAGGATCGAAGTACATCATGAAACCAAGACAAGGTAGAACAGTGAAAATTGTAGCCTCAGGAAAATTGCCTGATGGACAGTCGATCTCAACCACTTCTGAATTTAGAATTAAGGATATTCCAAGACCTACTGGAACTGTAAGAGGTGAAACAGGAAGTTTAAAGATGTCTAGAAACAATTTAGAAATTTCAACAATTGGCGCTACCTTAGAGGACTTTGATTTTGATTTAGATATCAGAGTGTCAGAATTTAAATTGAAAGTTCCTGGTCAGCCTACTGTAGCCGTAAACGGTAACAGATTAGATGCGAGAGCCAAGTCAGCACTCAGAAGAGCGAAACGAGGAGAGGATGTGCAGATTTTTGATATCAAAGCTAAAATCACGAACAATGCGTCGTACAACTTGAAAAAAGTTTCACCAGTATTTGTTCAATTAACAAATTAATAGGCCATGAGTTTAAAGAGAATAGTACTTACAATGTTAGGAGTCTTCGGAATACTCTATCTCGCCAACGCGCAGTCGAATATTCTAAACGCGAAAACTCCAGATATGATCAATACCAACATCTACGCTGCTGAAGAAGAAGAGGATAAGCCTTTGGCATACGGTTATGTAGATGAAAGAGACATCTTGTGGTCGACTACAATCTGGGAGACCATCGATTTGAATCAGCGTATGAACTTCGCACTCTATTACCCTATCGATACGATAGGAACTGACAGACAATCACTTTATCACGCACTGATGAAAGAGATCAAGTCAGGAGAGCTTACAGAAATTTACACCGATTCATACTTCACTGAAAAGCGTAATTTTCAAGACTTAGAAGCTACATTGTCTAAGGTTGATACCACAGATTTAGGATACGAACAGCTCAATGCTGGAGAGTCTTTATCTGCAGAATTTGTCAACAGAAGAGACATTTCAGGAGCAGACATTATTGAATACCGCATCAAAGGTATGTGGTACTTCGATAAGCGATTAGGAGAATTGAGATATCGTTTATTGGGAATTGCACCCGTTGCACCTGATGTGAATTTTATCGATGACGAATCTATAGATCCTATGGAGAATAAAGTAGAACTGTTTTGGGTATGGTATCCAGCAGCGCGCGAAATTCTTCACAAAGTCAAAGTCTTTAACGGAAACAACTCTTCTCAACGAATATCCTTTGATAATCTGCTCAACTCGAGACGTTTTGCGGGCATGATTTACAGAGAAGAAAATGTTCAAGGCGATAGAAACGTAAGTGACTATATTACCGATAATGCGATGCTTCAACTTCTAGAGTCTAGAAGAATTAAAGAGAAAATTCGCGACAAGGAACAAGATATGTGGGCCTACTAATACAATGATTGACTATGTCATAGTAGGTTCAGGTTTGGCGGGAATTTGTTTCGCCGAAACCGCAACCCAAAATGAGAAGCGTTTTGTGATGATTTCTGATCATTCCCAAAACGCTTCTTTGGTTGCAGCAGGTATGTACAATCCGCTTGTGCTCAAACGATTTACAATGGCATGGCAGGCCGGCAAGCAATTGGATTTGGCGATGCCATTTTACCAAAGAATGCAAGAGCGCTTATCGGTGCAATTCAATCATAAATTACGTGTAGCCCGTATTTTAAGTTCTGTCGAAGAGCAAAACAATTGGTTTGTCACCTTAGATAAACCAGCATTCGGAAGATTTATGTCTTCTCAGCTCCTTTCAAATAACAACACCTTTGTTAAAGCGCCGCATCAACTCGGAGAAGTTAAAGAGACAGGTCGTATAGATACTGTGAAAATGCGTGATTCTTTTGTGAAAGACCTAATTGAAAAGCAGCAGTTTATCTCGGAGTCTTTCGATTACAATGCCTTAGAAATTAAAGCAGATCACATTGTGTATAAAGAGATAAAGGCGAAAAATATCATTTTTGCTGAAGGCTATGGTCTCAAACAAAACCCCTGGTTTAATTACTTGCCTCTTGTGGGAACCAAAGGAGAATACCTCAGTATTTATGCCCCAGAATTAAAAGAAGAAAAAGCCCTAAAGTCTGCTTGTTTTCTCATTCCACTGGGTGGAGGATATTACAAAGTTGGTGCCACCTACAAATGGCAAGACAAAACAAGTAAAACCACACTTGAAGCTCGAGAAGAATTGATTAAAAAATTGAAGAAATTCATTACTGTAGATTTTGAGGTGGTTGATCAGGTTGCTGGAATTCGCCCCACAGTTACCGATAGACGCCCATTGGTAGGAAGGCATCCCGATTCAAAACTCAAGCGTCTCTTTTTGCTTAACGGCTTCGGATCGAGGGGAGTGCTCATTGGCCCTTATGCTGCCCAAGCACTTATAACTCTTATCGAAGAAGAAGAGCCTCTAGATGTTGAAATGGATATCAGTCGCTTTTCTGCCCACTGGCCTTCTGATCAAAAGAAATAAAAAGATTGATCCAAATATTTCGAGAGAGTCGAATCAATAAGGGCATCAATAGAATAAGTGCGGCAATTATGGCAAAGAAACTCTGAAGTAATTCGTGCTGAAAGACTATTTTTGAGATGATAAAAACGGCAATGGCCAGGGCCACTCCAAGCGCATAACTCACGTACATGGCTCCATAGAAAAAAGAAGGCTCTATTTTGTATTTGGTGCCACAAACACTGCACTGCTCGTGCATTTTAAAAAGTTTGCCGAAATAGGGATTTCGTTTGACGTACATAGATTCACTTTGACATTTAGGGCAAAGGCCAAAGGCAATACTATTGATTTTAGATCCTTTTTTAAACATGCTACGGGCTGCTTTTCTACTTCAAAAGTAAGTTGCAATTTTTAGACCGAATGTAACTTGAATTACACAGTAAATAATGGCTAATTTTGTGGCCAAGTTTTAGGGCATGCTCAATATTCACAATATATCGGTTTCTTTCTCAGGCGAATATTTATTCGAAGAGGTTTCATATCAATTGAGTCCTGGCGATCGGGTAGGATTGATCGGAAAAAACGGTGCGGGTAAATCGACCATGCTCAAACTCTTGGCCAAAGAATACGAGGTTGATCAGGGGACTATTGCTATTGACAAAAATATTTCCTTAGGCTTTTTAAAGCAGGATATCGATTTTGAAAAAGGGCGAACCGTGATTGAAGAGGCCCAGCAAGCCTTCACCGAAATTAAGGCGCTAGAGAAACAAATTGAAGAAGTCAATAATGCCCTGGCGAGTCGAACCGATTATGAGTCTGAATCGTATCACGAGCTCATGGTGTCTGTGGGAGACCTCTCTGATCGCTACGAAATCATTGGCGGATATTCATACCAAGGTGAGACTGAGCGTGTATTGCAAGGTTTAGGTTTTGTGCGAGGCGATTTTGACAAGTCCACAGATACTTTTTCTGGAGGATGGCGAATGCGAATTGAATTGGCCAAATTATTACTTCAAAAAAACGATGTGTTACTGCTTGATGAGCCTACCAACCATCTCGATATCGAGTCTATACTCTGGTTCGAAAATTTTCTAATCCAGTATACCGGAGTCGTGGTCATTGTTTCTCACGACAAGATGTTTTTAGACAATGTCACCAACAGGACTATAGAAATTTCAATGGGGCGAATTTATGACTACCCCAAACCCTATACTGCCTTTTTGGCTCTGAGAGATGAGATCAGAACTCAGCAAATGGCAGCGCAAAAGAATCAAGAAAAACAGATTCAGCAGACCGAAAAACTCATTGAAAAATTCCGAGCCAAAGCTTCTAAGGCCTCAATGGCTCAATCCTTAATTAAAAAGCTCGATAAAATTGAACGCATTGAAGTTGACCAGCAGGAAACCGCTGCGATGAAACTCGACTTTCCTGTTTCGGTAACTCCGGGTAAGGTGGTGCTCGAGCTCAATAATGTCTCTAAAGCCTATGGTCCAAAGCAGGTGTTACGAGATGTCAATTTACTCGTCGCTCGTTCGAGTAAAATTGCCTTTGTAGGGCAAAATGGACAAGGAAAAACCACTCTGGCTAAAATTATAGTCGAAGCATTGGAACATCAAGGTGAACTCAAAAGAGGTCACAATGTTCAAATCGGATACTTTGCTCAAAATCAAGCCGAATATTTAGACGGCGAAAAAACGGTTCACGATACCATGCTCGACGCGGCAAATGAGAGTAATCGCATCAAGGTACGTGATATTTTAGGGGCTTTCTTGTTTCAGGGAGACGACGTAGACAAATACGTAAAGGTTTTGTCTGGTGGAGAGCGCAATCGCTTGGCTTTAGCCAAGTTGCTTCTAGAACCTTTTAATGTCTTGGTGATGGATGAGCCTACAAACCACCTCGATATTCAATCCAAGGAAGTCTTAAAACAAGCCCTGCAACGCTTCGAAGGCACCCTTATTTTAGTCTCTCACGATAGGGATTTTTTACAAGGTTTAAGTTCTATAGTCTACGAGTTTAGAGATCAAAAGATCAAAGAGTTTTTGGGAGATATCGACGATTATTTATCCATGCGTAAGCTCGAAGATTTTAGAGCGGTTGAAAAACAAACGCAACAGCAACAAAAAACTGCATCTGCGCCAAATTCGTATAAAATTGATAAGCAAAAGAAGTCACTCAAAAACAAACTGTCCAATATTGAACAGAAAATAGCCCAAGCTGAAAAAGAAATTGCAGAGATTGACACTGAATTGGCTATAAACTACGATCAGACCATTGCTGAAGAAGGTTTTTTTGATCGCTATCAACAAAAAAAGAACGATTTAGAAGCCCTGATGCAAGAGTGGGAATCCCTTTCAGAAGCCCTAGAAGGCATTTAACCACAGAAATATGCACTTTAACCACAAAATCTTCATTTAATCGAAGTAGTACAGCATATTTACGGCATGAAATACGCAATCAACTTCGCTTTAGCCATTATGGTCATGATGTGGCTCGACTTAATGCCGAATTCGGCTTCTGATTCTAGTGCTGATGCCATGTATATGAGCGAAATTCCAATTTCTGAATACAACGCTTTAATCGATTTATTTCAATCGACAGATGGGGAAAATTGGAAGCACGGTTGGGATTTGAGTGCGCCTGTCTATAGTTGGCACGGTGTTGAGGTTGAAGACGGCCATGTCACTGGGCTCAATCTCTTTGACAATGACTTAAGAGGTGAAATTCCTAATACCATATCGAGTTTGAGCAATTTGAAATCATTAAATCTTTCGTTTAATCAACTCGAAGGTGAACTTCCCTCTTCAATCACTGAACTTTCAGCGCTTGAGGGTCTTCGCCTGGAGATGAACAATTTCAAAAATGAAATCCCAAATTTGATGGATTCATTTAAAAACTTGAAAGAACTCCCTGTTTTAGACGTGTCTATCGAAGACATCAAAACGCGTTTGAACGGCATTTACTAAGATTCTTTTCTACTTCTTTTTTCGTAATTGAACTGACTTACACTTCGTTTTCAAGTCAGATGAGGTATTTTTGCAAAAAAATGCGATTAAACTTTACGGGCTTTTCTGAGTCTTGTAGTTGAAGTTTCGATTATGATAAGAAAAATTATTTCCTCACTGTTGGGTGTAGTACTCATCGGTGGATCCATTGCTATTGCTTCTAACATTATTTCTGCCAACAAACGTGAACGTCCACCTGCGCAAAAGGTAGTGAAATCGGTATTTGTTTTAGAGGCTAAAAACACAGCAGTTCCAATTAAGGTTTTGGCTAATGGACGTTTGGTCGCCAAGCGCAGAGTTCAATTATTTGCTGAGGTTCAAGGAATCTTGAGAACCTCTTCAAAGCTCTATCGCCCTGGACAAAACTATCAGAAAGGGGCAGTGCTCTTGTCGATAGACGATACCGAATTCAAAGCTTCGGTGCAATCTGCTAAGAGTAATTTTATCAACGTGCTCACTACGAGCCTGGCAGATATTCAAATTGATTTTCCGCAATACTTTCAAAAATGGATGGACTATCTCAACGCCATCGATATGGACAAGCCATTGCCAGAATTACCAGAATTTGATTCACCTCAAGAGGCGTTTTTTATGAATGGAAGAGGAATTCCCAATGCCTATTACAATGTTTTAAATCTTCAAACTCGACTTTCAAAATATAAAATACGAGCTCCATTTACGGGCTCTTTAGCAGAAGCGACTATAACTGAAGGAAGTTTAGTACGAGCAGGACAAAACTTAGGGAGTTTTATTGAATCAGGTGTATATGAACTTGAAGTGGCTGTGCCTAGTTCGTATTCAAGTGTATTAACTCTTGGTCGAACGGTACTTTTAGAACAACTCGAAGGCAATCAAACCTATCAAGGTCGAATCACTCGAATTAACCCATCCATAGATGTAAACACCCAAAGTATTTCGGTTTTTGTTGAGGTTGAAAGTGAAGAGCTGAGAGAAGGGCAATATTTAAGAGCAGTCTTAGATGCAACACCTGCTGAAAACGCGATTGAAATTGATCGTTCTCTATTGGTTGATCAAAGACAGTTGTACGCTGTACAAGATACTTTATTGAAGTTGATTGATGTTGAGGTCGTTCACCTTACCGATCAAAAAGCAGTGGTAAAAGGTGTAGAGGAAGGTACGCTTTTAGTGCGCAAACCTATTGCAGGAGCCTTTGCGGATATGTTGGTCAAAATCGTAGAAGAATAAAGTAAATCATGAAAAAAATCATTTCTTACTTTATTAAGTACGAAGTAGCTGTTAACGTGCTGATTTTGGCTTTTGTCATCTTCGGTATTGTTGGAGCGCTCTCTTTGAAATCTTCTATATTTCCGCTTAACGAATCTCGAAATATACTTATAAACATTGCGTATCCTGGAGCCTCTCCACAAGAAATAGAAGAGGGGATTGTACTTAAAATTGAAGATAATCTCAAAGGATTACAGGGTGTTGATCGAGTAACTTCAACTTCCCGTGAAAACAGCGGTACCATTAATGTCGAAATCGAACAAAATCAAGACATTGATTTTATGTTGCTCCAAGTGAAAAATGCGGTCGATCGTGTTCCTACCTTTCCGAGTGGAATGGAGCCTTTGGTGGTTTCTAAGCTCGAGGTTGTTCGACCGACAATCAGCTTTGCGATTAGCGGAAATGACATCCCACTTGCTACCTTAAAACAAATCGGTCGTCAAATCGAAAATGACATTCGGGCGATGGAAGGTATTTCGCAAATTAGTTTTCAGGGTTATCCCGAAGAAGAAATTGAAATTGCTGTTGACGAAGATGCCCTATTAGCCTATAACATTAGTTTTACTGAAGTCGCTCAAAAAATTAGAGCAACCAACCTTTTGGTTACTGGTGGGCAGGTTAAAACAGAGAATGAAGAATACCTCATTCGCGCAAGTAATCGAATTTATTACGCCGACGAACTATCCAAAATAATCATCAAAGCCCTACCCGACGGGCGTAAACTCAAACTCGAAGACATTGCTACGGTTAGCGACCGTTTTTCAGAGACGCCTGACGGCATCTATTTCAACAATGACTTAGCCATTACCTGTACAATTCAATCGACCAATACTGAAGATTTATTGAGTACTGCCGAAAAGGTGCGTGACTATATCGAAATCTTTAACGAAAAGAACAGTAATGTTCAGCTCACTATTGTCAATGATTATTCTGTGACCTTGCAGCAGCGAACAGAACTCCTCACTGAAAATGCACTTGTCGGAATGATTTTGGTTCTGATTTTCTTGTCTATTTTCTTAAACACTCGACTGGCTTTCTGGGTGGCGTTTGGACTACCTATTTCATTTTTGGGAATGTTTATGTTGGCTCCTTTTGTGGGAGTAACCATTAACTTTCTCTCTCTTTTTGGAATGATCATCGTGGTTGGAATTTTAGTAGATGACGGAATTGTCATCGCTGAAAATATTTACCAGAATTACGAGAAAGGAAAGTCGCCGGTAAAAGCGGCTATTGAGGGTACTCTTGAGGTTGTGCCGCCTATTGTTTCAGCGATTATCACCACGGTTTTGGCCTTTGGGATCTTACTCTTTCTCGATGGACGAATCAGTGACTTTTTCTCAGAGGTTGCGGTAATTGTGATTCTGACCTTGGTGGTATCTCTGGTAGAAGCATTGATTATATTACCAGCTCACTTGGCACATTCAAAAGCACTAAAGCCAAAAAGTGCTCCTGTAACTTTACTCGGTAGAGGTTTTGCTAAAATGCGTATGATCAATACCTATGGAGATCGCCTTATGATGTGGATGCGAGATAACCTCTACAGCCCGGTACTACGCTTTAGCTTAAAGCATTCGTTTTTGACTTTTGCCATCTTTTTGGGACTCCTTATTTTAACTATTGGGTCTATTGGTGGCGGTATCATACAAACTTCTTTTTTCCCTAGAATTGCCTCAGATGTCATCGAGGTGACTTTAAAAATGCCTAATGGTACCAACGAGAAAACAACAGACTCCATCATTCGCTTAATCGAAGAAAAGGCGTTAATAGTTAACGATGAATTCAGCGAAAAATACCTCAAAGGCCGATCAGACAAACTCTTTCTGAATACCCTCAGACGCAATGGCCCTGGTTCTTCGACGGCCAGTCTACAAATCAATTTATTGCCTGGAGAAAACCGTCCAGATGTCATACGTACCAACATGGTTTCTTCACGAATTCGTGAATTAGTCGGCCCGATTAACGGTGCTGAAAGTGTGGTTTACGGATCAGGCGATAGTTTTGGAGGCCCCCCTGTTAGTGTTTCTTTATTGGGAAATAATATTGAAGAACTCAAGGCAGCCAAGCTCATCCTTAAAAATGCAATGAATGAAAACTCAGCGCTCAAGGACATTGAAGACAACGATCCTGAAGGGATCAAAGAAATTCAATTGACCTTAAAAGACGACGCTTATCTGTTGGGATTAGATCTGAATGCTGTTATGGCACAGGTTCGTTCGGGATTCTTTGGATCACAAGCACTGCGTTTTCAAAGAGGTCAAGATGAGATTCGCGTTTGGGTTCGCTATTTGCGCGAGAACCGTTCTTCTCTTTTAGATTTAGACCAGATGCGCATTCTTACTCCAAGCGGTGAGCGGGTTCCTTTAAAAGAAATTGCAGACTACACTATTCGCAGAGGTGAGGTGGCCATAAATCACCTTGACGGTCAGCGAGAAATTCAGATCAATGCAGATTTAGACAATCCTGAAGAAACCACAGCTACCGATGTTTTAGCCTGGATTCAATCCGAGATCATGCCTGATATTGTATCACGATATCCTTCGGTTCAACCCTCCTATGAAGGTCAAAATAGAGAGGCATCTAAACTTGTGGATTCTCTTCGTTTAGTTGGTTTTACGGCACTGTTTTTAATCTTTGTAACCATCGCCTTTAATTTTAGGAGTTTTTCACAACCGCTTCTCTTGTTGATCATGGTTCCTTTTAGTTTGACTGCGGTAGGATGGGGTCACAAGATTCACGGATTTCCTTTGAACATCATTTCTCTTTTAGGAATTATTGCACTGATAGGAATTATGGTCAACGACGGCCTTGTTCTCATTGGAAAATTCAATCAAAATTTACGCTCGGGAATGAAATATGAAAAAGCACTTTACGAGGCGGGTCGCGCTCGTTTTAGGGCTATTTTCTTAACCTCACTGACAACTATTGCGGGTCTAGCACCTCTGCTTTTAGAGAAGAGTAGACAGGCGCAGTTTTTAAAACCTATGGCCGTTTCTATTTCGTACGGAATAGGTTTTGCCACATTACTCACCTTACTGATGCTCCCCTTGTTTTTATCCTTTGGAAATCAGGTTAAGGTCTTTTTCAAGTGGTTGTTTACAGGGGAATGGGTAGAGCGAAGAACCGTTGAACGTTCGTATAAAGAAATGCAAAATGAAGAAGTTTAGTTTAGTTATAAGTCTATTGTTTTACTCGGTTTTTGGATTTGCGCAGCAGCTTTTAAATCCAGAAGAGGCGGTAAAAATTGCACTTGAGAATAATTTTGGAATCCAAATTTCAAAGAAACTTGAGTTGCAGGCTGAAAACAACGCCTC
>WTJC01000018.1:51353-52925 GCA_011525015.1 Flavobacteriales bacterium
ATAGAACAAACCTTGTTGCAATTGTATGCGGCTTATTTTGACGTGGCTCAACTCGAAGAGCGCGTGGCGATTTTTGAACAGACTTTAGCGAATTCAAAAATGCGATTGCAACGTGCGCAAAAGCGTTTTGAGTTTGGAAGTACCTCTCGATTGGAGGTTCTCAATGCCAAAGTCGATGCCAATACCGACAGTATTAATCTGTTACAGCAAATTCAATCACTCTCTAATGCCAAGCGCAATTTAAATTTAATCTTGGCCAGAGATTTAGAAGAAGATTTTGGCAGCAATCCAAATGTTCGATTTGTATCGGATTCTGTACTGGCCGCTCACCGTTCTACTTACACGGCTAACAATGTTCGTTTACTTCAGGCAGAACGCAATCAAGAGATTTCTGTATTACAACTCAAGGCTCAAAAATCGAATTTATTGCCACAACTGAATCTAACAGGAGCTTATGGTTACAGTGAAGGGGTATTTCCCGCAACTAACTTTTTGGCGTCAAGCAATTCAAGAGGCCTTTCTGCTGGTCTTAGTTTGAATTGGAATCTTTTTTCAGGAGGAAGACAGCAAGTAGCTATTCGCAATGCGAAATTGGCCAAAGAAAGTCAAGAACTTCAAGAACTTCAAATACAGCAAGAGGTCGATAGAGATCTTCGAAATGCCGAAGGAAATTACCGCAATGCTAAGGTGACTTATGAATTGCAAATCGACAATGTCTTCACTGCAGAAGACAATTATAAACGTTCACAAAAGCGATTTGAATTGGGACAAATAACCTCTATAGAACTCCGTCAAGCCCAATTGAATACCCTGGCCACTGAGCTGAGTCGCATTCAGGCGAAGTTTACTGCAAAGCTCGCTGAACTGGAGTACTTACAACACTGTGGCGCCCTATTAAACGTTGCATTCTAAAAATGTTAGAACACTTTTTTCAATGTCCTTATTGCTGGCAAAATATATCGATGTTGCTCGATGAGAGTGCTGTCAACCAAGATTACATCGAAGATTGTGAAGTTTGTTGTCGTCCTATTCGACTTTCTTTTACCTTTGAAGAAGGTGAATTAACTCAATTTGAGGCCTTTCATCTAGACGACTACTAACTGATGTCTTTATGCAAATAGAAATTATCAAAAACCGATCGGATATCGGTGCCGGTACTCGTGGTTCAGACATGGGAATCGATGCCATTGAAATTGCGGCAATCAATAAGCATAATCCTTATTTTACACGTTACCCCTATGTGGATGTCAAAACCCATAATGAGACGGTTTACAACAAAAGCGAATTTCAGGTAGCTCATCGTATTAACTATGTGAATGAGCAATGTGAACGCGTAAGTGAGGCAGTAAAAAAGAGTTTAAAGGCAAATCACTTTCCAATTGTGCTTTCTGGAGACCACTCTTCAGCCCTTGGAACCCTGAGTGGAATTTCGGCTGCTTATCCAGATAAAACGATTGGTGCTATTTGGATTGATGCGCATGCGGATTTACACACTCCATATACCTCTCCCTCTGGAAATGTTCACGGTATGCCTATGGCAGCTGCCCTAGGTGAAGATAATTTAGAGTCTCG
>WTJC01000018.1:53025-58029 GCA_011525015.1 Flavobacteriales bacterium
TTTCCACAGGAACGGGTACACCAGTATCTAAGGGATTTGATGTGGACGAAGTTTTAGAGATTATCAAAAGTTTTTTTGATACACAAAAAGTCGTGTGCTTTGAAATATGCGAGGTGAACCCTTTATTGGACACTCGAGGAAATCGCATGGCAGAAACCGCTTTTGAGGTACTCGAAGAAATTACGAATTACCAAGAAAATCTCGTAAAAGCTTAAACTTTTCCTAATTATTCTTTGAAAAACAACTTTTTTATGTATTTTGCTTAAAATTGTTTAAGAAAAATTAGAAAAAGATGAACATTAACGAAATCATTGCCCAAGTTGAAGATTATGAAAAGCTTACGATGAGCCACATGAGCACTAGTGATCGTGTGAAGTATTCGAGAGTTGGCAAGGCATTAGTTCTTTCGATTAATGATATTTACAAAGAGAGTAAAGACACCGAGCTCATGGACTTGATGAAGCGAGTAACGGTGAAGAAACAAAAAATCGAAAAGCGAATAAAAGCTGTTCCTGAAGTGTAGATGAACAAAAATGAGGCTCAAATTGCTGTAGTTGGTGCGGGTATGAGCGGACTGATTGCCGCTCTTGAACTCGAAAGACTCGGATATGCGCCTCAACTCATCGAAGCTTCAGACCAAATAGGGGGTCGTTTAAAAACAGATATTGAGAACGATATCTATTATGACCACGGTTTTCAAGTCTTGTTAACTGCCTATCCAGAGGTAAAGAGATACCTCGATATCGAAGCTCTAGATCTGATGTCATTCAGACCTGGAGCTTTGTTATTTGAAGACAGTACGCGTCCCATTCAAATAGGAGATATAAATAGAGATCTCAAGTTTTTTTGGTCAACACTTTTGACCTCTGTTGCCAATTTAAAAGATAAGCGTACCCTGCGTAAAGAACAGCTGCGGCTTAAAGAAGAAAACGAGGATACCATCTTTGATCGCACTGCACATACCACTACTCGAGTTTATTTACGTGAAAAAGGATATTCGGCTCGCTTTCGAAATGCGTTTTTTGCTCCTTTTTATGCGGGAATTTACCTTGAACCAGATCTTATCACCAGTTGTAAATTATTTGAATTCGTATTTAAAATGTTTGCTGAAGGTGATGCGGCTATTCCGCGAAAGGGAATTGCTGAAATTCCCAAACAAATAGCCTCACGCTTAGAGTCGACCTCAATTCGATTAAATAAACGAGTAACGCGCATTACTGAGGATCCTAAAAATACAGGTACTACACTGTTAATCAATGGTAAAAAAGAACGCTTCGACGCCGTAATTCAAACTATTGCCCCAGAACAAGCAGATTTAAAGTGGAATTCTTGCTGGAATTTTTATTTCGAGGTCGATGAGGTCAAGAAAAAATTCAAGGATATTATTTCGCTGGTTGCGAGCAAAGATTCGCTGATAAACAATTTCTACTTCCTTACTCAAACGACCGAAGAAGAAAAGGCTATATTGTCGGTAACAGTCTTAGGGAATCCGAATCAAGAGGCGCAGCTTCTCAAAAGATTAAAACTCGAGTTTAGTGCCCTGTGTGCTATTGAATTGGGCAGCTGTCTTAAATCTTATTATATCGAAAATGCACTGCCTACTTATAAAAAAATGAGATCACTACCAAGGCCTGATCAGATACAACCCAATGCTGAAAAGGGTGTGTTCCACGCTGGAGATTATATGTTATACCCTTCTTTGAATGCCGCTATGAAATCAGGTCGATTGGCTGCTGAAGCAGCTGACCGTTATCTAGCACTCCTGTAAGTTTTTTATTTTTTAGAGGCTTGTCTTAATTGCCCTAAAGCAAGGGTGGCTAAGATTACTTGAAAGAGCCAAATTTGGTTGCTGCTTTCTTGCACCTCGCCTTGCATCATGGCGGTAATCAGTATGGATGCAGCCCAAAAAAGGGCCTGATAGATAAGTGTTTTTTTCATGGATTAGGTTTTGATTTAGGCATCTGGGTCTGTGATGCCGAGATAGGTTAATGAACGCGGAACTTGACCTAAGACGCGATCAGATTCATCTTCGATAAAAAAGTATTCTACGCCGGTTTTTTTTCCGATAGCAACTAATTCGGCTATTGGAATTTGTCCAGTTCCGAGTACTACATTGTCATTTACATCTTGGCTGCCGGATTTATCTCCAACCACACCTGTTTTCATGTCTTTGAGGTGCATGAGTTTAAAAGCTTTGGGATACTGTTTTAAAAGTGCAACAGGGTCACCGCCGCCGTGTTGAATCCAAAAGGTATCCATCTCAAAATAGAAATCTTCAGCCGATTGAATCATATAATCGAGAAGGGTTCCTGCGCTATCATGCGCACCAAATTCATATCCATGTGGGTGATAAACCAGGGTAATGTCTTCTTTTTTCAACAGCCTTCCAGCCTCATTCATGATGCTTATGGCCTTATCGGCATCCTCAAGAGAAAAGGGCTTTTGATGCCCTATCCATGAAACCATGGCGTATTTTGCGCCGTAGAAGTTGGCGCGAGTAACCAGGGCTTCAAGATTGTTTTGAAGCTCCTCTAAGTCGGTTCCTGTAGAGACCAAACTCAAACCAAATTCATCTAAGAGTGCTTTGAAATCTGTTTCAGACAGTCCATAAGTGTTTGGGCCACCTTCAACGGTTTGCAGTCCCCAACCTCTTATGTAAGAGAAGGCCTGAGAGACGTCATTGGCGAGCATATCTCTCAACGTATAGAGCTGTATGCCGTAATAAGGCGCATAGGCGTTGCTTATGGGCGCTTTTTTAGTTTCGTTTTGTTTGCTCTGCTGTTTACACGAGCTCAACAGTAGACCGCAGACTAAAAAGGCAGAAAGTAATAGTCGATTAATTTTCACTTCTTTAACTGATTAGATTCATATTTTCATCCCACTCGGCTACTGTGTTTCGCGTACTTTGGTCAATGCATTTCTCGAGCCAAGCTTCATCGTAGGCTACACCGTGCTGATCGAGTACTTCTTGAGGAACTCCATCCCACACATTGGGTTGATTTCCTGAATAGCCCAACTCTTCGATTCCCATTTTTGAGGTGTAAAACCCAGTCATGGTCAAGTTACGCAGCAAATTGAAAAACTGTACTGAAGCGGGTTGTTGGTGGTCAGGAGTATCTGGTTTGGGATAGGCGATACCGTCTAATATTTCTTTTTGGGCGGCCTGATCAGCTGCGGCAAACTCAGTATCGTTTTTGAGATTGCTCTGACGGTTTAACCAAGCTAGTCCTCCTCTTAATGGAAGTTGAAAATCTGGATAATCCTTGGCCATAAACTCTATAAAATCGGGCACTTCTGCATCAGTAGCCGATTTATAACCCTCAGTTCCGGGTAATATAAGATTACATACCGCTGCAAGGGTGGTCATTTCGGCTGCTGTAAAGTATTGTTCAGCCATGATCTTTTGATCGTGAGCAGCCTCTTCAGGCGTTCTTCCGTAGGATAACGGATTAGCCATTGGAATTTGGAGACCTTCTGCTTCTGCTGATGGTGCACATGAATGAACGGCTAGGGCAGTTGCTCCAGCACCTAAAACTAGGGTTTGAATGGATTTTCTACGATTCATCATATGTTTTGTTTTTTAATTTCTTGAATGATATAATCAGACATTCTCCAAGAGAGTGCCAAAATAGTCCAGGTTGGGTTCTTGTCGGCCTGAGATACAAATGGTCCAGCGTCTGCTATGAAGACGTTATCTGCGTCGTGCAATTGCTGAAATTCGTTGGTGACTGATTTTTTCTTGTTCTCACCCATACGCGTGGTACCTACTTCGTGAATGATGAGTCCTGGAGCTGCGATACCGTAATCTTGATCTTCGCCTGGTTTTTCACCAAGTGGAATGGCACCCATGGCATCGAAGAGTTCTTCGAAGGTGTTGTGCATGTGCTTGACCTGTTTTTTCTCATAGTCTGTCCATTGGTAATTGAACTTGAGTACAGGAATACCCCACTCGTCAACTGTTGATTCGTCGATTTCGCAGTAGTTGTTGTATTGAGGGATGGATTCTCCGCGACCTCCAAAACCTACAATTGATCCGTAGTATTTTTTTACGTCGTCTCTAAGACCGTTTCCGTATCCTCCGACAGGAAGGTTAAAATGCTTGTTGAGATCGTTAGGGTTGAATCCAAAACCGTAAGAAGGCATTCCCATACCACCCCAAACTTCGATGTGGTATCCTCTTGGGAAGTCTAATTTTTTATTGTCTAACCACCAAGGGGTGTACACGTGCATTCCGCCTACACCGTCTTCGTTATAATTGGTTTTTCTGTTCATTAAACCAGGCACAAAGGCTGCTCTTGAGGCTCCTGTGGAATCGTGTACATAACGACCCACTAAACCGCTTGAGTTTCCTAAACCTGCAGGGTGTTGGGCACTTTTAGAGTTGAGTAAGATACGCGCAGTACTACAGGCTGATGCTGCAAGAACTACGGTTTTACCTTTTATGCTGTATTCTTTTCGATCTTCTTTGTTGACAAATGAAACTCCGGTGGCACGACCTTCATCATTGGTGTTTACCGCGCGAACCATTGCATTGACAAAAAGTTTTACTTGGCCTCCGTTTTTTTGCGCTGGAAAAATCAAGCAGCTTCCGGCAGAGAAATCGGCATAAACCGAACAAGAACGGTTACACTGACCACAGTAAAAACAAACGCCTCTTTCATTGTTGATGCGCTTGGTGAGCATCGACATTCTTGAAGGGTATACGGGAATATTTGCTTTTCGAGCCCCGTTGATGTAAAACAACTCGTGTAATCTGGGTTTTGGTGGAGGTAAGAAATACCCGTCCGGATCATTGGGCAAGCCTTCGTTGGTTCCAAAAACTCCTATGAGTTTGTCAACCTTGTCGTAATAGGGTTTAACATCTTCGTATCCGATTGGCCAGTTATCGCCAAGACCGTCTTGATCGTAGCGTTTAAAATCTTTGGGCCCGAATCGAAGTGAGATACGCCCCCAGTGATTGGTGCGGCCTCCGAGCATTCGAGATCTGAACCATCTAAAGTTGGA
>WTJC01000018.1:58129-60953 GCA_011525015.1 Flavobacteriales bacterium
ACGATAATGACATCAAATTCTTCATTGTTTTCTATGATTTGCATCTTCTATATGTTGTTTAGTTAGAGTGTTCGTTTTACCCCTGAAAATTCCATTCTGTATTTAGAGGGTGTGCATCCGTTTCTTTTCTTAAATGTACGATGAAAATTTGCAAGATTATAGAACCCGCAATCATGGGCAATTTCAGCTACGGGAATATCCCCTTCGATGAGCAAGACACCTGCCTTGGCGAGTCGAATTTCATTGAGGTAATTGATAAAGGTGCTGCCCGTTGTTCTCTTAATAAATCGATTGAAGGTAATTTGTGACATATGCACTTCGTTTGCCGCTTCTTCAAGAGTTAATTTTCGCTGGTAATTGAGTTCTAAAAATTCATTGAGTTTTTCAAGCTCTTTGCTCTTTTCATAGGTATAAATAGGGGCTGCAACTGAAGACAAAATGCGCTGATTTCTGGAGGTGGCCAAATCGTGCAAAAGAGAAAGTATTTCTATAAAGTAATCCATACCCTGTTTATTGGATATTTGACTCAGTCTTGGCTTAACCAGATCAAAGGTTTCATCAGAAAATAAAATACCGTGCTGAGCACGTTCAAACATGTCTTTTATAGGATTAAAGATTTGGCGATTTAAAAGCCCTGTATCTAAGAGTGATGGATGAAACTGAAGCGTGATTTCATGCATAGGTTTGGTGGTGCAATGATGTTGATCCCAACAATGGCCAAGATTGGCCCCTACAAGCACGAGTTCTTTGGATTTTACTTCTTCTACGTGATCACCAATTCTGCGCAGTAAGCCTTTACCATTTTCGATAAAGTTGAGCTCAAATTCAGGATGTTGGTGAAAAGGCCAATCAAAATAGTCTTTTAAGCGGTCCCAGACCAGAAAGCAATCTTTCTTTGAAAGTTGTACAATTTCTTGATGCGCTCGAATCACAAGTGTGGTATTTTATTAGGTTAGTGTTAAAAAAGTATATTAAAGTATACAAATATTTGATATTAAACAAATTGCACTTTTACCTTTCATAACGCAAGCTAATTGTTTAAAAACATGTGTAATTTGTCAATATTTGAAAAAAAACTATTGTAACTGTTTAATACAATAATGTAATTTAGAAATGTAAATCATGTATTAGATTCCAATAAATAAACAAAAGTGTATAAATGATTTAAAAAAGTACATGTTTTAATGTGCTTTGTCTTACTAAATCACCTGCATGATTTGAATTTGAGGTCAGCAGTAAACGTCAAAGTTTAAGTTTAGTATTTCTACTGCTGATTTATACCATATAAAGGCGCCCTCAGGGGCGCTTTTTATTTAGAGGGCTTAGAGGTCTTTTTCGTAGAATTCGAAAAGATAGAGGCCAAAATGGAGCCTGTTGAATTCATTACGGGTCCAAATAGGGTTGAGGCCAATCCCATAGTTGTCAATTTACCTAATTCAAGGGCAAGGCCTGTAGCCAAGCCTGAGTTTTGCATGCCCACTTCAATGCAGATGGTTCGGGTGTCTTCTTGTGAGAGTTTAAACAATTTGGCTCAGTGAAAGCCTAAAAAGTATCCGATGAGATTGTGAAGTAGTACAAATAAGAGTAGGGTTCCGCCAATCATGGCCAAGGTTTTTTGACCTAGTGCTGTGCTAATGGCGATAATAATCGTAATACTTAGTTTGGCCGTCCATTCTAAGAGTGGTTTTAACCGACTTAAATTGTTTTTTAGTAAAGGATGTACAATGAGTCCTAAAACAATAGGCACAACGACCATTTTTGTAGTGCTCAGAAATAGCGCCATGGGATCTACATCGATATAGGTTTTGGCTAAAGCGAGCATCAAAAGCGGAGTAAATAGAGGTGCTAGTAGTGTTGCGCATGCTGTAAGCGTTAGCGACAGCGGTAAGTTGCCTTTAGCCAAATAGGTCATAACATTTGAAGCTACTCCGCTGGGTGAACATCCTACCAAAATAATTCCAGCAGCTACTTCAGGGGGTAAGTTGCTGAAAAAGGCTAAAAGTGCTCCGACAATAGGCATGATTAAAAACTGCAATAGTAATCCAATTCCAATGGCTTTTGGAGCTTTGAGAATTTGAATAAACTCCTTTTTTTGCAGTTGAACACCCATTGCGAACATGATGAGCATAATGAGTGGAATAATGAGTGTTTTCGCTTCGAAGCCAAAAGGTTGGGCAATCGCTGATGGAAATTGTAAACCCAAAATGACTGCAGTGGATACCAAAGCGGTAAACCCTAAAAGTTTTTTGAATAAGGATTGACTCGGGTAAAAGGCAAAAATCAAAAGCCCGATACTGAGTAGAATCGGGCCATATGTGATGATAAATTCTGGCATTTTTAGCTGTTCATAAATCGCTTAAACCAACTTCTATTTTGCTTTTCGTAGGTATAACCGTATTTGTATCCATAGAAATAACCATAGCCGTATCCGTAACTGTTGGAGAGTTTAACGTCATTTAAAAAGAGCCCTACATTCTTAATTCGGTCGTCCTTATGAGCGTCTAAAATGAAATTGAGCATCTCTTTATGGGTGTAACCTGCGCGCACTGAAAAGAGCGTTAAATCAGAGTAATCTTGTAAGATCATCGTATCTGCTACCAGCAGTGTTGGTGCACTGTCAATAATGATGTAATCGTATGTTTTACGCAGGGTAGTAAACATCAAATTGGCATTGGTTGACCTCCACAATTCAGCCGGGTTTGGCGGAATAGATCCCGTTGGAAAAATATCAAGTTTAGAATGAATTTTTGACTGAATGATCAATTCTTCAAGATTGCTGTTTTGACCTGAAAGGTACTCTGAAATTCCTTCTAATCGTCTTAGA
>WTJC01000045.1:0-47868 GCA_011525015.1 Flavobacteriales bacterium
CCTTCAGGGCTTTTACAATGAACTCCAGGCATTTCATTGAGCTTTTGCACGGCAAGATTCCTCATGCCATGTAAATGTTCGACGAAAGAAGATAACCAGACCTGAGCTTCATTTAGGGCTGCCGTTGCAGCGATTTGCCCCAATACATTCGCGCCGTGTACGGTTGATTGATGTAAAGAAGACTCCAATATTTGGTCAAAGATTTTCTTATTTGGACACAATACACTCCCAATTCTCAATCCGGCAAGTCCATAGGATTTGCTATAGCCCGTAACAGTGATGGTTTGATCAAATACAGGTCCAATGCTCGCAAAGGAGTTGAATGTATTTGGGCTAAAAATGATATCGCTCCAAATTTCGTCCGATAGTACGATTAAATCTTTATGTTTAGCCACTACTTCTGCCAGAGATAACAATTCTGAACGTGTAAATACCTTACCTGTAGGGTTTAGTGGATTACACAAACAAATCATCTTTGTTTTGGGACTGATTAGTGAAGACAATTCGTTGAAATCAAAGGCATCGTCTTTTTGAGGGGTGTGATATGTGATTGTTTTTGCTCCAACTTGTTCCGCAGCATATTTGAATAAAAAATCTACTGGATCAAAAATAATGACTTCATCACCGGGTTTTAAGAGCGTTTTGCAACAGAGATAAATTCCGAATGCTGCACTATCAACCGGTAAAATACAATTGGAGTCATAGGCGACCTCATTCTTTATTTTGTAGTCTTTTGCTACTGCTTCTTTAAATTGCGGAAGACCTTCTGCCGGTCCATAACTTAAATACCCGCCATCTATGTAGTTTTTGAGCGCCTTTTGAATTGGTGCTGCGACAGGAAAATCTGGGTCTGCAGCCGTCAAAGGAATAACACCCTTTGGAAGGGTAGCCCAACGCAAGTTATAAGCGCGAGCAGAGAGTATTTCTATATCTACATTATCGGGACTAAACATTGTTATAGAAGAATCACAAAAATACGGTATTGTTGATTGACATTAAATCCCACAAAAATTTTGATCTATTCTCAATGTAGATTCTGTTTGAGGGTAATTATATAACGCAAAAAGGAGATAATTCGTATTTAAATATTCACAGTTAGCATTTAGCAGGATTTATATGATGGCCAAATCAAATAAGCGCCTTGAAAAAAATCTGAATTTTCTCACTTGATTGAAATGCTTTTTTGTTTTTGTTTAGGATTGTGACTTTCGCAACATATTTTGTATTTATCTTTCAGAAAATGAGCCAATTGAACAGATTTTTTCATAAAATCGAAAATACCGTTAAGGATATCGTTTTATCCTTTTTACTGTTGAATTTTTTATAATTTTAGACACCCCTAACTTGTAAATTGTAACATAGCATTAATTTGTCTTTGAATGCAGTATAAGAAATACACATACAAGGGGCTCATCATTGCCTTGACCATAATTTCATTGTGGTCGATATCTCTGTATTTTTTTATGAATATCAAAATTGATTGGAGCAATCCATTAATGTATGTGTTTGTCGCAATTCAAACCCATTTGTATACGGGCTTATTCATAACAACCCACGATTCTATTCACGGTGTGGTAGCACCCTATCATCCAAAAACCAACCGATTTATTGGAATATTGACAGCCACACTTTTCTTATTCAATCCTTACCACGTGTTAGAGAAAAAGCACCACGAACACCATCAGCACGTCAACACAGCTGATGATCCTGATGTGCACCAAGGCAACTTCTTTGTGTGGCTTTTCAAGTTTATGCTTCAATACATCAAATGGTATCAATTGTTGGCAGCCTCTATAACGTATAACTTGTTAAAGCCTTATTTCCCCGCAGAAAACCTGATGCTTTTTTGGATGTTACCCTCCTTTTTAAGTACACTTCAGCTCTTTGTTTTTGGCACTTATCTGCCTCATCGAGGAGATCACCACCACACTACGCAATCTCGTAGTCAAAGTAAAAACCACCTTCTTGCTTTTTTCAGTTGTTACTTCTTCGGATACCATCATGAGCACCATGCATTTCCTTATTTGCCGTGGTGGATGTTACCTAAGGCCAAGGAGATTGATTTTTCAAAAACCCAAGCTTCTTAAGGGATTAACGGATTCTTAAAGAAGTACAATTTTTTTTACGTTTTTGATTATATTTTTCAGTCTTGACGAAAAAGTTTATTTTTACTTTCACTAATTGACTAAAATTAAGTACGCGATGATGAAACATTTTTTTACTTTATTAATTATTATGTCCAGTAGTTTAGCAATGGCTCAAACGACTGTACAAGGAACTGTTGTTGACACTGATGGTCAACCTATCCCAAATGCCAACGTTGTAATGGTGGGGAAAGCTGAGGGAGCAGTTGCCGACTTTGATGGAAAATTCAGCTTTACAACAAGCATGAGTGCTCCATTTACACTGAAAGCAAGTAGTTTAGGTTACTCTGCTGCAACAATTACGGTGGACAATGCAGGTGATATTACTATTGTAATGTCAGAAAATGCTACATCCTTAGATGAAATCGTAATTTCTGCATCTAGAACTCCTGAACGTATTTTTGAATCACCTGTATCGGTAGAGCGTTTTGGACTCAAGCAAATTCAAAATGCTTCTTCAGAATCATTCTACAATTCTTTACAGAATTTAAAAGGGGTGGACATCAATACAAACTCGTTGACGTTCCAATCTATTAACACAAGAGGTTTTGCAACTTTTGCAAACACAAGATTCTTACAACTTGTAGACGGTATGGACAATACAGCTCCAGGTCTAAACTTCGTTTTAGGTAATCTTGTGGGGATGTCAGAATTAGACGTTGAAAGCGTTGAGATTCTTCCTGGTGCATCTTCTGCACTATACGGAGCAGGTGCCTTCAATGGTATTTTGTTTATGAGATCTAAAAGCCCTTTCACTTCTGAAGGAGTAAGTGCCTACGTAAAGCGTGGTATCACTACTCAAGAGGCAGCCGGGACAAACGACTACTACGACTGGGGAGTTCGTTTTGCAAAGAAGTTTAGCGACAAACTTGCGATTAAAGCAAACATCTCTGTTTTAAAAGGTCAAGACTGGCACGCAAACAGCACTCAAGACGTTTCTAGAGGAGCTACTGCAGGTTCAAATCGAGCTAATAACCTCGCTTATGACGGATTAAACGTTTACGGTGATGAGGTTGCTACTTCATTAAACTTTGACCTTATAGCTCAAGGCGCTGGTATTCCAATTCCAGACGGTACTTTAGGAGCAGCTACAATTTCTAGAACAGGTTACGATGAAAGAGATTTAGCAGACTATGACGCAGAATCAGTTAAAAGAGACTTTGCGGTGCACTACAAGCCTTTCGGAGATGATTTAGAATTAATCTATAACTATAGAAGAGGTACAGGTACAACGATTTATCAAGGTGCTAACCGTTATGCAGTTTCTGGATTTGCAATGACACAGCAGAAGTTTGAAATCAAAAATGACAACTTCTTCGTGAGAGCTTATATCACTGCTGAAGATTCTGGAGACGCTTACGATACTCGTTTTGCTGGTATTAACATCAACAGAAGATGGAAGAGTGATACAGACTGGTTCACTCAATACGCACAAACATTTATTGGTGCAAGTTTACAAGGACTTCTTTCTGGAGGATTACTACCTAATGTTCCTGCGGCTCAAGCACACGCTTTAGCTAGACAGGTTGCAGATACAGGAAGATTAGTTCCTGGAACTGAGGCTTTTGGTCAGGCATTTAACGCTGTTAAGCAAGACGGTAACTTTAATACAGGTGCTCGTTTTATCGACAACACCAAGTTTAGACACATAAATGGTAATTACAATTTAGCACACTTGATCAACGATTGGGCTGATATTCAGGTAGGTGGTTCTTACCGTCAGTATGAGTTGAATTCTAACGGAACCATCTTTACAGATAAGGACGGACCAATTAAGTACAACGAGTACGGTGCATATGTTCAATTACAGAAATCAATGGCAGATGAGCGTTTAAAATTGACGACTTCTGCGCGTTATGACAAAAATGAATTTTTTGACGGATTTGTTTCTCCAAGATTCTCATTGGCCTATACTGCTGGTGAAGATCGCAATCACAACATAAGAGTTTCTGCGCAAACAGGATTTAGAAATCCAACTACTCAAGATTTATTTATCGGTTTAGATGTAGGTCAAGCCATCTTAGTAGGTAGTGCCCCTGACAACCTTGATCGTGATGTTAGAACATTTAGTACTTCTGCTGGTGCACAATTACTAGGACTTCCTTCTCAGGTTCAAGTTTCTGGTCGTGCAGCTTACGAAAACTCTTTCTCTCTTAGCTCTGTTTTAGCTGGTGCTCCACAAAAAGTAGACACTGACTTAATCAAGCCTGAAGAAATTGAAGCTTTCGAAGTAGGATATAGAGGAAGTTTCGGAGCGGTAACTTTAGACGTTAGCGCTTACTGGAATAGCTATTCTAATTTTGTAGCTGGACAAACTAAAGTTGTTCCATTATACGGTAGAGCATTCTCAGGAGCTCCTTCTTCACAAGAAGAATTCTTAGCAGGTGCTGCGCTACAAAACGGAGACTACAAAGTTTATCAAGCTTACTCAAACACAGATTTACCGGTTAAATCTTACGGTGTTGTTGCTGGGTTAGATGCTCGTTTAGGAGGATTTGATTTAGGATTTAGCTATACACTTAACGAACTTGATTTTGACGAAGTAGGAAACGACTTCCGTGTAGGATTTAACACTGCGCGCAATCGAATTAAATTGTCTTTAGGACATGAGGAGATTGTTAAAAACGTTGGATTCCAAGTGAACTACAGACAATCTGATGCTTACTCTTGGCAAGCTTCTTTCGCTGATGGAGAAATTCCAGCATACAGTGTGTTAGATGCTTCTGTAAGATATAATTTACCTGCGATCAACTCTGTATTCAAAATCGGAGGATCAAATATTACTGGTGAAGAATACATCAATGCGATTGGATCTGGTGCAATTGGATCGATCTATTACGCATCCTTTAATATCAATTTCTAATTGAGTTAAATTCAAAAATATTAAGGCGTCCTTCGGGACGCCTTTTTTGTTTGATAAATGTTTTTTTTCAATCGCAAACATTAGTTTATATTTGCAGCCGAAAAGCAACCTATTGTTGTATTATTTTAAAACTAAATTCAAATGTCCAAGGTAACAGGAAAAATTGCTCAGATTATTGGCCCAGTAATCGATGTAGAATTTGATTCTGGAGTAGCGATTCCAAAAATTTATGATTCATTGACAGTCACTAAAGCTGACGGTTCTCTTTTAGTATTAGAAGTCCAATCGCATATTGGAGAAAATACAGTGAGAACAATCTCTATGGATTCAACGGATGGTTTGAGTAGAGGCTCTGAAGTGAGCGCTACCGGAGCTCCGATTCAAATGCCTATAGGTCAAGACGTTTACGGACGATTATTCAATGTTATTGGAGACGGAATTGACGGTTTAGAGAGTTTACCAAAAGAAGGTGACAACGGATTACCAATCCACAGAGAAGCACCTGCTTTCGAGAATCTTTCTACATCTACAGAAGTACTTTTCACAGGAATTAAAGTTATCGACCTCATTGAGCCTTATGCCAAGGGAGGTAAAATTGGATTATTTGGAGGTGCCGGTGTAGGAAAAACGGTTTTAATTCAAGAATTGATCAACAATATTGCTAAAGGTCACGGTGGATTATCAGTATTTGCTGGTGTAGGTGAACGTACAAGAGAAGGAAACGACTTACTTCGCGAGATGTTAGAGTCTGGAATTATAAAATATGGAGATGACTTCTTGCATTCTATGGAAGAAGGGGGATGGGATTTGACTAAAGTGGACAAAGCTGCCATGAAAGAGTCAAAAGCAACTTTCGTATTTGGTCAGATGAATGAGCCTCCTGGTGCACGTGCACGAGTAGCTTTATCTGGATTAACAATTGCAGAGTACTTTAGAGATGGAGCTGGTGACGGTCAAGGAAAAGACGTTCTATTCTTCGTTGATAACATCTTCCGATTTACACAAGCTGGTTCTGAGGTTTCTGCCCTACTTGGTAGGATGCCTTCAGCGGTAGGATATCAGCCTACCTTAGCCACAGAAATGGGTGCAATGCAAGAACGTATCACATCGACTAAAAACGGTTCGATTACATCGGTGCAGGCGGTATATGTACCTGCAGATGATTTAACTGACCCTGCTCCTGCGACAACCTTTGCTCACTTAGATGCAACGACAGTACTTTCTAGAAAAATTGCTGAGCTTGGAATTTATCCTGCGGTAGATCCACTAGATTCTACTTCAAGAATTTTAACGGCTGAAATCTTGGGAGACGAGCATTATTCATGTGCACAACGCGTAAAAGAGTTATTACAGCGCTATAAAGAACTTCAAGATATCATTGCCATCTTAGGTATGGAAGAACTTTCAGAAGAAGATAAGCTTGCGGTAGCAAGAGCAAGAAGGGTACAGCGATTTTTATCTCAGCCTTTCCACGTTGCTGAACAGTTTACAGGAATCCCAGGTGTATTAGTAGATATTAAAGATACGATCAAAGGGTTTAATATGATTATGGATGGAGAATTAGATCACCTTCCAGAAGCAGCATTCAACCTTAAGGGAACGATTGAAGAGGCTATTGAAGCAGGACAAAAAATGTTGGCAGAAGCCTAATAAATAAATTTAGAGATGTATTTAGAGATTGTTTCTCCAGAAGCTACACTTTATTCAGGTGATGTTGAGTCTGTAAGCGTCCCAGGTGTGGACGGCCAGTTTCAGATGTTAGAAAATCACGCCTCGATTGTTTCGCTTTTAAAAGACGGTGAATTGAGAATCAAGGGAAATCTCAATATCGACGAGCAATACCAATCTAAATTTAGCACCAATCAAAACGGGGACTATTGTTTAGAAGTTTTGAGCGGTACTGTAGAATTTAAAAACAACAAACTTATCGTATTGATTGACTAAATTTTAATCGGTAATGCATGAATGATTTACCATTAGAATTAATTCAGTCTTTAGCCCATAAAAAAGAGAACCACGCTTTTCGAAGTTTAAAAACCTTCGAGGGCGTGGATTTTTTTTCTAATGACTATCTGGGTTTTGCTAGAGAAGAAGAAATTCACAATCAAGCCCTCGAAAAACTCCAATCTTTTCCCAACAATCGAAATGGTTCTACAGGTTCGAGATTGCTTAGTGGAAACCACCTTGCTTATGAACAACTCGAGAAAACCCTTTGTGAAACCTTTGAGGTCGAAGCGGCATTAGTCTACAACTCGGGCTTTTCGGCCAATACAGGATGGATCTCTGCCATACTTCAAAAGAATGACCTGGTCTTATACGATGCACTTTGTCACGCGAGTATTAGAGACGGTTTAAAAATGAGTGCCGCTAAGTCTTATAAGTTTAAGCACAATGATCTTTCAGATTTAAAAAATAAATACGAACAGTTAAAGGGGTACAAGAACGTTTATCTAATCACTGAATCTGTCTTTTCTGTGGATGGTGATTTCGCTCCTCTTGACGAATTGAAAGCCTTTTGCGATACTAGTGGGATAAGAATGATTGTCGATTGTGCTCATTCTTCAGGCATTTATACACACGATTACAAGCAGTACTTTTTGAGTGTTGTGACCTTTGGAAAATCCTATGGGGTGCACGGAGCGAGTTTATTATGCCGTCAAAAGACCAAAGAGTATTTAATCAATCATAGCCGCTCTCTTATTTATACGACTGCCTTAGATCCTTTTAGTGTTTTAAAAATACAAGCTGCCATTGAATTAAGCCGTTCGGACAAAGCAGCTTTATTTCGATCTAAACTGTCAAAAGGTATTTCTTATTTTCTGAAGACCGCAGAAGAACTGAATTTGATGCCTAATCTATTGGAAAGCACCTCTGCAATTCAAGGAATAAAATGCAAGGATAATGCTCAAGCTATCGATTTACAAAATCACTTACAACAACATAAATTTGCCTTAGCAGCAATTCGATATCCAACTGTAGCTAAGGGGGAGGAGCGCATTCGAGTAGTGTTACACGCCTTTAATACTGAGGATGAAATTAAGCGCCTTTTAGAAGCCATTCATTCTTATTTTCAATCACAAGTATGAGCACGCATTATTTTATTACTGGAATATCCACTGAGGTTGGAAAAACAATCTGTTCAGCTGTAATTACTGAAGCGCTTGAAGCGGATTATTTTAAGCCAGTACAGGCTGGTGATTTAGACTACGGTGATCGAGACAAAATCAGAGATTTAATCAGTAATTCTAAGACGGTGATTCATTCGCCATCATATGAACTGCAGTATCCCATGAGTCCACATGCAGCAGCAGCTCGATCTGGTGTTGAAATTGATATTGAACAAATTATTCGACCTAAAACCACAAATCGTTTAGTGATTGAAGGAGCCGGAGGACTTTTAGTTCCACTTAATCAAAAAGAAACAATCGCTGATTTAATCGAGGCCAGGGATAAGGTCATTTTAGTTTCAAGGCATTATTTGGGTAGTATCAATCACAGTTTACTCAGCATTCAATATTTGAATTCCAAAGGAATTAAGCCTTACATTCTTTTTAACGGAGATGAAAATCCCGAAACAGAATCTATAATCCTCAAAATGGGTGATGCACATCTATTGGGCCGAATGCCCGAGTTAAAACAAATCGATAAGCAGCAGATTAAAAGAGCGGCAGAGGCCTTGAAACCGTCTTTACTCCAGCTCTAAACGCTGCAATATTACAGCCTTGTCAATACGGTGAATTGGGCGGTAGAAGCGATTTAAATAGTCTTCTATTTGTTGGTTTTCGCGATCAAAATCCTTGCCTAATATTTTATTTTTTCGCTTCACTATAATGCTTGGACGCACAACTTCAAAGAGGTATTTAAGCTCTTCTGAAGGATTGTTTCTAATACTTGGAATAAAGGGATATAATTCTTTGCGAGCAATGTTAGAAGGATGTGTTGCGACCATAGTTGGAGGATTTTGGTTTTGAAACCAATAACCGATGTGAAAATCCAAGTAAAACACAGATTCTTGATCGAGCTTTTGTTCTTTTAAATAGTTGGGAACAGCCACTCCTTCACCGTTGTACCATGTATCGTTTTGCTTTTGGTGTGTCCAAAGCGCGTTGTATTCTTTATAGCTTTCTACGGGGAGTATGAGTAAGAGTAGAAGTGCTGCTCGAACACTTTTTTTGGCTTCAAACTTTGGCCATTTAAGTTTCGATTGCACCAAGAATAACAAAAAGAGCGGATACCATTGCAATAAGTAGTGATCATTGATTTTACCCAGTTTAATAAAAGAAAAAAGAACTCCAATATTAAGGGCGAGCAAACCCAGATTTCTCCTGTTGAGTTCATATTTATTTTTTAGGAGGATAAAGAGGTAAATACCACCTATAGGAAGAAGGTAAAGCAAGGTTTTGAGCTGTGTTGTGATGTCGGTATCTGCATAGGCCAAAGGCGCTGAAATCATGGCATTATACAAGGTGCTGAGATTGTCTGATTGCCAGTAGGGGAAAACGCAAATCCCAATGGGAATCAACAAGCCTAAAAAGGACTTGTAGAGTGGAGAAAAGGATTTATTTTTTACCGCCAAGTACAGTTCTAAAAGCGCGAATAAGAAAAGGGCATAGACGTAATTGCTTTTAAATAATAAAGCACTGCAAAGTATAAATCCCCCTAAGAAATAATACTTTTTTTCGTGGTAAAAATACCATCCCAAAAGCAAAGAAAAAACGGCTAAATGCTCACTCATAACCCCTTGTACGGCCCCAAATAATGAAAGCAAATAACAGCAGAGGATAGCGGCAAAAAGAGATTGATTTTTTGAGCGAAAACTCGAGCTTTGGATGTAGAATATATATCCTGTTAATGCCACCATAAGCATACCTACGGCTCTGATGAGAAGGAGACTTTTTCCGAATAGTTTAAGCAGGAGTGCAAAAAAACCAAAGACGAACAGGGGTTTTAAATCCCATAAAGAGGTAAAGGGCAGCTGACCATCGACCCAGCTTTGGCCCATGATGACAAAAGTGCTTTCATCTTTATCAATATAATCCCTTAAAAAAAACGGAGCTCTTAAAAAAAAGCTGATTAAAATGAGAATTGTTAAAACACGTAAGGAAGCCCTAGAAGTCTTTGGAAGAATACTCATCTTTGCAAGATAGAAATTCAAGCGTAAAAATGCTTTTCAAAGGCGAGAAAAGAAGGAATATTGAGCAGACGGATAAAGAGCACCTTTGGCATCCTTTAACCCAACATCAAACGGCATTACCGCCCTTACCTATTAAAAAAGCAAAAGGGGTATACCTGTGGGATTCAAACGGTAATAAATACATAGACGGAATTGCTTCTTGGTATACTGCGATGTACGGTCATTGTCACCCAAAGCTCACCAAGGCGATTTCAAAACAAGCTAAAAAGCTAGACCAAGTCGTTTTTACTGGGTTTACGCATCAGGCGGCTACAGATTTAGCTGAAAAGCTAATGCAGATATTACCCCAAAATCAAAAGCGACTCTTTTTTTCAGACAACGGATCAACTTCGGTAGAAGTAGCCATTAAAATGGCCTTGCAATATCACTTTAACAAGGGGGTAAAAAAAGAAACCCTAATCGCTTTTGAAGATGGCTTTCACGGAGACACCTTTGGCGCGATGTCTGTATCTGGATTATCTGTATACAACGGTCCATTTGAGGAATTTTTTATTCGAGTGGAGCGCATTCCTGTTCCGAATAAGGATAATATTGAACAGGTCATTTCAAAGCTTCAACACTTAAGCGAAACACAGGATATTGCCGCCTTTGTCTACGAGCCTTTGATTCAAGGAGCAGCGGGAATGAAAATGCACGACGCTGCACTTTTAGATCGTGTTTTGGCTTTTTGCAAGCAACATACGATTCTTTGTATTGCAGATGAGGTCATGACAGGATTCGGAAAGACAGGAACTCATTTTGCCTCTGAGCAACTCTCAAATCAACCCGATTTCATTTGTTTATCGAAAGCGTTGAGCGCTGGAATGTTGCCCTTAGCATTAACCTCGTGCACAGCGGATGTTTACGAGGCCTTTTTGAGTGACGAATTGGCCAAAGGTTTTTTTCACGGCCACACCTACAGCGCAAACCCTCTGGCCTGTGCTGTCGCATCTGCTGCTATTGATTTGCTCACTTCAAAGTCGATTCAAAATTCGATTCGACGAATTGAAAAACAACATCTACAATTTGTTGAAGAACTCAATGCTAATAACAAGGTATCAAATGCCAGATGCAAGGGTGTAATATTGGCCTTTGAACTTAACAAGGAAATGAGCAGATACGGTAATAAGCGCAACGAGCTCTATCAATTTTTTATGAGACAGGGAGTGTATTTAAGACCCTTAGGAAACACTATTTATATCAGTGCTCCTTACACCTGTACCACCAGACAAATGAACAAAATTTACGATGCGGTACGCGCAGCGATAGAACTGTAATGAAGAAGGCCGTTTACATAGAAGAAATTCACACTATTTCTGCACTTGGGATAGAAGAGGCTGAGAAAAGAAAAGGCTACTTAAGCGGGCAAACAGCGCTTCGATTTAATGATGAACTGAATCGATTTACAGGTGCTGTATCAGATAAACACCTATTGCCTTCAGATTCTAAGTACCATGCAAAACTAGATCGCACGGTGCGCTTAGCACTGAGTTTGAGCGCTAGAATGCGTCAATCTAACACCAGTATTACGGATCAAACAGGAGTGAGTCTTGGTTCTTCTCGAGGAGCTACTGAACTACTTGAGGGGGATCTTCAAGCCTTTGTAAATAAAGAAGATGTTAGGCAACTTTCTTCACCCACGACAACCATGGGTAATATTAGTTCTTGGGTAGCTCAGGATTTGAATGCCTTTGGTCCTAATGTTGAAAATTCTATGACTTGCTCTACTGCAGCCCAGAGTATTTTAACGGCTGTAGCTTACTTAAATTCAGACATGTGCGCACAATTTGTTGCTGGAGGAGCAGAGGCTGCTTTGACTCCATTTACCATGGCACAATTAGATCGATTGGGAATTTACAGTAAAGCAGAGAGCCAAGCAGGTAACTTTGACAAGCTTGAAAATACTATGGTTTTAGGAGAGGGAGCAGGATTAATGTTGCTAAGTAATGAACCTAAGAATGCAAAGTACGCCATTGAGGGTGTTGGATATGCCATAGAGGCAATCGCGCATCCTGCTGCATTATCTTCAAATGGAAGTTGTTTTCAAAAGGCGATGACTATGGCCAAGGGAGATCACGAGATTGACGCCATTGTAATGCACGCTCCTGGAACCAAGCAAGGAGATTTGGCAGAGTTGAAGGCTATTCATAAGGTGTTCGGAAAAGAAACTCCATTATTGACAAACAATAAATGGATAATTGGTCATACTTTTGGAGCTTCAATGTTATTGAGTTTAGAAATGGCAATTTTCATGCTTGAACACCAAGAATTTTATGCGGTTAATCCTCATAAATCTTCGGGAAATCAAAACGTTCAACTCAATACTATACTGGTGAATTCGGCAGGATTTGGAGGAAATGCTGTTTCACTTTTAATACGAAAAATTTAAACGTCATTTAAACGAATTAAAACGTTGATATGAGTGCTATAAAACACGACTGGACAAGAGAAGAAATAAAGGAAATCTACGAATTACCAATCATGGAATTGGTGTATCGTGCGGCTACCGTACATCGAAAGTTTCACGACCCTAATACCGTTCAAGTTTCTACCCTATTATCAATTAAAACTGGCGGATGTCCAGAGGATTGTGGATATTGCCCTCAAGCTGCTCGCTACCACACTGATGTTGAAGGAAATGATTTGATGAGTGTACAGCAGGTAAAGGCGCAAGCTTTAAGAGCCAAGTCAAGTGGAAGTTCAAGAGTATGTATGGGTGCTGCCTGGAGAAATGTAAAAGATGGCCCAGAATTCGATCAGGTTCTTGAAATGGTTCGTACGATCAACAAACTTGACATGGAAGTTTGTTGCACCCTTGGGATGATTACTGAGCAACAAGCAAAACGTTTGGCAGAGGCCGGTCTGTATGCCTATAATCACAACTTAGATACCTCAGAGGATTACTATAAAGAAGTCATTTCAACTCGCGCATATCAAGACCGATTAGACACCATTGACAATGTTCGAAAAACCAATGTTACGGTTTGTAGTGGAGGAATTATTGGAATGGGAGAATCTGTCGATGACAGAGTGGGAATGCTAGTGGCTTTAGCTCATTTAGACCCACAACCTGAATCGGTTCCAATTAACGCCTTGGTTGCGGTTGAAGGAACTCCAATGGAAACAAATGAACCTGTTTCAATATGGGAAATGGTTCGAATGGTTGCCACTACCCGTATCGTAATGCCCAATACACAAGTGCGTCTTTCTGCAGGTAGAACTGAGATGTCTGCAGAAGGTCAGGCCTTTTGCTTTTTGGCTGGTGCAAATTCTATTTTTGCTGGAGATAAGTTATTGACTACTCCAAATCCAGACATCAATGAAGACATGGAGTTGTTCAAATCGCTCGGATTGAATTTTCAAAAACCATTTGTAAAAGCACCACAACCAACAACGGTTGAAGCTGAACAATCTGAACTTGAACCACTAGGTGAAAAACCAAAGTGGACTAGACCTTCTCATAAAATTGAACGCAACGAATTAGCGCGCAATAAAAATTGATTACTCCAACGAATTGAGACCTTCTGAAATGAGCTCATATTCCCAGCCTCTGTAGACGAAATAAGATTGAATCTTTTTTTTCTGTTCAAGCAGGGGTAGGTGTTTATATTCGATTTTCTTTTGGTCTAAGAGATTGAAAAACACAGTTTGGTATTCTTCTTCTAGAATTTCTTTAAGTCCAATTTTTATGTTGAATTTTGAAATGCTTCGCTTTTTTAATTCATTTGAAATTCGCTGCTTTCCCCATTTTTTAATTCTAAACTTTCCTCTTGCAAATGATTGTGCAAAACGAGTTTCATTCAAGAAATTCTCTTCAATCAAATGCACAATGATTTGATCTATTGCTTCAGGAATCATTTTCATCTCCCTTAATTTTCTAGTGACCTCTTGATGACAACGATCTTGATAGGCACAGTAATACTCTAATTTTTTACGCGCTTCTTCTAGGGTGTAGCTTTTATCATTTTTTGGGGTAAAGGCCATGCTGAAAATTAAGCAAAAAAAAAGAGCTCCCTTTAAGAGGAGCTCTTTTATAATTCACGTTTTTATCGTTCTTCCTTTTTTGTTTTTGAATCTGTACTGTAAATAGGTGTATGCATCTCTAGGTTGTATACGAATCCATTTCTTGTACTTTAAAAACCATTGTAAACGAATAGACTTTGGCCAAAATAAAAAGCCTTTAGTCAGGTATGCTGCGATAAAAGGATGAATGTTTAGAAATACATCTTTAGCTTTTCCGCTTGCGATGCGCTCTACTTCAGCATTAATTTTATCGATAAGCACAATTGGGGCTTCCACTTGACCTTGGCTATTTGGATTGACCTCTGAAGTTTTGATGTTCATTTCAGGTCTCACTCGTTGTCTAGTAATTTGGATGAGTCCAAATTTACTCGGCGGAAGAATTTTATGTTTCGCTCGATCTTCTTTCATTTCGTCTCTAAGAAACTCGAACAATTTTTTTCTGTTTTCGGCCCGACCCATGTCTATGAAATCGACCACTATAATTCCCCCCATATCTCTTAATCTTAATTGGCGGGCAATTTCAGCGGCGGCAAGAAGATTCACTTCTAATGCAGTTTCTTCTTGATTGTTGGCTTTGTTCGAACGATTTCCACTATTGACATCGATAACGTGCAGTGCTTCGGTGTGCTCTATTACCAAGTAGGCACCTTTACTCATCGAAGCTGTACGGCCAAAAGAGGTTTTAATTTGACGTTCTATTCCAAACTTTTCATAAATGGGCGTATTTCCTTTGTGAAGTTTTACAAGAGATTCTTGTTTGGGTGAAATCTCTGCGATGTAATCCTTAATTCGATCGGCTACATCTTCGTTATCGACATGAATGCCGGTAAAACTATCGTTAAATACGTCTCTTAAGAACCCAGTCGCTCTGTTGAGTTCGGCTAATACTTTAGAAGGATGAGAGGCTTTGTGCAGTTTTTTGCACATCGTTTCCCATTTGGATACCAATTTTTGCAAATCAGCATCTAATTCTGCAACTTTTTTTCCTTCAGCTACAGTTCTTACAATGACTCCAAAACCTTTGGGTTTAATACTGGTTACAAGTCGTTTGAGTCGGTCCTTTTCTTCTCTGCTTTCAATTTTTTGAGAAACAGAAACTCGATTTGAAAAAGGTACAATGACTACATATCTTCCGGCAAGCGATAGTTCTGAGCTTATTCTAGGACCTTTAGTAGATATAGGTTCTTTTACAATCTGAACAAGAATGGACTGATTGGATTTAATAACTTCATTGATACTACCGTCTTTATCGATATCTTTTTCGAAAGGAAATTTTTCGAGATTGTAAGACTTAATTTTGTTTGTTCTTATGCCTTTGATAAATTTTAGCATTGAACTCAGTTGCGGCCCTAGATCGTGGTAGTGAAGAAATGCGTCTTTCTCATATCCCACGTCTACAAAGGCAGCGTTTAATCCGGTTACAGATTTTCTGATTTTTGCTAAATAAATATCTCCGACTGAAAAGCTGCTGTCGTCTTCTTCGCGGTGCAGCTCGATAAGTTTACCTTCTTTAAGTAAAGCAAAGTCAACAGTGTCTGAACTAGTTCTTATAATTAATTCATTATTCACTGTTATATATTTTAGAATGCGCGTGACGCGCAAAATTTAAACAATTGTGATAAAAATCACCTTAACCATCATGTCAAAGAACGTGTTTTGCAGAAGATTATTTCTTCTTGTGGCGGTTAGCTCTTCTGCGCTTTTTGCGCTTGTGAGTAGCTACCTTATGTCTTTTTCTTTTTTTTCCACTCGGCATAGTATAGCACTTAAAGTTAGATTAATAAATTATTTTACTTGAACGTTACTCTTAACACTTTCCACAAAAACTTTTGCAGGTTTGAATGATGGAATATTGTGCGCAGGTATCTTAATTGTTGTGTTTTTAGAAATATTTCTTCCTGTTTTTTCAGCTCTTGTCTTGATGATAAAGCTTCCAAAACCTCTTAGATAAACATTGTCGCCACTCTCAAGTGAATTTTTGATTTCGCCCATAAAAGATTCCACTGTTGCTTGAACATCCCCTTTGTCGATTCCTAATTTTTCCGAAATATTGTTCACTAAATCTGCTTTCGTCATTTTATTTGTTTTTTTGGCTTGCAAATATATAAATTAAAACTTTGTTTAACTCTAAAACGCTACATTTTAGTGTTATAAAGCACAATTTTAATGATAGAGTCATTTAGAAAAGGTCTACAGCAATGGTATGAACTCAATAAAAGAAGTCTGCCGTGGAGAAACACAACGAATCCCTACCTCGTTTGGCTGAGTGAAATCATTCTTCAGCAGACTCGAGTAGAGCAGGGCTTACCATACTTTGAAGCCTTTTCTAAAACCTACCCTACGGTGTTTGATTTGGCTGCGGCAAATGAAGAAGAGGTGCTAAAGTTATGGCAGGGTCTGGGGTATTACAGTAGAGCTCGTAATTTACACCAGACAGCCAAATACATTGTAGATGAGTTAAAAGGAGAATTCCCAAAGTCATACGATGGTCTTATTCGACTCAAAGGAGTTGGCCCTTATACGGCTGCGGCCATAGCCTCTTTTTGTTACGACGAGGCCAAGGCAGTGGTTGATGGAAATGTTTACCGCGTTTTGGCGCGAATATTTGGAATACATACTCCTATAAATTCTTCTTTGGGGATTAAAGAATTTCAACAACTGGCCAATGAACTTTTAGACCGAAAAAAACCTGCCACACACAATCAGGCGATGATGGAATTTGGTTCGCAACAGTGCAAGCCTAAAGCTGCACTTTGTGAGGAATGTTTTTTCAACAAAAAATGCTTTGCCTACCAAAAAAATGCAGTTGCAGAATTTCCAGTCAAAGAAAAAAAGCTAAAAATCAAAAAACGCACCCTACACTATTATGTCATAATAGATGCTCAGCGAAGAACCATCTTACAAAAGAGAACCCAGAAAGGCATTTGGCAAAATCTCTACGACTTTCCGCTCATTGAACAGGATGAGCAACCATCCGCCAAAGACATTAAGAAACTACTAGCTCACAATGATATTTATGGCTTGGCAAAGCAATGGGTTTGGAATGAAGAAGCTGTGGTGCACAAGTTGTCACATCGAGAATTAAGGGTTTATTTCACCCTGCTTGAAGTGGAAGACGATTTAAGCGGGCACAAAGACGCTGTGCGCTGGTCAGAACTGCCTTCTTTTGCTGTGCCAGTTCTCATTGATAATTTTATAAATCGATTTAAATTTTAGTACTTTTATCTTATGAGTGGAACGTTAAATAAAGTCATGTTAATTGGTCATTTAGGTGACGAGGTTAAAATGCACTATTTCGAAGGTGGTAATTGTATTGGAAGATTTCCTTTAGCCACCAATGAGTCTTATACCAATCGACAGAGCGGAGAAAAAGTAACTCAAACCGAATGGCATAATGTAGTAATGAGAAATAAAGCAGCAGAAATATGCGAGAAGTATCTAAAAAAAGGAGATAAGATCTATATCGAAGGTCGATTGAAAACAAGACAATGGACAGGTGATGACGGGCAAAACCGTTATTCGACAGAAATTCACGCCTCTGATTTTACATTTCTTACGCCAAAAGAGCAATCAGGAGCATCTTCAATGGGTTCCAATACGCCAGCTCAACAAGCTCAAACACCTAACGTAACTACGCCTAATGCGCCAGCTGCTGTAGAAGATCAAGAAGATGACCTTCCTTTCTAAATTACAATTCAGTTGATTCCAACTAAAAGATGCTGATTCAAATCTTAGTTTTGATGGTATTGCTAATGGCGTCGGCCCTTATTTCAGGTGCTGAGGTCGCCCTATTTGGATTGAGTAAAACAGCGGTAGAAGAAATCACAGCCTCTTCTGAATTTGCAGGAAAGCGCATCGCTAAGCTGCTAGAAAAGCCTAAAAAACTATTAGCCACTATTTTGATTGCCAACAATGCCATAAATATTGCTGTGGTTTTGCTTTTTGCTGAGTTGGGTTCGATATGGTTTGAAGGCAATACGGCCGAACTCTTTGGAATTATCAAGGTGAGAACCTTGCTGGATATTGCCATTGCCACAATTTTAATCCTTTTGTTTGGGGAGATTCTACCTAAGATTTACGCCAATAGAAATAGAGCAAGTTTCTCTGTTTTTATGAGTCGACCTCTTTTGGTGTTGGATGTGCTTTTTGGATTCGCCTCTACACCCATGCAAAAAATAATGGAGTTCTTAGAAGAACGTATGGCAAAGCGCAAGTCAAATATCAGCGTCAATCACTTGACACATGCACTCGAACTGGCATCTGAAAAAGACACGACTCAAGAGGAGAAAAAAATCTTAGAAGGTATTGTGACTTTTGGAAACACAGACACCAAACAGGTCATGCGACCGAGGATTGATATTTTCGCTATAAGCAACGAACTCTCTTATCAAGAATTATTAAAGGAAATTCAAAACAACGGTTACTCTCGAATTCCGGTTTATCAAGAGCATATCGATACCGTGATTGGCGTATTATATGTTAAAGATCTTTTGCCCTATTTGAATGAGAAGGATTACAAATGGGTTGATTTGCTGCGAGAACCCTACTTCGTGCCTGAAAATAAAAAGCTCGATGATTTGTTGGTAGACTTTCAAGAACAAAAAAAGCACTTAGCTGTTGTGGTTGACGAGTATGGGGGAACTTCAGGAATCGTAACCTTAGAGGATATCATAGAAGAAATCGTAGGTGATATAAGCGATGAATTTGACGATGATGATTTGATTTATTCTAAGATTGACCATCTCAACTTTGTTTTTGAAGGTAAAACCAATCTCAAAGACTTTTATCGAGTCACACACATAGAAGATTTCAGCTTGTTTGAGGCTTCTAAAGGAGAATCTGAAACGATTGCAGGATTTGTTTTAGAAATTGCACAAGGTTTTCCTAAACGCGGTGAGACGATTCGTTTTCACAATTACAAATTTGTCGTAGAAAGTTTAGACAATAGACGACTAAAGCAAATAAAAGTAACTTTGCCCAATGAGAATTAGTCTATTTCTTTTTTCAGCACTGTGGTTGACTTCTTGTCAAACTCAAAGCACGCCCAAGCCTAGGGCTGAGATTCGAATAGACATCCCGGCAGCATCTTACGCTAAAATATCCCCCAGTGATTGTTCATTTTCTTTCGATCAGAATCAACTTTCGGAACTCAGGGTGGGTAAAAATTGTCAACTCAAATTAGAATACCCAAGCATTAAAGGAGACCTATACATGACCTATAAGACCGTAAATGGAAATATTGAATCTCTTCTTAGCGATGCTCAAAAACTCTCCAGAGAACACATGGTAAAGGCTGATAATATCGTAGAGCAGCCCTATATCGATCTTTCAAATGATGTTTATGGCATGTACTACGAGGTAATTGGAGATGCGGCCTCTCAAGCCCAATTTTACTTGACAGACAGTGTTCAGCATTTTTTGACCGGTTCACTTTACTTTAGGGCTAGGCCGAATTACGATTCAATCTACCCTTCAGCGGTATACATTCAAAATGATATTCGCACGCTAATGGAAAGCTTGCGCTGGACGGATTAATCCTTTTCTTTTAAGTAGTTTTCTGCATCAGAAATGGCAGAAAGCATAGTTTCTTTGACCTGGTCGATTGCTATTTTTTCTTGTATGAGAAGGTCTTGTTTTTCTTTGCTGAGGGCGGCACCATTCATGATTTCATCAGAATTGAATTTTGTACCGAATTCCTGCATCCAGTTCATCATTTCTTCATGAGCCCGAACTAAATCGTCAAACTTTTTTTGGGCTAAACTATCCTCTGTAATCAAAGGTTTGAGTGCTCCGCTTAATTTGGCGATGTCACTCATTTTGGGCATGACTTCGTCGTGTATATCAAGCACCGTACTCATAGTAACTTCATCAGATTCTTCGGAGTCTTTGTTCGTGTTGACCTGAAAGTTACAAGAGATAACACTTAGTGCTAAAAACAAGAGTAAAGCTGTTTTTTTCATAGAGTTGTAATTGTAAAAGGCGCCCTTTACGGGCGCCTTGTTGTTTTATTTTATCACTGCTTTTTCTACAATGAAATCAAGGAGTTGTGGGCCTAAACTCTGAGTGAGTTTATAGGGGTATAAAACTCCTGAGACGGGTCTGTAATCGTCGTACATTGTGTTTTGCTCAAAGCTTTGACCTTGCATTTCGATACTTACTGTTTCTTGTAGTTTTAGTCCTGTTTCTACAGCGTAAAAGGCTTTGCGTTTTTCAGAAACTTGAAGTGCATAAGCATCAACTCCATTGACGTTTTCAATCCCAATTAGGCTGATTTCATCTCTGTTTAACCAAAGTAATTCCTTGACAAAAGCAGATTCCTCAAGGGCTTCTTCAACTTCTTCAGCACTGAGGTCTTTTCTTTGACCTTGGTTAAGCTGGTAGCCGCTGTTTCCGTCGATTACTGCTTTTTGCATAGTCGAACCCATCATATTGAGTTCTTGAGTGAACTGACGTTCACCGGCTTTATCTAATTTCAATTCGAGTTGCATTCCTTGAATTTCTGCTACTGCTTGAACCTCATAGGCATTCACTGCTGAAACGGCTTCCATACCTCCAATTGCTTCGATGTAAGCATTCAGTACTTTTTTAGCAGTGAGGTCTGCAGGCAATTCCATTTTGTATTCAGGCTTAGCAGTTGGATTGGCCTCGATGTCAAAATAATTGACTTGAAGTGTTCGACCTTGAAAATCTATCTTTTCTAAATTTTCTAAAACTTCACTACCCTTACCAACAACGACTACCCGGGCTTGATCAGTTTTGAAGTATTTTTTCGCCGTGGCTAAAACGTCTTCTTTGCTGATCTCATCAATTGTCTTTAAATAATTTTGATAAAAGTCTTCGTTGAGGTCTTCGCTAATGGTATTGATCGCAAACCCTGCAATGGTATTTGGGCTTTCTAATGAACGAATGAATCTACCCTTGTACTTGGCTTTAGCACTTGCGAGTTCTTCGTCTGTAACTAGATCAGTCGTTATGTTTTTCATCTCAGTTAAGATCTGAACTACAGAACTGTCTGTTACGGCATTTCTAACCTGAGCAAAAGCTCTAAAGCGAACAGGGCTGTATTTGTCATTACCTATATTCGAATAAGACCCGTAGGTATATCCTTTATCTTCTCTTAGGTTTAGAAATAATCGTCCTTCAGCACCTCCACCTAGAATTTGATTGGTCAAAAGTGCAGGTAAATAATCGGCATCTTTCATTTTGAGGTCAATGATATTTTGCACCATTACCTCAGATTGCACTGCGTTTGGCATGTCTACGAAATTGATCTCGGTTTGAGCGACATCAGAAGGAATTTCAAAAGGCATTGCAGAAACCGATGAGGCTTTCCAAGATTTGAAATTCTTTTTTACCATTTTAACGACCTCTTTGGTATTGACATCACCTATGACTACGATATAGGCGTTGGAAGGATTAAAATTCTGTGCATATGCGCGCTTGACATCTTCTAAGGTGATTTTGTTAATACTTTCTTTTGTGATGAATTCACCATAGGGATGATCCTTACCGTAAGCCAAAGCGCCTTGCACCAAGCTAGCAATAGCTGATACGTCTTTTTCTCTGGATTCTAAATCAGCGAGAATGATATTTTTTTCCTTGTCAAACTCTTCTTGAGTGAAATTAGGCTGAAGGGCTGCTTCGGCCATCAATTCGAGAATTCTTGGAAAGTATTTTGACAATGTGCTCGCGAATCCTCCTTCTGAACCAAAGTTTAATCGAGCTCCTAAAAAGTCGATTTCTTCGTTGAATTCATCCTTTGAGATGTTTTTTGAACCTTTTCCTAAAAGAGATGAAAGAAGTGAACCTACACCCACTTTATCTCCTTCAGCATATGGAGGATTGTCGATGGCAAGCTGAATCGAAACTCGAGGTAGCTTGTGGTCTTCAACGATTAAAAGTTTGATACCGTTTTTAAGGTCATACCGATCCGCCTCCTTCAAGTTGATGGTAGGAACCGGACCTGGTTCGGGCTGTTTTGATCTGTCGATTTCGTTTTGAGCTTGAGTGCTTACCCAACAACCGAAAATACTAAGTATAAGGATTAATTTCTTCATGTCTATTCTTCAGTGTTTTGTTTAGGAATGTATTTTAATTCAACTCGACTCTCGGCGTTGAGGTATTTTTGAGCGACTGCTCTGATGTCTTCTCTGCTTATGCTTCGGATGATTTCTAACTGTGTATTGATCAGGTCGGTATCCCCGTATAATACGTTGTAGCGCGCCAGAGAATTTGCAATACCTTGAACCGAACTATTAGAGCTCACAAAATCATTTTCAAATTTGTTGAGCAGTTTCTGATAGTCGTTCTCACTGATTAAGTCTGTTTTTAACTTCTCGATTTCATCGTCAATTTCTACGATCAAGTCGTCCATAGTGTTTTCTCCTAAAGGAAGTCCTCCTAAGAGATAGGCTCCGTAATCTTCTAATCCGTAGTTAAAAGCAAAAATTTGGAGTGCCATTTGCTTGTCGTCAACTAATCTTTTTTGAAGTTTAGAACTTTGACCGTCACTTAAATAAGTAGAAATCATGTTTAGTGCATAAGCATCTCTGCTGGCTTGACCTGGAGTTCTATAGCCTAAAAGAATTAAAGGGATTTGAATATTTGGATCTTCAAAAGAGGTTTGAATAGTAGAAGTAATCGGGTCTTCTTCATAAGTCTTTTTAACTACATCTTTACCTCTAGGAATGGGGCCGAAATACGATTCAATCAAGCCTTTGGCTTCGTCGGTTTCAAAATCACCCGCCACTACAAGTGTAGCGTTGTTCGGTACGTAATAAATTTCATTGAAGGCCTTGAAATCCTCCAAGGTAGCCGAAGCTAAGTGATCTAATGAACCAATAACTGACCAGTTGTATGGGTGTTTGGTAAATAGATTTTTAAACATTTGTTCTACGAGCTGTCCGTAGGGTGAATTGTCAACTCTTAGGCGACGCTCCTCTTGAACAACTTCTTTTTGAGTGTCTACACCAATTTGGTTAATCACTGGGTGTAATAGGCGCTCACTTTCAAGCCAAAGCCCAAGCTTTAAATTGTTTGAAGGAAATAATTCGTAGTAATAGGTTCTGTCTTGAGTTGTATTTGCATTGTTATCACCTCCATTGGACGATACGATTTTAAAGAAATCACCACGAGCTATATTTTCAGTCCCTTCGAATAACAAATGCTCAAAGAAATGAGCAAATCCTGTTTTGTCGGGATTTTCATCTTTCGATCCTACGTGATACATGACTGAGGTGACCACAATAGGAGCACTGTTATCTCGGTGCAAAATAACGTGTAAACCATTGTCTAAATCGTATTCTTCATAAGACACCTGTTGCGCATTGGAATCAATGAACATCAGTGACATTAGAACACCTAAAATGTGAAGTTTTGTAAATTTCATTTAATGCTTATTTAAATATGAATGAAGATTAAAAATTAATTACTGTAAAGATACAAAGCAGAAAGGAGTAGAAATCCCTAGATAATTGAAATAATTTCAAATTTCTGTTTATATTTGCACCCGCTTAAATTAAAAGTAAATTAATCGTATGTACGCAATTGTAGAGATGGCAGGGCAGCAATTTAAAGTTGCAAAAGACCAAAAGGTGTTTGTACATCGTTTAAGTGAGGACGAAGGAAAAAAGGTAACTTTTGACAAGGTATTTCTCATTGAAAACGAGGGCAAAGTAACTGTTGGCGCCCCAGTCATAGAAGGTGCAGCTGTTCAAGCTAAAATTTTAAAGCACCTTAAAGGCGATAAGGTAATCGTCTTTAAAAAGAAAAGAAGAAAGGGTTACAAAACCAAAAACGGTCACAGACAGTACTTGTCAGAAATCGTTATTGAAAGTATTTCTGCTTCGGGTAACAAGCCAAAAGCTAAAGCCAAAGCAGCTGAGAGTAAACCCGCACAAAAAGAAACGGCAGCCGTAAAAGAAACAGCTAAAAAGACAGCAAAGAAAGCAGCAACTCCAAAAGCAGAAGCAGTGGATTATAGCGCTATGACTGTGGCTGAATTGAAAGCAGTTGCTAAAGAAAAAGGAATCACTGGAATTTCTGCCATGAAAAAAGCAGATTTAATTGCAGCAATTCAAAACAATTAAACACTAGAGCATTATGGCACATAAAAAAGGAGTTGGTAGTTCTAAAAACGGTAGAGAGTCAGAATCGAAACGACTCGGCGTAAAAATATTTGGAGGTCAAACTGCATTTGCCGGAAACATTATTGTACGTCAAAGAGGTACAAAACACAATCCAGGTGAGAATGTTTATGCTTCAAAAGATCACACACTTCACGCTAAGGTGGATGGTGTTGTTAAATTCGAAAAGAAATCAGGTGGAAAATCGTTCGTCTCTATTGAAGCTTTTGAAGCTTAGTAGACCGTTGTAATTTCATTCTGAATTAAGATAGAGAACCATGCTCGTTGTAGCATGGTTTTTTTTATGCTAAAATATCACGGATGATTTTGAGGTGGTGCTCATTGTGAATGACTATAAATTCCAGTGTTTCCTCAGTATTGATAACACCTAATTGAGGGTGGTGAAAGTACAAATTCGCTGGAGCTTCAGTTGCCTTTTGGAGCTGCTCAAGGACCTCTTTTAAATGAATTTTTAGGTCATTTATTTCAGGATTTTGGGTTGCTGGACGAACAACTTTTGGCGCTTTTGCACTTTTTCTGGGAATGTATTTCAATAGAAAAAATAGCTTTTTTTTGATGCGCTGAGACAGAGAACTAGTTGTAGTCAGGTCTGTTTGTAAGGCTTTAACACTAAATTCTGCAACGAGTAAAGCGTGTTCAATGTGCCATCCCACAGAAGCTGCAGAAACACTTGGTCTTATCACATCAGCTTTTGAAATGAACTGATTTAAGGCCTCAAGGCTTTTTTCAATAGATGACTTAATAGCGATAGTATTCAGGTTTAAATGGGCCCTTGACCTGCACACCAATATATTCGGCTTGATCTTCTTTGAGTTTGGTTAATTCAGCATCCAATCGCGAGAGGTGAAGTTCTGCTACTTGTTCATCTAAATGCTTAGGTAACATATATACTTTTGACTCGTAGTTTTCAGAATTGTTCCACAATTCAATTTGTGCTAAGGTTTGATTCGTAAAGGAATTACTCATAACAAAACTCGGGTGTCCTGTCGCACAACCTAAATTAACCAAACGACCTTCAGCCAAAACAATGATATCCTTGCCCTCGAGGGTGTATTTATCTACCTGTGGTTTGATTTCCACTTTTGATGAGCCGTAATTGCTGTTGAGCCAAGACATGTCGATTTCATTGTCAAAATGCCCAATATTGCATACAATAGCCTTGTCTTTCATGGCTTTAAAGTGAATATCACGCACAATATCTTTGTTTCCTGTAGCTGTGATAATGATATCGGCTTTAGGAACTAATGTTTCTAAGGTTTTGACCTCATAACCATCCATGCAGGCTTGTAAGGCACATATAGGATCAATCTCGGTTACACTTACTATGGCTCCAGCGCCTCTAAAGGATGCGGCTGTTCCTTTTCCTACATCTCCATAACCGGCTACAACTACTCTTTTTCCTGCAAGCATAGTATCAGTTGCTCGTCTAATCGCGTCTACAGCCGATTCTTTACATCCGTATTTATTGTCAAATTTAGACTTGGTAACCGAATCATTCACATTGATTGCAGGCATCGGCAAGGTTCCTTTTCGAACCCTTTCGTATAGGCGATGTACTCCTGTTGTGGTTTCTTCTGAAAGGCCTTTGATGTCTTTAGTCAATTCTGGAAATTGATCTAAAACCATGTTGGTAAGATCTCCTCCGTCGTCTAAAATCATATTTAGGGGCTTGCGGTCTTCTCCAAAATGAAGAGTCTGCTCAATACACCAATCAAATTCTTCTTCGTTCATTCCTTTCCAGGCGTAAACGGCGATTCCTTTCGCTGCAATGGCTGCAGCGGCATGATCTTGGGTAGAAAAAATATTACAAGAACTCCAGGTCACTTCTGCTCCCAATTCTACGAGGGTTTCAATCAATACAGCAGTCTGAATGGTCATGTGCAAACATCCTGCAATACGAGCTCCATGAAGGGGTTTTTCATCTTTGTGTAAAGCGCGTAGGGCCATTAGACCGGGCATTTCAGCCTCAGCGAGTTCAATTTCTTTTCTTCCCCAATCAGCAAGGCTGATGTCCTTTACTTTATACGGAACGTAATTTCCAGTTGGTGTGGGCATATTCCTTTATTTTTGTCCTTTATTTTTTTGAGTTTACAAAGGTAATTACAAATTCATTATTGTGCCGTTACACCAACGATTAGAATGGGAAAATAAAGCCGAACTCTTAGTTTGGAAGTTGGAGGAGACCGAGTCGGAACTTCAAAACAATCTTCAATTGACAAGGGAATCTGAAAAGAGGTTGATGAAAATGAAATCTGAGGCCCACAGAAAATCGTTTTTGGGAATTCGACAATTACTTAAAATCAGCGGTTATGAGGATGAATCACTTTATTATGACGACCAAGGTAAACCCTTTTTAAGTGATGGCACACATATCTCGATAAGCCACTCCGGTCAGTATTGTTGTATTCTGAGCAGTTCGAAATTTGAAGTCGGTGTTGACATTGAGCGCAATCAGCAAAAAATTCTTCGTATCGCTTCTAGATTTTGTCATTCAGCGGAAGCCCATCATTTGAAGCGCAATGACGATATAGAGGGCTTGACTCTTATTTGGGGATTTAAAGAGTGTGTTTATAAAATTCTAAACCAGAAAGGCATAAGCTTTAAGGAAGAAATTAGAGTGCTCTCATTTCCAGAAAAGGGTTCCTTGGGAGCCGGAAAAACACTTAACGGTTCCTTTGCATTTGAACACTTATTGATTGATAACTATTCTTTAGTTTTAACCCATAAATTCTAGGCTTTGGAGTGGAGTGATTTTTTTCTTGGAATGTATGATAACCGTCCTATAGATTTAATTCTTTTAGAGACGGTCGCCTTCATCTTCGGACTGTGGAGCGTACACTTGGCTCGCAAAGAGCACATAGGCGTTTATCCAACGGGTCTTTTGGCGACGACCATCACCGTATACTTGTTCTGGACCGATCGTTTGATTGGTGATATGCTCATGAATGCCTATTACTCTATCATGAGTGTTTACGGATGGTGGCAGTGGTCTAGAATGAAGGCCGGAAAACGACTTGTGCGCATTTCTCGAATGTCAACAAAACAGTATTACATTGCCTTTGGGCTTATTTTGTTGACGATGTTGTTGACTTATATCATATACACCTTCTTTAACGTAACACTCGATTGGACCAATTATATCGATATTTTCACCTCAGGCTTGTTTTTTACAGCCATGTGGTTAATGGCCATCAAAAAAATTGAGAACTGGACCTTATGGATCATTGCCGATATCATTACAGTTCCCTTGTATGCTTATAGATCTTGGGGGATGCTCTCCTTACAATACTTAATCTTTACTTATATGGCCGTTATGGCTTATCGTGAATGGAAAACAAGCTTAGACAATTAGAGAGCCCTATAAGAAAAGTGGTTTTATTCGGTCCAGAATCGACAGGTAAAACAACCCTTTCCAAGCAACTCGCATCCCATTATCAAACCCTTTGGATTCCTGAATACGCCAGAGCATATTTACAGACAAAGTGGGATGAGAAAGCCGAGATTTGCACCTATGAAGATTTAATACCAATTGCAGAAGGCCAAATGCAGTCTGAAAACCAGGCCGTTGCTGAACTTGTTGAAAACCAAGGGAAACTCTTAATTTGTGATACAGATTTATTAGAAACAGCGGTCTATTCGCAGTTGTATTTTGATAAGGTTCCTACTGCCTTAAATCAAGCAGTAGCAGATAATACATACGACTTATATCTTTTGACTGATATCGATGTGCCTTGGCAAAAAGACGACCTCAGAGATCGACCCGATCACAGAGCAGCCTATTATCAAAAATTTAAGGAGGCACTAGAGCTCAATAAAAAGAATTATATTCCGATTGCTGGATCTAAAACCGAAAGGTTGGCTAAAGCCATTTCAGCAATTGATAAGATTTTGATCACTTGATTATGTTAAACGCCAAAGACTTAGATTACCTAAAAGAAAAAGGAATTTCCGTTGAAAAATTTCAAAAACAGTTGTCGTATTTTGAAAATGGCGTATCCTACATAAATCTAATTCGACCTGCCACTGTTGGTGATGGTATTATCCAATTAGACCAGGCGGAGATAGAACAGTATGCGGCCATCTTTGAACAAAGAGATGCTGGCTTGCAACTCATGAAGTTTGTTCCTGCCTCGGGAGCAGCCTCAAGAATGTTTAAAGCCCTATACAGTTATGTACAAGACCGTAAAAGCGGTCAATCTACAGCCGACTATTGCCTTGAAGCCAAAGATGACTTTATGCTGGTATTTGAAAAAGGCTTGAAGAAATTTCCGTTTTACGACAAGGTGAAGGATGAGCTTTCTGCGAATGAAAACGACAGCGAATTTCTAGTGTCTTTTGTGAGAACACTACTGACAGAAAATGGATTGAACTTTGGAAGCCGCCCTAAGGGAGTACTTCCTTTTCATCGTTATGAAGACGAAGTGCACAGTCCTTTTGTGGAGCATTTTAAGGAGAGTTTAGAATACGCTACATCGCAAAATAAATCAAGAATTCACTTTACCATTTCAGAAGCACATTTGCCTCTATTTGAACAAGAAGAATTAAAAGTAAAAAACAGCTTTCCTATTCTTTATGAGAAGCTTGAAATCAGTTATTCTTATCAAAAAAGCCTTACGGATACAATTGCTGTTGATGAGTTAAATCAGCCATTTAGAACCAATGAAGGTCAACTCTTTTTTCGGCCTGGGGGGCATGGCGCTCTCATAGAAAATTTGAACGATATCGATGCTGATGTTGTTTTTATCAAAAACATAGACAACGTTCAAGTGGAGCGCGATTTAGATCTTTCGGTCTCCTATAAAAAAGCATTAGCTGGGGTTTTGTTGCAAAAACAAGAGGCTCTATTTGAAATAGCTGCTGAATTAGAAGCTGCGCCCTTGTCACATTCAGAGCTCACCAATTTAAAAGCAGAAGCAGAACAAATCTTAGGAAGGGCCATTGCAATAGATGCGCAGTCCGATTTTCAGTCTGCACTTTTGGATAGTGTAGATCGACCATTACGCGTTTGTGGTATGGTAAAAAATGAAGGTCAAGCCGGAGGAGGTCCTTTTTGGGTGAGCACAAAAAACCAAAGAGAAGAACTGCAAATTATTGAATCTGTTCAGATAGACGATTCGAATCCTGAGCAGCAACAAATTTTAAATTCGGCGACACATTTTAATCCTGTCGATTTGGTTTGTGGATTAAAAAACCACAAAGGAATACCTTTCGATCTCAAAGAATATATCGATTACGATCAGGTGTTTATCAGTTCGAAGTCGTTAGGTGAGGCTCAGATTAAAGCCCTTGAATTACCCGGATTGTGGAACGGTTCTATGGCAGGATGGAATACTGTTTTTGTCGAAGTGCCAATACTCACCTTTAATCCGGTTAAAACCGTAAACGATTTATTGAAATCCACACATCAGGTCTAAAAAATCAATTACCTTTGTGATGTCTCTAAAGGGGTGCTTGAGCAATCAGGCTGAGATTATACCCATAGAACCTGGGCAGGTAATGCTGCCAAGGAAATTGTATCACTATTAATTTCGAATAATACCCCTTTTATTCGTGTAAAAAATACGAATGAAAACGAAAATTATCGCCGCGTTTATGGTGGCGGTTGGCTTTACACAAGCGCAACAAACAACTCAGGTCAATAAATTGGAAGAAGTTATTGTATCTGCAGAAAAGGCAAACGACTCCCTTCCGATTAGTTTTACTGAAATTCTTCCAACGCAATTTGCACCATTGAATCTCGGACAAGATTTACCGGTATTACTCAATTTTCAGCCCTCTGTGGTGAGCACGACCTATGATGGAACTGGAGTAGGTTATACCGACTATCGCATTAGAGGGGCTGATAATTCTAGAATCAACGTGACCATTAATGGAATCCCTTATAATGACGCAGATTCGCAGACCACCTTCTTTGTTAACCTCCAAGATTTTGCCTCTTCTTTAGAACGCATTCAAATCCAAAGAGGTGTAGGAACTTCTACTAATGGAGCAGCTAGTTTTGGAGCCTCTGTTCAGTTAGAAACCGAGCAATTTCAAGAGGATGCCTATTACGAATTTAATTATGCTACCGGTAGTTTTGGAACACAACGCAAGAACATTAAGTTCTCTACAGGATTGTTAGAAAATGGTTTCTCATTTAACGGAAGGCTTTCTAAGGTAGAAACAGATGGTTATGTAGACCGCGCTTTTGCGGATCTAAAATCGTATTACCTCAACGGTTCATACCGCAATGGGAATACCGCCTTATCTGTTGTAGCATTTGGAGGAACTGAGCGTACGGGTTTGAGCTTTTTTGGATTGGATAAGGCTGGTTTAGAACAAGACAGAACGGTCAATTACGACGGTTTATACTTTGATGCCCAAGGAAATTATGTCGCCTACGAAGATCAGACAGACAATTACCAACAAGATCATCTGCAACTGCATTGGAATCAGAAGCTAAGCGGCGATTGGCGTTTTAGACTTAGCCTGCATCACACAAATAGTGCAGGATATTTTGAGCAAATCCAGGACGATGTGAGCACCTATACTTACCGCATAACAGATTTGGCAAATAGTCTTACTACTGACCTCGCTACTCAAGCTCATTTGAATTCTGAATTTTATGGAGGAATTTTTAATTTACAGCAGCAGAAAACGGATTATACCCTCACCTTCGGAGGAGGATTTAACCGTTATCTAGGCGAACAATTTGGCCTGGTGAAATGGGCTGATGTAGCTGTATTACCTGCGCCAAATTTTGAATTTTATCGCAACACCTCAGATAAGCGCGACAGTCATATTTATACCAAATTGCAGTATAGACTTTCAGAGAAATGGAACGCCTTTACAGATTTGCAATACCGAGCGATTAACTATACTGCCTCGGGTTCACTTGTAGAACGTGCCGGACAAATTGACGTGGATGAGAATTATGGATTCTTTAATCCTAAGCTGGGATTAGACTTTAAAGCCTCACCATCCACTCGTATTTACGCTTCTTTTGCCAGAGCAAATCGAGAACCTGCTCGAGTTGATTTTGAAAACGGTAATCCTGAAGCTGAGCAATTGGATGATTTTGAATTTGGATTCAGATTCAACCAATCCAAACTAAAGCTCAATGCAAATGTTTACTACATGAATTATGAGAATCAATTGGTTCTCACTGGCGCCTTAGATGAGGTAGGATTTCCTATTCGCCAAAACGTGGGAAGTTCTTATCGCTTTGGTTTAGAAGTAGACGCCGTATATCCTATTACCTCTAATTTGACTTGGCGACCAGCTATTGCGTTGAGCAACAATAAAAACAGAAATTTTATTGACAATAAAAACGGTAGTCTTATCGACTTGTCTGACACTGCTATTTCGTATTCACCCAATTTAATTGCTTCACACGTATTGGCTTATGAAGCGAGTGAAAAATTTACAGCTTATTGGTTCTTTAAACATGTAGGCGAGCAATATATGAGCAATACCGAAGCTGAATTGTCTATAATCGACGCCTATAGTGTTCACGATTTAAGTTTTGATTACGAGTTGAATTCAAATCTCAAATTTCAATTATTGATCAATAATGTCTTTGATTTGAACTATGAAAACAACGGGTATTTTTACAGTTATGACATTGAAGACAACGGAGCAGTAACCACCTTTTACGGAAATGCATACTACCCTCAAGCAGGAAGAAATTACATGCTAGGGATGAGTCTGCGATTTTAATTGTAGATATAAAGATTTGAAGCGCTTGACCTGACGTTGTACTCGAGCAAATCGTATAAAAACTCACCATCAGGGCGGTCTAACAGCTGCCCTGTAAAAAGGCTGTATTCATAGGAGTCGCATTGGCATGTTCCGCTGTCACCTCCTGCTACTATCCTAGAGCAGGGTGAAGGCGCGTGATTTGGACAACTGGCTTCGAATGCCCTAAAGGTGTCAAAACCGGTATTCATAATGTAGACCCCTTTGATACCAACGCCTTGAGTTCCTATAAATACAGGATTACCTATATTTTGAAGGGCATTGAATTGCGGAAGGTTCAAATTAACTTGATATTCAAAACTCGTTTCAATTAAGTAAGGATTTCGATTGGTTCTTGTTTTTGTACAAGCAAAGAATAAAAAGCTGGAAAAAATTATAAGTACAAAGGCTTTATTCATCAGAAATCGATCTAGAATGACATTCATTCAAAATTATGTATCTTTACTTTAATAATCCTCTAAAACTTTTTTAGGTTCTGGAGGATTTTAATTTTTTGATTATGAGCAAGATAGCATATTACACGAAAGAAGGATTAGAAAAATTAAGAAAAGAATTAAACGAATTAAAAGATGTTGAGCGTCCGAAAGCGTCACAAGCTATTGCTGAGGCAAGAGACAAAGGTGACCTCTCAGAAAACGCTGAATACGATGCCGCAAAAGAAGCACAGGGCTTATTAGAAATGAGAATTTCAAAGCTCGAGGAAACTTTGGCAAATGCGCGTATCATTGATGAGTCTCAATTAGATACTTCTAAGGTGCTGGTCTTGTCGACTGTAAAGCTTCTCAATAAAGTGAACAAACAAAACATGACATTTACCTTGGTAGCTGAAAGCGAGGCCGATTTAAAGTCGGGTAAGATTTCTGTGAACTCACCAATAGGAAAAGGATTGTTGGGAAAGGTTGTAGGTGATGTCGCCGAGATTCAGGTACCTAATGGAGTACTGCAACTAGAAGTTCTGGAAATCACGAGATAAGCGCTATGTCTTCAATATTTACCAAAATTGTCAATGGAGAAATCCCGGCTTATAAAGTGGCTGAAACCGACGAATTTCTTGCGTTCTTAGATATTAATCCCAATGCGAAAGGCCATACCTTATGTATTCTCAAAGAAGAGATTGACAAGTGGTATGATGTAGATGATCAGCGATTTACAGATTTGATGGCCTTTTCGAAAAAAGTGGCTTTGGCTATTGAAAAAACGATTACGTGTAAACGTGTAGGCCTCTCTATTATTGGACTTGAAGTACCTCATGTTCACGTTCATTTAATTCCTTTGCAAGAAATGGACAATGCTCGATTTACTTCAAAGGTCTCGCTTTCTGAAAGTGAATTTAAGGAAACGGCTCAAGCCATCGCCCAAGCTTTTAACAACCAAAACGTCTAAATCAAAATCATGGAAATACAAGGAATCATCAAAGAAATAGGAGAAACAAAAACCTATGGAAATAATGGGTTTCGCAAGTGCGAATTAATTTTAACCACTCAAGAACAATATCCACAACACTTAATGATTGAATTTGTTCAAGACAAGGCAGATTTGCTCGCTGCATTTTCGTCAGGACAAGAAGTGACGGTTGGCATAAACCTTAGAGGAAGAGAGTGGACGAACCCTCAGGGAGAGGTTAAATACTTCAATTCGATTCAAGGCTGGAGAATTCAGGCCAATCAAACAGCTCCTACTAATAATCCTCCGGCTGATGAAATGCCACCGATGCCACCGATGGATCAATTTGAAAAAACGGACCAAAGTAAAGACGAAGATTTTGACGATTTACCCTTTTAAAAATTAGGGAGTTACAATTTCTTTTATATCTTATAGTGTATTTCGCAATTTAGCACCTAACCAATGTACACTATTAAAGGCGAATTCTATTTTCCAGACATCAGCATGTCCAATGCAGATGGCCTATTGGCTATTGGGGGGGATTTGGATCCAGAACGACTTAAGCTCGCCTACAGCCGAGGGATTTTTCCGTGGTTTGAAGACGACAAGGTCATCATGTGGTGGAGTCCTGATCCAAGAATGGTATTGTTTCCAGAAGAAATAAAGATTTCAAAAAGCATGCAAAAGGTGTTGAAATCTGCACAGTTTCGCGTTACCGAAAACGTGGCTTTTGAACAGGTCGTTTCTTTTTGTGCCTCAGTCAATCGCCCTAAACAAGAAGGCACCTGGATTACTGAGGGAATGAAAACAGCTTATGCCAGTTTACATTACCAAGGCTTGGCTAAATCATTCGAAGTTTGGCGAGAAAATGAATTAGTGGGCGGATTATACGGTGTTCAAACCGGTAAGGTTTTCAGTGGCGAGAGCATGTTCTCTCTTGAATCTAATGCCTCTAAAGTAGCCTTAATCGCTCTCACTCAATCTGCTGCTTCCCATGGAATTGCCTTAATTGATTGTCAATTGTATACGACTCATTTACAATCGATGGGGGCAAGGGAAATTTCTAGAGCTGAATTTATCTCATTTCTTTAAAATCTACCGCATTTACAGCTTGTAGTTCTTTTTGACAAAAACAATCTTCAAAGTGGTCGTTGACAATACCCACGGCTTGTAAAAAAGAATAAATGGTAGTCGACCCTATAAAGCTAAATCCGAGCTGCTTCATTTCTTTTGAAATGCGCAGGGATAATTCAGATTGCGCTATCAAATCATTTTTGCTCACTATGTTGTTTTTGATGATCCTGCCATCTGTAAATCCCCAGAGGTATTTTGAAAAACCGATTTGGTCATTGACCTGTATAAAAGCTTTAGCATTGCTAATTACAGCTTGTATTTTTTGTCTGTGTCTGATGATTTTCGCATTACCGAGGAGCTCTTTAACTTTTTGCTGCTCATAATGAACGATTTGATGAGGATCGAGCTGATCAAAAGCGTCTAAGAAATGATTTTTCTTTTTAAGGATTGTTATCCAGCTCAGTCCCGATTGAAAGGTTTCTAAAATCAAGCACTCAAAAAGCTTTTGACTATCTACTATAGGACGTCCCCAATGCTTGTCGTGATATTCTTCATAAAGTGCATCCCCTTCACACCAGAAACAGCGTTTTTGAATTTCCATAGCAAGGGATTATTTGGATTGAAACAAATAGGTAATACGCCCTTTTTGTATTTTGGATGTTGAACTTTGAAACAGGGCTTTTGTAGCGTAATCAATAGCGTTTTCAATCAAACATCCATTAGAGGAGTTAGACAACTTATCGTTGTATCTTGTCGAAATGACCTTCCCTTCGGCATTGACTTCAATATCGATGGCAATTGTTCCTCCGGTGATACACTTGTATACAGGAATGGGGAGTACAATATGTGTTCGGTTTTCTAAATAATAGCGAACAGTGGTTTTCCTGTTGTGCTTGGCAACTTCAGCTTCTTTAGTATTATTTTGAGAGAGCTTCTCAATTCGCAAATCAATATCCTTTTTAAATTCTTGAAAATCGCGCTCAAAATCAGAGGCTGTACCTGAGGTATTTGCTGAGTTGTTCTCAAAAAACTCAGGTTTGAGTTCTTCTAAGCTCGCTAAGGGTTCTACTTCGTCTACAAGGTTTTCTGCTGATTCATTTGAGGCCTGATGTGTTTCGATCTCTTCTTGAACGCTTTTTGTCTGCTCTATTTTTTCTTCAATGGGACTTGTAAGATTTTCTACGATTTCAATAGGAAATTTTTCGATGGTCTCGCTGTTGAATTGAATTTTTATCAAAGCAATAAGAGAAAGTATACCCGTAATTAGGGTAATGATTAGTGCTTTATCTCTGATTTTTAAATTCACAGCAGTAAGGTAATAAATTAAAAAAAGACGCCTAAATGGAATTCGATTCCAGTAGCTTTTTGATGCTTTCAGGGCTTAGTGCCTTATCTACCTTGTACGAGCCTATTGCTGTTCGTCTGAGGCTTGAAAGGTGTGCTCCGGATTGTAGTGCTTTGCCAAAATCATGCGCAATAGATCTGATGTAAGTGCCTTTAGAACATTGAATTTTAAAATTTAAATCAATGCTTTTTTTATTCATTTGAATGGATTCGATCTCAAACTGGTGAATTTCAACTTCTCGCTCAGGAACCTCAATAGTGTTTCCTGCTCTGGCATGTTCGTAGAGCCTTTTACCTTCTTTTTTAAGCGCAGAATACAATGGAGGTCTTTGCCGTATCACTCCCGTAAATTGTTTTTTGGTTTCAACAATCAGTTCTTCACTTATATGTGCGATTTTATAGTGCTGGTCAATTTCGGTTTCCAGGTCGAAAGAGGGCGTGGATGCTCCTATGCAAATCGTTCCGGTATAGGTTTTGGCTTGACCTTGAAAATCAGCGATTTGCTTGGTCATTTTTCCGCAGCAAATCAGCAGTAAACCAGAGGCCAGGGGATCAAGTGTGCCTGCATGACCAATTTTGATTTTCTTGATGTTAAACTTTTTTTTAAGACTCCATTTGATGGCATTAACAGCTTGAAAAGAGGTCCAGTTCAGAGGTTTGTCTACCTCGAATACAAAGCCTTCTTGAAATCTCTCTAAGGTATAAGTTGAGATTTGCTCCAATGCTTTAACTATTTATCGCAATAATTCCGACGATTAAGCAATAAATGGCGAAATACGACAACTTACTGCGACGCACTAGTTCAAGCATCCAATTACAGGCAAAATAACCGCTGATGAGTGCCGCTAAAAATCCAAATAAAAAGGGTAAAAAATTCGTTGTAGAAAGTGCTTCTAATTCTCCACTAAGGATGTCTTTAGCGATTTTACCCAGTATCAAAGGAATAACCATTAAAAATGAAAATTCTGCTGATTTCTTTTTGTCAATTCCGAGTAACACAGATATGGCAATTGTCGATCCACTTCTAGAAATTCCGGGCAAGATGGCAATGGCTTGGGCGATTCCAATTAACAAAGAATCAATAAACCCCACGTTTCTGGCGGTAGATTTTGCCTTATCAGCTAGATATAAGAGCAGCGCAGTTATAATGAGCATATAGCCGACAAAAGACAAAGAACCACTGAAAAGACTAGCGATTTCATCTTCAAAGAAAAAGCCAACCAAGGCCGCAGGAATCATCGAAACGACAATTTTGAATGAGAAGGCCATCTCCTTTTTTTCTCTTTTGAATAATCCCTTTAAAAGAGAGACAATGGTTTTTCTGAAGACGACAATCGTACTTATGGCTGTTGCGAAATGCAGTATCACGGTAAAGAGTAAATTCTCTTCTTCAAAAAAAGAGCTGTTGAGTAAGCTCTTTCCAATCTCAATATGACCGCTTGAAGAGACGGGTAAAAATTCAGTCAATCCTTGAATGATACCAAGAAGTATAGATTCAAGAACGGACATTTATTTTGAATTTGGTTTTTTTAAAATGGCATAAACTTGGATTCCAAGTCCGATAAGAACCAGAGTAGGCGCTAGCCTAATTCTTCTAAAGTTATAGATTTCTGGATTGAATACCTCTGGGTTTTCAGGCGCTCCGCCACTCATTAAAATAAAGCCTATGGCGATACAGAGCAGTCCAATAATCATGAGTTTGTAATTACTCTTATCGAATAAATCGAATTTATTTGCAGGTTGTTTTTTCTTCATTACTCGTAATATAATCGCTCTGTTCTCAAGTTTAAAAAGCGCTGGGTAGCACTCTGCGTGCTAAGGTAAGAAATCAAAATCCCTAAACCGTAGAGACTGATGAATAAGACACTCAAACCAAAAACATCTCCAAAAATGTCAATTTCAGGAAAATTTAGATCTATGGTATTCAATAGAAGAATTAAGATCACGCTCGAAATGGTTGCACCGTAAATTCCCAATTTGATGTTGGTCCAAATAAAAGGTTTTTGGATGAAGCTTTTAGTAGCACCCACCATCTGCATGGTCTTAATAATAAATCGTTTGGAATAAATAGAGAGTCGTATCGAACTATTGATAAGTAGCACCGAAATAATGGTGAAGCAAATACTACTGATCAGCAGCCAAAAACTCGCGTTTTGAATGTTTTGGTCAATGAGCTGAATCAAAGGCTTGTCGTAACTGACCTCTTCTACTACTAGGGATTCTTGTAAATCGTTGACGATACGCTCTATGGCATTTTGATTTACATACTGCGCTTTTAAACTGATGTCAACTGCATCTTTCAAGGGATTATAACCTAAAAACTCTACAAAATTTTCACCGATGTCAGCACTGTATTTTATGGCCGCTTCGTCTTTTGAAATGAATTCGCTGGTCTTAACATAAGGCGACATGCTGAACTTTCGTTGCAGACTTTGTATTTCAGTTTGACTCGCGTCTTCTTTTAAATAAATGGATATGGCAATTTTTTCTTTAAAATGATTGGCGAGCTTTGAAGCGTTGAATACGAGAAGCCCTAATAATCCCATGAGTAGCAGCACTAAAGAGATACTCACCGTTACAGAGACATAGGAAGTAATAAGTCTTCTTTTTTGATATTTATCGATGTAGTTACTCATGTAAAATTCTGCTCATTCAAAAATAGCAAACTTTTGGCTTTACTTTATTAAATGTACTTTTGTAGCGCAAATTTTAGTTCCCACAAAAATCATGGAATACAGGTTTCGAGAAATAGAGGCCAAATGGCAAAAATTCTGGAAAGAAAAACAAACCTTCAAAGCGGATGAAGCCTCAGAAAAACCCAAGTACTACGTATTAGATATGTTTCCATATCCATCGGGTGCTGGCCTTCACGTGGGGCATCCCTTAGGGTATATCGCCAGCGATATTTATGCGCGCTACAAGCGACATCAGGGCTACAACGTTTTGCACCCTATGGGATTCGACTCTTTTGGTCTACCTGCCGAGCAATACGCTATTCAAACAGGACAACATCCTTCAAAAACCACTGAAGAAAACATCAAGCGTTATAAAGAACAGTTGAGCGGATTAGGATTTTCTTTCGATTGGAGCCGAGAATTCAAAACCTCAGACCCTTCCTATTACAAATGGACACAGTGGATTTTTATTCAACTCTACAATTCATGGTTTGATTTTACTCAAAATAAAGCCCTTGCGATTGACGATTTGGTGGCTCGATTTGAGAAGGAAGGAAATAAAGCGGTATTAGCCAGCTGTGATGAAGATTGTCCTCAATTTGAGGCTGCAGAGTGGATGGCCTTTAGCGACACTGAAAAACAAGAAATTCTATTAAAATATCGTCTGACCTATTTGGCAGATACCGAGGTGAATTGGTGCCCAGCTTTGGGGACTGTTTTGGCCAATGATGAAATCGTCAACGGGGTTTCTGAACGAGGAGGGCATCCGGTTGTTCGCAAAAAAATGCGACAGTGGAATATGCGCATAACAGCCTATGCACAACGTTTGTTAGAAGGTTTAGATCAAATCGACTGGCCGCAACCTTTAAAAGATGCTCAAACCAATTGGATTGGTCGTTCAGAAGGTGCTCAGGTCAAATTTGAAATCGAAAATCACCCAGATCAATTGGAGGTTTTTACAACCAGGCCTGATACGATTTATGGGGTGAGTTTTATGACCCTTGCGCCAGAATTAGATTTGGTACGTCAAATAACCACTCCTGAGCAGCGCAATGCGGTTGAGGCCTATATCGACGAGACAGCTAAGCGTTCTGAGCGTGATCGTTTGTCTGATGTTAAAAGCATCAGTGGGGTATTTACTGGAGCCTATGCGATTCATCCACTCAACGGAACAAAGGTTCCGATTTGGATTGGAGATTACGTATTGGCCAGTTATGGAACTGGAGCTGTTATGGCGGTTCCGTGTGGAGATCAACGCGACTACGATTTTGCAAAACACTTTGATTTACCCATTCCAAATATTTTTAAAGACGCTGATATTTCAGAAGCTGCCTTTGTAGATAAGAGTACTACCATAATTGCAAATTCTGATTTCTTAGACGGATTGCCTTTTGCCCAAGCCAAGAAAACCGTTATCGAAAAACTCGAAGCTTTGGGTAAAGGAAAAAGGCGAATCAATTACCGATTGCGGGATGCTGTTTTTTCTAGACAGCGCTATTGGGGAGAACCTTTTCCTGTTTATTACGTCAATGGAATGCCTCAGATGATTCCGGTAGAAGCCTTACCGCTTCATTTACCTGAGGTTGAAAAATACTTACCGACAGAGACTGGAGAGCCTCCTTTAGGTAATGCAACACACTGGGCTTGGGATGTTGAGCATCAAAAAGTGGTTGCAAACACTGAGATCAATCACAAAACAATTTTTCCACTAGAGTTAAATACGATGCCGGCATGGGCTGGATCATCACAGTATTTTAATCGCTATATGGACCCGAACAATGATGCTGAAATTTTTGACGCCGCCAAAATAGGGTACTGGAAAGGGGTTGATTTGTATATCGGTGGAAGCGAACACGCAACTTCACACTTGTTATACGCGAGATTTTGGCAGCAGTTTTTATTTGATAGAGGGCTTGTTCCTCAAGCTGAGTTTGCACAAAAATTAATCAATCAGGGAATGATTACCGGAAACTCTGCCATTGTGTATCGAAAGAGTGGAACAGAGACCTATTACTCTCATGGCCTGGTGGATTTTAAAAATCCAAGTGCCGAAAATGCGGTATCTCATTTCGAACAATTGAGAGTGGATGTTAATTTAATCAATGCTTCAGATGAACTCGATTTGGATGCACTTAAAAAATGGCAACCTCAATATCAGACAGCTGAATTTAAATTAGAAAACGGGAACTACATCGTGGGTCGTTCGGTAGAAAAGATGTCGAAGCGATGGTACAATGTAGTAAACCCTGATCAAATATGTGAAGAATACGGCGCGGATTCTCTGCGTCTCTACGAGATGTTTTTAGGGCCTTTAGAACAGTCTAAGCCATGGAATACAGCAGGAATTACAGGAGTTCACAGCTTTCTGAAGAAATTGTGCAAGCTCTACGAGCAACCTACGGACCAGCAAGCTAGTGCGGAGTCATTAAAAACACTGCACAAGACCATTAAAAAGGTACAAGAAGATTTAGAGCATTTCTCGTTTAATACTTCGGTTTCGACCTTTATGATTTGCGTCAATGAATTGACTGCTCAAAAATGCAGTTCAAAAGAGATTTTAGGAGCTTTGGCCATCTTGATTTCTCCATATGCACCTCATATTGCAGAAGAATTGTACGAGGCACTCGGAAATCAGAAGAGTATAGCCTTTGAACCTTTTCCAGAGTTTAACCCTTCGTATCTGGTCGAACAAGAAAAGGAATATCCCATTTCGTTCAACGGTAAACTTCGTTTTAAGATGAATTTACCTGTAGATTTCGATAAGAAACAGATCGAAGAAGCGGTGTTACAAGACGATAGAACGACACATTATTTAGGTGGAAATGCGATTAAGAAAATAATTGTGGTCCCCGGAAAAATCGTTAACATTGTTCAATAAACCCTTATAATTATGGCTGATTATTACATTCTTTTAATCGCAATAGCAATCGCGAGTGGTATCGTTTCACAGCGACTCAAATACAAGTTCAAAAAATACAGTAAAATTAGACTGGCTAATGGCATGAGTGGGGCAGAAATTGCTCAGAAAATGCTCGATGACCATGGCATACGCGATGTAAAAGTCATTTCAACTCCAGGAATGCTAACCGATCATTACAACCCTAAAAATAAAACCGTAAACCTCAGTGAGGGTGTGTACAGTCAAAGGTCAGCTTCTGCAGCTGCCGTTGCTGCTCATGAAGTAGGTCATGCTGTTCAACACGCTACAGCGTATTCGTGGTTGCAAATGCGCTCACAAATGGTGCCTGTAGTTTCTGTAGCCTCCGGGCTTTCGACATGGATTATTTTTGCAGGTATTGTTCTGATGGCTTCAGGCGGAGGACAGCTTGGATTTCTAATCTCTATAATCGGTTTATTATTGATGGCCATGGCTACCGCTTTTAGTTTTGTGACGCTACCCGTAGAATACGACGCGAGTAAAAGAGCTTTGCTTTGGTTAGAGAAGACCAATATGCTTGAGCAAAAAGAGTTGACGATGGCCAAAGACGCACTCAAATGGGCCGCTCGAACCTATGTTGTAGCTGCCTTAGGTGCTTTAGCTTCACTTTTGTACTGGGCAATCCAAATTTTGGGAAGTAGAGATTAACCGCTCTTAAATACTTATTTGCCTGTCAATTTGTTGGTTTAGCGAGATAAAGGTCTCAGTTCTCGACACTCCCTCAATTCTTTGAATTTGATTGTTAAGAATCGACATCAAGTGTTCGTTGTCTCTACACAGTACTTTTATGAGAATCGACCAATTCCCTGTGGTGTAATGACATTCGAGCACCTCTGGAATGGCTTCTAAGTCTTTTACTGCTTTAGGATTGTTCATCGCCTTGTCCAAAAAAATCCCGATGTAGGCCATGGTTGTATAACCAAGTCTTTTCGTATTGATAATAAACTTTGAACCTTCAATCAGTCCGGCATTTTCTAATTTTTTTAAGCGTTGATGAATGGCTGCACCAGAAATGCCAATTTTTCGCGCGATTTCTAAAATGGGCTTTCGAGCATCTGTCATCAGATGATTCAGTATCTGCTTGTCAATTCCATCAAGCTTAACCACTTCTTGATTGTGTTCTGATGCCTGTTTCATGCTTTAATCACTTATCTTTAATGCGAATTTAATAGATAATTGTGGCTCATGAGTAAAAGACTGTATTTCACGTTTATTTTAGGTGGATTCACGGTGATTTTGGGGGCCTTTGGTGCTCACTTATTAGAAAAGTTACTCAGTGCAGCTCAGTTGGCTAGCTTTGAAACCGGACTTAGATATCAATTCTATCACGTTTTTTTCTTGATTCTACTATCACTTATCCCGCGCATAGAAGAAAAAGACAAGAATAAGATTACTTTACTTATCAGCATAGGAATACTCCTGTTCAGTGGAAGTATATACCTTTTGAACCTGCAAGATGTGCTGGGTCTTAACTTGAGCTTTTTGGGCCCTGTTACGCCAATAGGCGGGAGTCTTTTAATTTTTGCTTGGTTCTATACGGCCTACAAAATCAAGACTTATTCACCTCGTTGACGTATTTCTGAATCGCCATGGTCATCGATGGTGTTTCTGGTGTAGGTGCTTTGATGTCAATACGCAGTCCAGCGTCTGAAGCAGCTTTGACCGTACTATTACCGAAAACAGCAATACGGGTGTTGTTTTGTTGGAAGTCTGGAAAGTTTTTAAGTAGACTTTCTATACCCGAAGGACTAAAGAATACCAAAACATCGTAGTAAACATCTCTTAAATCAGATAAGTCACTAATAACCGTCTTGTAAAAAACACCTCTGGTCCAATTGAGTTGAAGTTCATCTAGTGTTTTGGGAACATCTGGCTTTAACACATCTGAGGACGGCAGTAAAAACTTTTCGTTTTTGTACTTTTTAAAATGAGCTGTTAGATCAGAAAATAAGCGCTCTCCAACATAAATTTTACGCTTTCGGTAAACAACGTATTTCTGTAAGTAGTAAGCTACAGCTTCTGATTGGCAAAAATACTTCATGCTATCAGGAACCTTAAACCTCATTTCTTCTGCTAATCTAAAAAAGTGATCAACGGCGTTTCTCGAGGTTAAGATGATTGCTGTAAAATCGTTGAGATCTACCTTCTGAGTTCTCACCTCTTTAGCAGTAGCGCCTTCGACGTGAATAAAAGGTCTGAAATCTACTTTTATATTCTCCTTTTCTATGAGCTTCGCATAAGGAGAGTTTTCTACTTTCGGTTCTGGTTGAGACACCAAGATCGTTTTCACTTTCATACCTGTCATCAGCTTTTAAACAAGATTCAAAACGACTTGTTCTTATTTGAGAGGGCAAAGATAAAAATAATTCATCGGTAGGCAATAGAAAAGTAACGATAGAAAGGCTTAACTATTGATTTTTAAGTGATAAACCTTGAATATTTGGGGGTAAGCCGTCGAATGTTAAGCTTAGTTTAAAAAATGGAGAATGTTTAACGTTCCTCAAAAACGCGCTGTTAACTTCAAGCGTTTGACCAGGCTCAATTTGGCCTCCTTCAAATTGAAAATCAGAAATTGTTTCAGCTCCTAGAAATTCTTTATAAGCGTTAAGTCTCGCTAAGTTCAATTCAAAATCCTCAAGGGCTATAGTAAAGGGATGCCCATTGTGAAGGCTTAAGGCGCCATCTTCATACTTCCATATGAGCTTTTCATAAATTCGAGGGGTTTCAAGAGGTTTTAAATAGAATAAAGAATTGTCTTTATAAGCAATACTGTCGAAGGCCTTTTCTCTTGTTTTTTCGAGTAAAACAACTTCTTTGGCTGCGCGGATTTCTTCGTATCCTCTAAGTCCGTATTGATTGTTACGGTAGCGTATCTCATTTAAGGAGGATGCTTTTTGTCCACTGTAAAATTGATAGATTGAAGCGCGTTGATATGAATTTTTAAACAGCACAGGTCTGTCGCCAGCTTTTTGAGCGAGAGCCTTAACCCATTTCGAATGTCCGTGGGTTTCGAGCGCAATGGGACTTATATGCTCAAAAGCTAAAAATAACCTTCCAACTCCAAGGATGATTAAATTGCTCAAAAGAAGAATGCGCAAATAGTTTTGCTGTTCGAGTTTTTTTGCGGCCGTGTGAAAGGTCAATAAAAAGAGCGGAATGACTATAGGTAAAAACCATTGTGCCTGTGTTTTTTTTGAAAAACTAGAGATGAAAAAAAAGCCGATAACCACGAGAGCAGCATACCAGTTTGCCTTTTTGAATAAATCTGTTTTGGTTTCTTTTAGACTCAGTGGAAAGATTAGAATTCCCATCAGGCCAAAAACAGTGAGCACATTTAAGAAATAGCCTAAGGTAAATTCACTGAAATTATAAGCGTGATTTGGACGTTCATTCAAATGAAAAAGTAGGCTCTCAAAATTTGTTTCAATTTGCCACATCAAATGCGGAGTGTATAGCAAAACACTAACGATTAAGGCGAGCCAAGCTTTGTTGTTTTTAAGGAGATTCAAATTGGAAAACAGCACTCCAAATATGAGTAAAAAACCGTAGTATTTTGAATACATCATTCCGGCCATACTGATTCCTAAAACAAAAGCTATTAGGTAATCTTCTTTGCTTAAAAAACGGCGATAAGCCCAGAAAAAAAGGGCAGTAAAAAACAAAAAAGGACTGTCTGGGAGTGCCAAAAATCCGTAGTACTGAAAGAGCGGAAAACAAAGCAATAACCCCAAAAAGTATAGGGGTTTAACACGAGTTTGGCTTTGAAGCGTGTCGTACAAAAGCGCTATGCTGCCTAAGTGCAATCCTATAAATAAGAGTCGCACGCCAAGCTCTCCTTGAATATAGCTGGAAGAAGCTATAATCCAAGCGACCATGGGAGGATGGTCAAAATAGCCCCATTCGAGTTGTTGCGCGTAATACCAATAATAGGCTTCATCGAAGAGTAAACCTGTAGCATAGGCTTGAATAAAATTCAACAGTCCGAGTATAATAAGGAGTATTACAAACAGTTTGGTTGTTGAACTTAATGTGGACTGCATAATTCCAAAATTAAGATTTTAAAACATGCGCCTGTTTAATATATGCATGATAAAAGAGTATTTTTGTCACTCAATATCCCTCCTATGAGTTTAGATCTTGTGATTATTCCCACCTATAATGAGATTGAAAATGTTGAAGCCATTATTCGTGCGGTGGTAGACTTAGGTCAAGGTTATCACATTCTCATTGTCGATGACAATTCTCCTGACGGAACTGCAGATAAGGTGAGAGAACTTCAGACCGAGTTTAATGGAAATTTGCATCTCGAAGTTCGAAAAGAAAAATCAGGATTGGGAACGGCCTACATTCACGGATTCAAATGGGCGCTTCAAAACAACTACGATTTTATTTTTGAAATGGATGCTGATTTTTCGCATACACCAGCTGATTTAATTCGCTTGAAAAAGGCCTGCGAAGAAGGGGCTGACATGTCTATTGGGAGCAGATATACCAAAGGTGTAAACGTTGTGAATTGGCCTTTATCTCGAATTTTACTCTCCTATGGGGCTTCATTCTATGTCAAAATAATTACGGGAATGCCTATTAATGACCCTACCGCTGGCTTTGTGTGTTACAGGAGTTCAGCATTGAAGGCCATTGAATTAGATGCCGTTCAATTTGTGGGTTACGCTTTTCAAATCGAAATGAAGTATAGAATTTACAAGGCTAAGAAAAAATTAAAAGAGGTAAGTATTGTATTTACCGATAGAGTCAGGGGGCATTCTAAAATGAGTAAAGGAATTGTTTGGGAAGCAATTTTAGGAGTGATTAAGATGAGGTTCAATAGTATTTTTAATAAAAACAAGTTTTATCATGGCTAGGCGTAAGCTTTTAAAAAATGCCCAAGTTGTATCTGCAGAAAAAATAGTGGAGTCGGATGTTCTGATTGAGGATGATATTATTTTAAAAATAGAGCGCTCTATAACGGATATTCATGCAGAGGTTGTCGATTTATCAGGAAAGTATTTACTGCCTGGGCTCATCGATGATCAGGTGCATTTTAGAGAACCAGGCCTAACACATAAAGGGAGTATCGCAACCGAAAGCAAGGCGGCATTAGCAGGTGGAATCACCTCATTTATGGAACAGCCTAACACCAACCCTCAAACTACTACCTATGAGGCTTTAGAAGATAAATTTAAGCGTGCAAAAGCGACTTCATGGGTGAATTATTCGTTTTTCTTTGGTGGCACAAATGACAATTTAGAGTTGATTAAAAGACTTCCGTTAGACGCTTGTGCCGGTGTAAAATTATTTTTGGGATCTTCTACGGGTAATATGCTGGTCGATAAGCTCGAGGTTATTGAAGCCATATTTTCGTCGACCCCTCATGTGATTGCGGCACACTGTGAAGACGAACAAACAATCCGAGAAAATACAGAAAGAGCAATCGCCCAATACGGCTCGAATATTCCATTTTCAGAGCATCCTCTAATACGCTCAGAAGAAGCTTGTTATCTGTCTTCTTCTCAGGCGGTTTCTCTTGCCCAAAAAACAGGAGCTCGCCTGCACGTTTTTCATTTGTCTACAGCAAAAGAACTCGACTTATTTCGTTCAGATTTACCCTTATCAAAGAAGAAAATAACAGCCGAAGCTTGTATTCATCACCTGTGGTTTACAGACGCCGATTATCAAAGCAAGCAAAGTTTGATCAAATGGAATCCGGCAGTTAAAACGGCTAATGACAAGGAGGCTTTGTGGAAGGCATTAGAAGAAGGAGCTATTGATGTTATTGCTACAGATCACGCGCCACATACTCTTGAAGAAAAGAAAAACCCCTATCTAAGCGCTCCTTCTGGTGGACCTTTGGTGCAACATGCCTTGCAAGCACTTATAGATCAAGTCAAAGAACGTAACTTGGGCTTGCCTTTTATTGTAAAGAAGATGTGTAACAATCCAGCGGAGCTCTTCAGTTTAAAAGACAGAGGATACATCAAAGAAGGTTATAAAGCAGACTTGGTCGTCGTAGATATGAATAAAGCTCATCGTGTTGCTCAAGATAATTTATGGTATCACTGTGGCTGGTCTCCATTTGAAGGTCACGAATTTGGTTCGAGTATTGACCAGGTATGGGTGAATGGTACGCTTGCTTTTAAAAATGGCTCTTTTGTGACTAGACCTACAGTTGAGCGTCTAAGTTTTAATCGGAATTAATATGGTTAAGAAGATTTTCATTTTAGTAATACTATGTTGTGTTTCCTGCAGTGAGCCCTTGAAACAACCTCCTGAAAATTTGATTCCTCAAGAAAAAATGCTGGCGATTTATTACGATTTAGCCGTCTTAACAGCTTTGAACAATATGACTCCGGCGACCTTGAAAAATCAAGA
>WTJC01000045.1:47968-60382 GCA_011525015.1 Flavobacteriales bacterium
TAGCCGTCTTAACAGCTTTGAACAATATGACTCCGGCGACCTTGAAAAATCAAGATATCGAATTGATGGATTACTTGTACAAAAAGCACGATATCGACAGTGTTACCCTAAGTCAAAGTAATACCTATTACGCCTCTCTTCCGGATGTATACGATAAAATGTTTGACAGTATTCAAATTAAGTTAGAAAATAAGGTAGATGAGATCAACGATTCAAGAAAGAATCAATCTCAAACCATGGGAAAATAGCGTTCACTCTCGATTAAATCGTCTAACATCTCTTTTAGTTCAGGTGTTTTAATCTGCTTAAACGGAGCTAATTCGCTGGTGGTTTCGTACTCACCCTTATGGTAGAGGGTTTCTACTAAATTTATAGTGAGAGAAGATTTAAGACCGAGTAGTTTATTCGTATTTTCTACAATGCGGGCCAGCATTACAAGCCATTTTTTTGAAATTTCTTTTTTTGCTGGAGGGCGTTTTAAATTGGCATTGATGATTTCGATCACATCGTTATAAGAATTGTTCGTTGAGACTAAGGTTAAAGGATGTTGTATGGAAGATTCGGTTTTGTATAATTGCAGTAAACAGTCGACTACAGTTCTGATGTGAATAAAGCCAGAACTTCCTGGGAATTGATAGGAAATACCTTTTTGAACAGATCGAATAAGCTGACGCAGTGGATGAGTGTAAGGAACCGAACCTAAGATAACCCCGGGTCTTACGATAAAGGTTTGTACACCTTCTTGACCTGCTCTCCAGACCTCAAGCTCGCCCAATTGTTTTGATTTGCCGTAATCTGTTTGTTGTTCTTGCTCCATAGCGGCGATCGAACTGATGTAAATAAACTTAGACACCTTGTTTTCAATTGCGGCATTTACCAGATCTCTTGTTCCATTGCTATTGATTTTAAAGAGGTGCTTTCGATCTCTTGAATCAAATGAGATCAAAGCGGCACAATGAAACACACACTGTACTGATTTTGTCACTTCAAAAAGATCAGCTGCAGAATCTAAATCACCCTGCACAAATTCTAGAAGATGTATTTGTGTTTTAGTGATGCCCTTGCGTTCTAAAAAAGCCAAAAGTTGTTCTCTTTTTTTTGCCGTGCGGTACAGTACACGAAGGTTCTGATTTTCTTTCAAAAGTTGCTCGATGAGATACGCCCCTACTAAACCTGTTCCACCTGTGATTAAAATCATATCGTAAAAATAAGCCATTGGCCGTTGAAACTGGGGCCGGTTAACTTATCGTTTTATTTTAGTCCAATATTTTATAAGATATTCACATAAATGACGTTTTTACCTTAAGATTGATAAAAATCGAGCTTGTTTGTCAAAGGTGAAATTTTATAATGTACTTTGCAGCGCAATGAAACAAAATAGACACATTACGAATACTTCTAACCGTACACGGCGCTTTCGTCGCCCGTAAGGGTGTGCTTATTTATTGGAAGTAGGTGTGTCCACTTCCTCTTCTCGTTTCAATTCTTTTCAATAGTATAATTTAATTTTTTTCAACGCGATGAAAATACAAATCGCAAATAAATCGCATTTTCGTTTTGCTGAGGTAATCAGTGAAACCATTCAAAGTTCTGCCAAGGTAAGAGGAACTGGAATTGCTTTGAGATCTCCCGAATACATCCAACAGCGTATGGCCAATCAAAATGCAGTTATTGCTGTAGAAGATGATAAATTCGCTGGCTTTTGTTATATCGAAATATGGGGTCAGAAAAACTTTGTAGCCCATTCGGGTTTAATTGTGCATCCTGATTTTCGCGGAAGGGGATTGGCAAAACAAATAAAGAAGGCTGTTTTAGAGCTGTCTTTGGAAAAATTTCCAAACGCTAAGATTTTTGGAATTACCACGGGTGCTGCTGTGATGAAAATCAATTATGAATTGGGATATAAGCCTGTTACTTTTGACGCATTAACAGATGATGATGATTTTTGGAAAGGATGTCAGACTTGCGTCAATTTCGATGTTTTACAACGAATGAATAGAAATATTTGTCTCTGTACAGGGATGCTATACGACCAACACTTAAATAAAAAAAATGAGCAATAAGGTAAAAAAAATAGTTCTGGCCTACAGTGGAGGTCTAGACACTTCGTATTGTGCGCACTGGCTTTCATCTCAAGACAACACAGAGGTGCACGCCGTGGCTGTAAACACAGGTGGTTTTGATGAAGAGCAAATCGCTGAAATGAAAACAAAAGCCTTAGCATTTGGGGTAGCCCAATTTGAGTGTATCAATGCTGAAGAAGAGCTCTACAATTCTATACTCAAGTATTTGATTTTCGGAAATGTACTTCGAAATAACACTTATCCCCTTTCGGTTAGCGCTGAGCGCGTAGTACAGGCTATAGCACTCATTAACTATGCCAATTCAATTGGGGCAGAGGCTATAGCTCATGGATCTACAGGTGCTGGTAATGATCAAATACGTTTTGATTTGATTTTTCAAACCCTTGGGAATTCAATAGAAATCATTACCCCTATTCGCGATCAAAAGTTATCACGAGAAACAGAGATTGAGTACCTCAAATCTCACGGATATGAATATTCTTGGGAAAAGTCAAAATATTCCATAAACCAAGGTTTGTGGGGTACTTCTGTTGGAGGAGCGGAGACCTTAACCTCAGACAAGACCCTTCCTGAGGAGGCTTATCCAAGTCAATTGGAAGAAAACCAAAGCAAAAATTTGACCCTTGATTTTAAACAAGGAGAACTCGTTGGAATTGATGGTGAAAACTACGCTCCGGTTGAGGCGATAAAAGAACTCCAAAAGATTGCGAAGAAATATGCTATAGGTAGAGATATTCATGTAGGGGATACCATTATTGGAATCAAAGGAAGAGTTGGGTTTGAAGCTGCTGCTCCTATGATCATCATCAAAGCACATGAACTTTTAGAAAAGCACACCCTCAGTAAATGGCAATTATTTCAGAAACAGCAGTTGGCACAATTTTACGGAATGATGGCACATGAGGGACTATTCTTGGATGAGGTGATGCGTAATACAGAAGCGTATATGCAGGATTGTCAGCGTTTTGTTACCGGTAAGGTGTTTGTGGCCTTGCACCCTTATCGTTTTGAATTAATTGGTATAGAATCGATGTATGACCAAATGAAATCCTCTGCCGCTCAATACGGTGAGATGAATAATTCATGGACCGCAGAAGACGCCAAGGGCTTTATCAAAATTTATGCGAACGGATTGAAAAACGCTAAAAGTGTTCAAGATGAAAATTAAAGTAGGAGTAATTGGAGGTTCTGGTTATACGGGAGGAGAATTATTGCGTTTACTGTTACTTCATCCAAATGTTGAATTGCACTTTGTGGTGAGTCGATCCTTCGCGGGTCAACAACTCTCAAAAGTTCATCCTGATTTATTGGGAACTCAAGCTTTTGAATTCTGTGAGACTCCTATTACAGGAGCGGATGTATGGTTTTTGTGTCTACCTCATGGTCAGTCAGGTTCTTTTCTTGAGACCTATGCAGCAATGATTTCAGAGGAGCTAAAAATCATTGATTTAAGTAATTCTTTCCGCTTATCATCTGATGCTAAATTTGGTCAGCGAGAATTTGTATACGGCGCTACAGAAATCCATCGAGCTAAAATTCAAAAAGCCAATAGTATTGCTAATCCAGGTTGTTTTGCAACGGCCATAAACCTCGCTCTGGCACCACTTTTCCACAACGAATTAGTCGGTGTAGATCAGGAGGTACACATTAACGCGGTGACTGGGTCGACGGGAGCTGGAATTAAGCCAAGTGCAACGGCTCACTTTTCTTATCGAAACAATAATTTTTCATGGTACAAACCTTTTTCGCATCAACATTTAGATGAGATTGCTGAAACGGTGTACAACAAAGCTCAGGCGTCAAAAGAAAACTTACATTTTTTGCCGCATAGGGGTGATTTTACACGAGGAATTTTTGCCACCGCATATACTAAAATAGACTGCGCATTTGATGAGGTAGTATCAGCTTATGAAGCCTTCTATGAACAAGCGCCATTTACGCATGTTTGTCCAGATGAGCTTCAACTCAAACAAGTCGTAAACAGCAATAATTGTCACATTCATTTGATGCAACACCAAGATAAAATTTTGATTACCTCTGTTCTGGATAATTTGCTCAAAGGAGCATCAGGTCAGGCCGTAGAAAACATGAATCTGATTTTTGGTCTCGATCAACAAACAGGACTTCAACTAAAAACATCAATTTTCTAATGGCTTTATTTGACGTTTACAATCAATACCCTATTGAATTAGTTTCTGCTAAAGGAATGCAGCTCAAGGATTCCAAAGGTTCAGACTATTTGGATTTTTACGGAGGTCATGCCGTAATTTCAATCGGACATACCCATCCGCACTATGTGAATCAATTAAAATCTCAAATTGACGCCATTGGATTTTATTCTAATGTCATTCACAATCCCTTACAAGAAGAACTCGCTGAGCGTATCAATGCCAAGCTCGAAGAAAATTACGAGCTCTTTTTGTGCAGTAGCGGAGCAGAAGCCAATGAAAACGCGCTAAAATTAGCTTCTTTTCACACTGAGCGCTCCAAAATACTCGCGTTTTCTAATGCCTTTCACGGACGAACTTCAGCTGCAGTTGCAGCCACTCATAATACCCGTATTCAGGCGCCAATTAATAGGTCTCATCAAGTTGATTTTATTGACTTTAACGATGTAGAAGCCCTCAAAAATCACCTAGAGACTAAGAATTATGCAGCCGTTATTATAGAATGTATACAAGGTGTGGGAGGTCTAGATCAGCCGGATTCTGATTTTGTTAGGACCTTACGAGACTTATGCACCCAAACCGGGACTGTTTTAATTGCTGACGAGGTGCAATCTGGATTCTCAAGAACAGGACGTTTTTTTAGCTTTCAACATCACGATATTATTCCAGATATCATCAGTATGGCTAAAGGTATGGGGAATGGATTTCCGGTTGGAGGTATTATGATTCACGAATCTATCAAAGCTGAAAAAGGTATGCTCGGGACTACTTTTGGCGGGAATTATTTGGCTTGTACAGCTGCACTTTCTGTCATGGATGTGCTCGAAAAAGAAGATTTAGAACATAAGGCTGCGGCCCTTGAATCTGTTTTTAGAGCAAAGGCAGCTTTGCTTCAAGTTCCTGCTGTAGTTAAAGGACGAGGCCTTATGATCGGTCTTGAATTCGATTTTAATACGGCCGAATTACGTAGAAATTTACTGTTTCAACACGGGCTATTTGTCGGTTCTGCGAGTAATCCTAACGTATTGAGAATTTTACCTCCCCTTTGCTGTACAGAACAAGAATTAAATCAATTATTTGAAGGACTAAATCAAGAGTTAAAACATGAATAATTATAAAAGTATTGATGATATCGCTGATTTGGATTTGGCTGTAAATGAGGCTTTGACCTTTAAGCAAACCCAAACCTCTTTAACCCATTTGGCCAAAGACATGGTGCTCTGTATGCTGTTTTTTAACAGCTCGCTGAGAACGCGTTTAAGTACACAAGCAGCAGCATTCAAATTAGGAATGCAGGTGATGGTCTTGAATGTTGATTCTGATTCTTGGAAATTGGAATTTGAAGATGGTACGGTGATGAATATGGACAAGGCAGAACACATCAAAGAGGCTGTTCAAGTGGTTTCTCAATACGCCGATATCATTGGGGTTCGTGCTTTTCCTGAGCTGATTTCACGTCAAAGCGATGAGGCAGAACCTGTCATCAAGGCCTTTGTAAAATACGCAACTGTTCCGGTTTTCAGTCTTGAAAGCGCTACAGAACATCCCTTACAGGCGTTGACAGACGTGATGACAATCAAAGAGTTTGTGCCGAAAAAGAAACCTAAGGTGGTATTGAGTTGGGCTCCACATCCGAGAAAACTACCCCATGCGGTAGCAAACTCGTTTGTAAAGGCAATGAAAAGAGTCGATTGTGAATTTGTTATCACTCACCCTGAAGGATATCATTTAAATCCTGAACTGACTAAAGATGTAATGATCAACACCGATCAAAAGCAAGCCATGCAAGGTGCTGATGTGGTGTATACTAAGAACTGGTCTTGTTACGAACCTTACGGTGGTATCGTAATGCCTAAAGAGGATTGGATGATCACTTCAGAAAAAATAGGAACTGCAAAGTTCATGCATTGTTTGCCGGTAAGAAGAAATGTAGTTGTAGCTGATGAGGTTTTAGACAGTAGTAATTCTTTGGTCATTGAGCAAGCCAACAATAGAACTTATGCCGCATTATGGGTTATCAATAAACTGTTAAATGGAAAGGACTAAGAAACCACTTCATATTGTCAAAATAGGAGGAGATATACTCGACAATAAGGATCGTCTCAGTGCGCTTATTGAAGAATTCTCACAACTAAAAGAAGCCAAAATATTAGTTCATGGTGGGGGAAAAATGGCCTCTGCGCTTTCGACTAAATTAGGTTTAGAGGTTGAAATGCATGAAGGTAGACGCATTACTTCAAAAGAACAATTAGAGGTTGTGTGTATGGTTTACGCCGGTCTTGCGAACAAAACTTTAATCAGCTCTATGCAAGCGAAATCCATTGATGCGCTTGGTCTTTCAGGCGCAGATTTGAATTTGATACAGGCGGAGAAAAGAGCAGTACAAACCATAGATTACGGATTTGCTGGGGATATTGTTCAAGTGAATTCCAGTAGAATCAAAGATCTTGTAGACCTTGGTGTTTGCCCTGTTTTTTGCGCTATTACGCATGACAATAAAGGACAGCTGCTCAATACCAATGCCGATACAATCGCCTCGAGTTTGGCCGTAGCGATGTCGGCACATTTTGAGGTGTGTCTCAAGTTTGTATTTACTCATGAAGGCGTCTTAAAAGATATGCAGCGTTCTGATGCTATTTTTGAAGAAATAAACAGCACTGATTTTGTGCAATTAAAAAAGGATGGTGTCTTAAGCCAAGGCATTATTCCTAAACTCACTAATGCTTTTGATGCGCTTCAAGAAAAGGTGCAGGAGGTAAGAATAGGATCATCAGCAATAATTAATCACGATAAAGGAACAAAAGTATGTCTATGAACCAAATCTCAGAGTATTACGAGTCTGCCATCGATCTTTTAAAAGAATTGATCAGAACACCTTCGTTTTCAAAAGAAGAAGACCAGACCGCTGCAATCCTAGAGCATTGGTTTCAAAAGCATGACATCTCTTATAAAAAGTATAAGAATAATGTTTATGCTTTTAATAAACACTATGACGAGAATAAACCTAATTTACTTTTAAACAGTCACCACGATACGGTAAAACCCAATGGGTCTTACACGCGTGATCCATTTAAGGCCGAAATTGTTGGGGATAAACTCTATGGCTTAGGCTCCAATGATGCAGGAGGAGCGTTGGTATCTCTAATGCATTGTTTTTTACATTTTTACTCCATTGAAAATATGCCCTTTAATCTCATTATGGCTGCGACTGCAGAAGAAGAGATTGCAGGGGTGGATAGTCTCAGAGGCCTTTTGCCCATTTTACCACCTATTGATTTGGCCATTGTTGGCGAACCCACTTTGATGGATCTAGCTATTGCCGAGAAAGGTCTTGTGGTCTTTGACGGAAAGGTAAGTGGCACTGCTTCTCATGCGGCACATCCTAATGACGATCAGGCCATTCACAAGATGATACCGGTTTTACAATGGTTTAAAGAATTGCGTTTTGAAAAAGTCTCTAAACATTTAGGGGAGGTTAAAACTACAGTGTCTCAACTTCAGGCGGGCACTCAGCACAACGTCATTCCTTCAGAAGTAAAGTTTGTGGTGGATGTTCGGGTCAATGATTGCTATAAAAATCAAGAAATTGATGCTTTTTTTCAAGAAAACGCTCCTTGTGAAATGCAGGCGAGGTCTCTTCGCATGCAAAGTTCTCAGATCGATGAAGATCACGCTTTGGTACAAGCAGGTCTTCAGTTAGGTAGAAATACCTACGGTTCTCCAACACTCTCGGACCAAGCTGCTTTGAATTGTCAGTCGCTAAAATTGGGGCCTGGAGATTCAACGCGTTCGCATACGGCGGATGAGTTTATTTTTACTCATGAAATAAAAGAAGGTATTGAGATTTATATCAAACTATTAGAAACTTACATAAACACAGTAGCATGAAACTTTGGGAAAAAGGTATTTCAACCGAAAAATTGATTGAAGAATTCACTGTTGGAAATGACCGTGAATTAGATATTCATCTGGCAAAGTATGATTTACAGGCCTCCATTGCACATGCCCAGATGCTTGAGAAAGTGGCTCTTTTGTCTTCAGATGAATGTACTCAAATTGTCAATTGCTTGAATGAAATGTTGGTTGAAGTGCAAGAAGGCAGCTTTAGCATTGAAGTAAATTTTGAAGATGTGCATTCAAAAATTGAATATGAATTGATTCAGCGAATTGGTGAACCAGGCAAAAAAATTCACACCGCCCGTTCTAGAAATGATCAAGTTTTAGTGGCTATGCATTTATACATGCGTCAAGAACTTTCTCTTATTCAAGAAGGTGTTTTAGAGTTCTTTGAAACCTTACTTGAACTTTCCGAAAAGTACGCAAAGCATTATATGCCCGGTTACACGCATATGCAAGTGGCGATGCCCTCTTCTTTTGGATTGTGGTTTAGTGCTTATGCAGAACTTTTAATAGACGATGTTTTTATGTTAAAGGCTGCGAAAGAGGTATGTGATCAAAACCCACTGGGATCTGCGGCAGGTTACGGAAGTAATTTTGACATAGACAGAGTTTTTACCACACAAGCCTTGAATTTCTCTACCTTGAAGTACAATTCAGTAGCAGCTCAGTTATCAAGAGGAAAGGCAGAGAAAAGCTGCGCTTTAGCCTTGGCTTCTTTTGCTTCAACACTCGCTAAGTTTGCCATGGATATTTGTCTTTTTGCGGGACAAGATTACAACTTCATTAAATTTCCGGATGCACTTACTACAGGAAGCAGCATCATGCCACATAAAAAAAATCCAGATGTTTTTGAATTGATCAGAGCGCATTGCAATAAAATTCAAGCAATACCGCAACAAATTGCTGGTATTACCTCCAATTTACCTTCTGGATATCACAGGGATTTACAACTGGTAAAAGAGCCCATTGTTCAGGGAATCAATCAATTCAAAGAATGTCTTGAAATTTTTAATTACGCGATAAAGCAAATAGAAGTACGCTCATCTATTTTAGAGGCATCAAAGTACGAATACATTTGGAGCGTCGACACCTTAAACGATTGGGTTTCATCTGGAATACCTTTTCGAGAAGCATATCAAAATATGGCCAAGTCCATAGCAGCGCAGCAATACGAGCCAGTTAAATACAGTGCGCACACCCACCTTGGGAGTATTGGAAATTTGTGTCTTGATGAAATTAGGCTCAAAATGAGAAGGGCTGCTGAGAAGTAATCTTTATTTTTGTGGCCAAATCAAAAGAATTTAAATGGACAATCAGTTTATTGAAGAATTGAGATGGAGAGGCATGATTCACGATTATATGCCCGGATTAGAGGAGCATTTAAACGAGGATTCAAGAGCGGCGTATGTTGGATTTGACCCAACTGCAGATTCATTGCACATCGGTAATCTCGTAAGTATTCTGATGTTGAGACATTTTCAAATTCAAGGCCATAAACCCATTGCTTTGGTTGGTGGTGCCACCGGAATGATTGGAGACCCTTCAGGAAAATCAAAAGAACGCAATTTATTAGATGAAAAAACGCTCAAGCACAACCAAGACGCCATTCAAAAACAATTGTCAAGATTTCTTGATTTTGAGGCGAAAGAAGGTCGTTCTGCTGAAATAGTCAACAACTATGACTGGATGAAGAGCTTTAGCTTTATCGACTTTATTCGCGATGTTGGAAAACACATCACTGTAAACTATATGATGGCTAAAGATTCGGTCAAGAAAAGACTCTCCTCAGATTCTTCAGAGGGAATGTCTTTTACAGAATTCACCTATCAACTCGTTCAAGGATTTGATTTTTGGCATTTGTATAAAAATTACGATTGCAGTTTACAGATGGGAGGTTCTGATCAGTGGGGTAATATCACCACGGGTACTGAACTCATTCGTCGCATTGGTTCAGGAAAAGGTTTCGCACTGACTTGTCCTTTGATCACTAAAGCCGATGGAACCAAGTTTGGAAAAACCGAACAGGGAAATGTTTGGCTAGATCGCAATAGAACATCCCCCTATAAGTTTTATCAGTACTGGCTGAATTCAAGTGATGTGGATGCTGAAAACTTCATCAAGATTTTCACTTTTTTAGATCAACAAACGGTCGAACAATTGATCGAGGAGCACAGAACGGCGCCTCACATGCGTATACTTCAACAACGCTTAGCTGATGAAATCACCATTCTTGTGCATAGTCAAGAAGATTTAGATAAGGCCAAACAAGCGAGTCAACTCTTATTTGGTAAGTCCACCACAGAAGATTTAAAAGCCTTAGACGTTGAGACATTGCTCGATGTTTTTGAAGGAGTTCCGCAAGCGCAAATTCAACGCGACGAAATCGACCAAGGTTTAGATATGATTGCTGCCCTCTCGGCCAAAACAGGCTTTTTAAGTTCTAATGGTGACGCCCGCAGAGAATTAAAACAGAACTCTATTTCTGTAAATAAAAATAAGGTGTCTGCCGACTTTGTAATCGGTGTTCAAGATTTAATCCAAGACAAATACATTTTAATTCAACGCGGCAAAAAGAACTACTTTTTGATTGAGGTTGTATAGCTTTTGTTTAGGGGTTTAAGGTTTGGATAAATAGGGGATATCCTACGGTTGTCCTATTATATTTTCCTTTTGTATACTATTAAAAAGTACTTTTAATAACAATTCATGAACCTATAACAATATAAGGACGTCATCGCTGGCGTCTTTTTTTTGTCTTATCACTTAAAGAGACAATCCGATCATTCTAAACACAATTGTGCAGTCCTAATAATATTTTGTATGTTTCTTGTAATTAGAGAAGAATAATGCATTACTCACTATAATATTCTCTCTATTACTAGATATAGATAAGGCTATGATACCCATATCTAGGCGGAGAGCTAAGGCGTCCTTTTGGATGCCTTTTTTATTTAAATGCTTGAACTAGTTATTAGTGTTGTGCTCTAGTTCATTTGATATGAGTGTAATTTCATTTGCAGGCATACCTGCTCTTTGGGCGTGTTCTTTTAACAAGTCAACAGATTCAGCATTATAAACACAGTACACGCAATCCCCGGCAATATAACTATGTTCTTGTTCGATGTTTTTTCCTTCATTTCTCATATCTATGAGTATACCTTCTGAGTGTTTTCCGGTACTATCTAATTTATCACTTGGAATACTTGAGGCGTTAGGAATTTCTCTTTTGATTAAATATTTGTTCATGATTATTAATTTACTGGTAAATTAAAATAAATTAATAGTTCTCGCAATAGTCGCAAAAAATGAAAATAGTATGTCTTTTCTCTAAGAAATTAATTGGTTACAGCCTCGAACATCTGAGGCGTCAAAACGCCCTAATACCTCAAAGGATAAATCTGTATGAAGTTTCCCTAAATCTTGGGTCGCAATAAAGGCACAACTGTGTAGATTGGCCAAATCAATGATATTAATACCTCCTGTTTTTTCATTGACAAATTCAAAGGGATCGTCAATTGACCGAGTGAGCACTCTCATCCAATTTGGGGGCTGAAAAGTCTTGCCGTCTTTCATATAGGCCTGAGATAACAACTCTGTCATGCCGTATTCTGAATCGATAAAGTCAAGAGCGAATCGCTTACTCAACAGCTGATGCAATTCTTCTCGAATAATTTCTTTGCGTTTGCCTTTCATTCCTCCAGTCTCGATAATTGTGGTGTTTTTTAATGCTGTGGGAAAGGCTTCTGACATGTCCATTAAGGCGTAGGCCACACCAAATAAAATAACAGGCCGTTCACTTTTTTCTATGATATCAATGACTCGAGAGTAATCATCCTTATAAAATCCGCTAAAATGGTATTTGGAATGTGTTATAAGGGTGTTTATCATGAATAAAAGGGATGAACTCTTTTGCTCATGATAAGAGGGTAAGACGCTTAAAATACATAAGTTCTCAATAGGCCCATATTGTTTTTCGAATTGAGTCAAAAAACTTTGCTCGTACAATTTCAAATTGCGCACAAAGTGTTTTGATCTTACTTGCCCAGTTGTTCCACTGCTTTCAAAATAAAAGGAGGTCGATGAATCGTCACAGACCTTGTGCGTCTTAAAAAAAGAAATGGGTAGAAAAGGAATTTCTTTAAATTCTTGCACTGAAGAAGGTGAACGTTTTAAAAAAGTACAGAAATGTCTATACAGTGAATTGTGCAGATATTGATACTCAAATACATCTAAAGCGTACTGCTCAAAGTTCTCTTTGTTGA
>WTJC01000009.1:0-7131 GCA_011525015.1 Flavobacteriales bacterium
GCCGTGTCGTATTCCGTCGGGAAATTCAATTTGATCAGAAATATTATCCCAGGTCTTGAGGTCTTTTGACTTTACGGCTCCGAATTTATGTGCCCTATATTGGTCGAAATAAACAATCCACTCATCACCTATTTTGGTTATGGTAGGGCCTTCAACCCAATGATTAGAGATGGCATCTGAAATAGAAACATTCCAGTTGTAAGGATTATCAGATTCAAGTACGTGCAGGGTTTTTTGAGCTTCAGGTAGTAAAGTCTCATCTTTTATGATCATGAAGTATTGACTTTCATTACGCGCAATTGTAGCGTCGATGACATTGAATCCTGGTTCGACAAAAATCTCGGTCTCTGCGAATTCTTCGAAGTCTTTGGTGGTGGTGTAGTAAATTCTGTGATTCCAGCTGTCTTCAGCTTGATTGGCGGTTTCTAAGAACTTATCTGAAACTGTACTTGCCCAAAAAATGAGGTACTGCTCTTTTACCTCATCGTAAAACAGTTCTGGAGCCCATGAGTTTTTGGTTGATTCTTCATGCTGCATGACTGGAATAAACTTCTGCTCAGACCAATTGATCAAATCTGCAGAGTTGGCATAGCCGATTCCTTTTTCTTCCCAGCTTACGGTCCAAACCATATGGAATTTTCCATCAGGCCCTTTAATAATACAGGGGTCACGCATGAGTTTATCCTTGCTGAGCTCTGGAGTCAAAAAAGACTTGTCGTCGTTCAAGGCCTCCCATTTCAGCCCGTCGTAACTGTAAGCTAAATGCAGCCCATCTTCTCCGTTATTTTTAAAGTATGAAAAGAGAAAGACATCATCCTCTTTCTCGACCTTGTCTTGACATCCGAGTACCATAAATACCGTGAGAATTGAGAGGATGCGATATGTTTTAAATGCGTTCATGAATTTGATTGTTATTAAACACAAATATAATAGGCCGAATGGATTTAGCTAAGGTCCTGAAAAATAAACCTCTAGTTAAAAATAAACGTATCTTTCTAAAACAATAATTAAGGGATTTTTACGTTTGACATTAGAATGAGATAGTCTCAAATTATCTGATAAATCTATTTTAACATGATTCGCTTTAAATTATTATCCCTGCTACTTTTAGTTTTTTATTCAACATCTACTGTTTATGCTCAAGATATTTATGAGGACAAATATCAGTGGAAAATACCTGGTGGAAAATACATTGATCCGGTCTCTTTCTTTTCCTTACATGGTTATGTGAATGCAGTTTACGCGGGAGAATCTCCTGAGTGGAAACAAGGAAATTTTAACGGTATAGGGATGCCTGGCCAGGTCATTCTACCCAATACAAACACAAGTTCATTTAATAATGATGTTGCCCTTTGGTTGAGTTCAGAACTTAGTGAAAAAGCTTCTGTTATAATGGAGTTACACCTGGTAAATAACCCTTCAGGTGTTGGCGCAGCAGGTCCAGGAGGTATAACTTTTGTGCTCACAGAGGCTAATCTCAGATATAAATTAATTAAAAATTACCTCGCAGTTTCAGCAGGAACATTTTGGAGCGTTTTTGGAATTCAAAATCAAGATTGGCTTGGCGCTCAAAACCTTTTTACCACGATACCTTTAGCCTCAGGAGCTTACGTAACTCACTATAATGAGCGCGGACTTCGATTAGATGGTTCTTTTGCCAAAGGTGAGTGGGGCTTGAATTATGTGTTTTCTGTGGGGAATGGATTTAATGCATGGGACATCAGTGGCTACAATAGTTTTGATAATAATAATAACAAAACTATTAATGGTAGGGTTTCTGTTTTTCCAGGTTTTGGAGAGCATTTGAATATAGGTATTAGTTACGGTCAAGGATTACTTTTTGAACGAGATCCGAGTGCCGCCTCTGACACCAAGCAATTTTATGATAACAGTTTCAAAGCATTTGGAGCAGATATTACCGCCAAATGGAATGATTTTAGCTTACGCTCTTATTTAATACAATCTGAAGAAATACTAATCAATAATCAGACAGAAAAGATTTTCCCTAATACTGGATTTATGGCCGAACTAAGTTTCAAACAAGGTTTAGGAGAGAATTCTAAAATAGATGCTGTGATACCAAAAATTCGATTTGATCAGTTAGATAAGAGCATGTTTGTAGAAGGAACAGATGATGTTTATACCACTATTTCATTTGGCCTAAACTTTCAGATTAATTCCAATTTTTTGTTGAGTTTAGACCACAATTGGATTACCGAAAAGAATTTTAGTTTAGATAACAACCGCATGGTTGCTCGCGTATCTGCTAATTTCTAAAAGCTCAAAGAACACCCATAGATGCTAAAACGTTTAGCACTTATTACAATTTATTTCAGTTGCTTTTTTCAAATGCAAGGGCAATCCTATTTGTCCTTTAGAAAGGAGGCTTCAATTCCTATGGATTTATATTGGTCTAAGGGATTTAATCTAATTGAAGATAATCGTTTAGAACTGGCAAGAGAATTAATCGAGCCATTACTATTTAAGTCTCAGGACGAATGTATTTCATTGGACGAGGATTTTGCAAGTTTAAAATCCCTTTTAGAAACTAAGGACAAAACTCAAATTCAAAAAGCATTTTCAAAAGTAGTTATCACTTCCCTCCTTGTTGAGATCAAAAGAATTCATCTTATCGAAGGTGTATTTGAACGGAAAAAGTTTATCCGTGATTTGTTTAAGGAGATGATCGCTATTCAAAAATATGCCAAACAATACAATTTCGAATTGTATAAAGAACTCATGATTTGTTTTAGAAGGTTAAATCAACTTTCAAATGATGCCGGTGCAATAGAATCATACGTTCAATCACTGAATATATGGACTTTAAATGAAATCAAATGTTAGCAGGTCTTATTCATAAAATTAGACGGATCTCATTTGGTTCTTATATCAATGAGTTGTTAATTACTCTTCTTCTTTTTGTAGGAGCTTTTTCAACGATTATAATGATTGTAAATTCTCAGAAAAACTCGCTTGTTTCTGATTTACTATTGAAATCATCTTTACTTAAGGACGCCATAATAAATCAAAGTAAATTAAATCTATTATTAAATGATTCTGAAGGCTTCGAGGAACTCTATAACCAGGTTTTACTCAATAGCGAAGGAGTTACACAAATCAGTTTTTACGATGCTCAAAAAATGCCCCTATGGCATCAATCAAAGAAAAATTCAACAGAAAAACTTATCGATATTTCTTCAAATCAAGACTATGTTGAAAAAGCAGATGCGATTCTATTAAATTTCAAAGTACTAGATAATACAGATGAGTTAATTGGCTACATTCAATTCAATTGTAATACTAATTCTATATATAATGAGCTTCGATCGCTTAGACTTAATCTGATGCTTGGAGCTAGTTTACTCATTTTTCTATTTCTAGGCATTTCTATATTAATGAGAAATAAACTGCTTGAAGCTACTCGTAAACAAGCAGCTTCTAAAGCGAGAATTGAGTTAACTCAACAGAATAATTTTCAACTTGAAACAGAAAATAAAATATTAGAAATCATTTCAGGTCAAAACGATTTGAATAGCATTGGTACAGAATTAGTGCAACTTATAGGTAATTACCTTAAAACTAATAGTGTAGTATTATTTGCCTTTATTGATAGTAAATTAATCAAAATAGCGTCTCTTAAAGAACATAATGAAGGTAACATTGAATCTCCAGCCGTATTACAACTTGGAGAGGGTATCTCGGGGACTGTTGCTGCGAATCGAAAGGCTTTTATAACGGGTGATACCTCTAAAGTAACTGAATACAAAATAGACGGTGAACTAATGCAATCTGAATTAACTGTTCCTATCTTATTAGACGATAAAGTTATTGGGGTTATTGATGCAGAACATCAACAAAAGAATTATTTTACTAGCTCTAATTTGGAATATCTTGTTAGACTTTCGAACTTAATAGCGCTGGGCTTTAAAAATTCAATCACAAGTGCCAAAATCAAAGAGAGTAACGAAGAATTAAGCAATTATGCCCATGTAGTTTCTCACGATTTAAAAACACCTCTTAGGTCTATTTCGGCTGCAATGAGTTGGCTCAGAGAAGATCAGGTAGGTTTGAGTGAACAAAGTCAATCCTATTTAAAAATTGTAGATGATTCATTAGTAAAGATGGATAAATTGATTTCTGACACCCTACATTATTCAGAAATGAAAACCAAACCTAGATCAGAACAAGAAGAGAATGTTGATTTAAACGCACTCTTAAATAACCTCATCAAAGAGTTAAATCAAAGCTATCCCGAAAGTACTATTACATTAAAGAATAAATTACCCGTGCTGAAAATGAATGAAAGTAGGGCGCTACAAGTATTTCAAAATATACTGGATAACTCCTGCAAGTATAAGCGTGATGATATAGATTCACAAGTAACCATTACAGTGGATAAAACGGAATATTTCTTTCAATTTAACATAGAAGATAACGGGATAGGGATTCCAAAGGAAGCCTCGGATAAGGTGTTTTCAATCTTTCAAAAACTACACACAAAACCTGAATCAAACGGAGTGGGTATGTCAATAGTCAAAAAAATTATCGAATCTTATGAAGGAGAGATTTGGTATGAGTCTGAAGTAGGAAAAGGAACAACATTTTCTTTTCATTTACCCATAACTCTAAGAGTTGAATAACCAACTTTTAGCATTAATTCACCAATAACGACTTGCGCTGCTTAGATGAAAACCAATAATTTAAAATAGTCAGAAAGTTCTCTTTATAAACTTCATAATCTATGTGCTTTACGAAGTAACCACTTATTCCAAATGCTCTACATCTATTGAGATCATGACTTCTATTTGATGTAGTATGCACAATAACTGGTAAATCAGTGAACTGCTCATAAGATCGAATTTTTTGCAAAAAATCAAAACCACTCATTACGGGAGTGTGTAAATCTAAGATGACAATATCTACCTTATCTTCACCTTGGTTTTCAAGGTAAAGAATTCCTTCTTTTCCATTTTCTACTATATCGAATTGTATGGATTCTTTAAATAGTGGAAAAATCTTTTTCATTCCCATTTGGGTCACCATGTCATCTTCAATAATTAAAACTTTCATGTTTCGAACTTATTACCCTGTCTTTAAAGTTAAGGATTTAAAAACCAATGTGTTAATATTTGATCTAATGAGCTTGATTTATTTCGTTTTTTATCTTTAGAAAATGAACAGGTATTTATCTTGGTTTTTATTCATTTTGGCAATTGCTTCACTATGGACGGCTCTTGTCATCATTACCTCAGGAAGATTCAGTAGTGCAGATCTAAGCCTTGCACTTTTCAATTTTTTAGGGTTTTGGTTTTTTTTGCTGCTATTCATCTTTTTATTGAGATTACTATGGAAGAAAAACTTCTTTAAAAGAAACCGCTAAAAACAAAAAAGAGGCTATTATTTGCTCAAAATAATAGCCTCTAGTCTAAACTGAAAAGATGAGGGAATAATTATGAATCTATCCAAAGATTTATAACGTATAACTCCTAATGTATAGTGAGCTTCCCTCTCTTAGGTTCTTTCAATGTACAAAAAATAATTGAATCTTGAAAATGAAGGTGTTTGGCTGAACCTGAAACAAAGCATTTCTATTAGGTTTAATTCTCAAGCATTTTTTGGTATTCTTCAAGAGTAAATTGATTGACGTGGCCGTATCCATCGTCTTTGTAAACACCGATTACTGCATCAAGCTCAGTACAGCTGTAGCAAGCCATATCGTTAAAGTAATAACTGACAACAGCCGAGAATTCACATTCTGTTTTTATACTTTTTAAAAGCTGCGAATACAATTCTTCATCAGCCACAGTCAACATCCAAGAATTTCCAAGGGCTGAATTTTCAATCCACCAAAAAAATTGATTTGCATTTTTTTTATCTTGAGATAGCATATGGGCGTAAGATATCATTAAACCTTTGCCCTTATTAACGCTTTCTTCACTTACTTTTTCAAAGCTATTTTCAATTGAAGTTCTCAAATATTGACTTTTTGAACTCACCTTCTTGAGCTCATCAAATGAGGTGATTTGACCAAGGGCGATTACGGGAATAAAGTAAAGGAGTTGAATTATTTTCTTCATTTTGTTTTAGTTAATTTCAATGATTAGGTTTAACATTCAAGGCTGAACTCACTAATTAGTGTTTATTAAAGACTTGAAACAGGCTGGTCAACGGGTTCGCCCAGATCACAAGGTACTTCTTGAAAATTATCGACAAAGGTCATTTCAATGGAATCCCAAACTGGGAGATTCACTGTTTGTGTACAATCCTCCTTTGAGCAACTCAAAAAAACAATTGCAATTAGAATTAAGACTTTTTTCATCGAATGGATTTTAGCTCTTTGACTACCATTTGATCTAATGTATTTAGATTGCGCTCAAAACTATTGTAAAAATTCATGACCCAAAATCGCTGTCTAATTTTGAGGTTAAGGTAGTTTTTTGCGGCTCTTAATTTGGTGATGGCCTTGAGCTCGGCAAGGATTTTTTCTCTATTGTCAACCTCTCCTGAAACTCTTTGCGCCATTTCATTTTGGGTTGTTTCTAATATTCTTGAAATCTCGTAACTGTCTTCTTGTACCAATTGATTTCTGAATGATTGTTGCAATTCTATTTCACTCTTGACGTTTTGATTGACAAAATCATAACTGTTGTCGATCAAAGAAATCAATTGAATTTTTATATCCCGATTAGAAATGAGCGATATGGATCCGTCTCCAATGATTGAGGTGATTTCTGAAACTGGCGGATGAAACTCCCTATAATCTAAGAAGACGTTGTGAAAGGCTTTCATATGTCTGCCGTATTGTAAAACCTCAACAATTGAATCAAGATTTAAATCATCCCAATTGGTAGAGAGGTAATCCATGAGTTGATTGTCAGCGTTTATGGTTTCACGCCTGTTGTCTAAATACTTTTGAATCTCATCGATGTTGATTTCTATGGCTTCGAGTATCTCAACTTCCATATTGTGATCGTCTGATTTTGCCTGCAGATTACTCAGCCAAAATGATATTGAAATACCGATAATAATTACGGAGGTTTCAAAAATAAACTTCTTTATGCCCTTGAATTTGTCATTCATTTTCTTTGTTAAATACGAGTGGGATTAGAGAGAGAAATAAAAATAAAGCCG
>WTJC01000009.1:7231-59841 GCA_011525015.1 Flavobacteriales bacterium
TTTAAGTTGAGCTTCTACATGTTCCCAATAATCCGCTTGCATTTTTTCAGTGTCGATTTCTGTGTAAATTTTAATGTTGCGCCGGGTGTTCTCTGAAGGAGTAAGGAACACTTCTTTTGTAGTCCATTCGGGATGCGCTAAAGCCTCAATTATTGCAACGTCCCACATAATCCACCTTTCCTTTAGGGGATCCTCAGTAGTCCACCAACGTGTATAGGTTTCCCAACGGTTTATGAGGTATTCTGCGAGAGCTCCCTTTGCTTTGAGTTCTTTGTCGACCCTTTTCTTTTCGAATACCAGATGTTGACTTGTAGTTGCTGTCATCACAGTCAAGTCTAAATTCGGGTAATCGAGTAAATAATTCACTGCAAGAATGTCATTACCCGAGTTGAATTCTTTCTTATCGTAGGTATTTGTTTTTGTATCATGCCAGAAGCCCAGATAATGCACCTTTATTTTTGGAACTATGGTAGAATCTAACAGAATAGCCGATGCTACATTAGTACAAGAACCTAAAATGACTACATTCAATTTTTGACCTTCCCTCATCTCATGTGCTTTTTTAATGATGAAATAAGCAGCTTCAGAGGGCTGAGGACTGTATTTAGATTTTAAGGGATGATTACTCCCCAAAGGAAGCGGAATGTCGTTTCGTTTCAATAAACGCACGATGTCCTCATTGATTTTTTGACTTTCCTTTACCGTGCTATCGGTAGCAAGTGGCGAAATATGAAACTGTGCTGAAGAAATGCCTAACAAGTCAAATTCTGGAGCCCCTACTGCTCTAACCAAAGCAAAAAGATCATCTACCTCATTGGCTGTATCTGCATCTATAATTAGAGGAAGCTTTTTGGATTGCTTTTGATTAGAACAACCTATTGTAAATAAGACAAAAGTGATAATGAGCCCGAGCTTCTTGTTCATTGTTTAATTATAAACCTCTATTAAACCCGATAATAATCGCCTTTCCAATTGGTGATGGCCATTTTTATTTCATTAGCTGAAAGTTGTTCCTTTACCGCCCTATCTAATAAAGCTACAAACTCCTCATCACTTGCAAATCTGAGTGCAATAATCTGTGACATGCGTAAGGACTGCGGATACTCCTTTTTGGTGAGCATATAATAGCGCAAACGTTCCTCAGCACGAATGGCTCTATCTTGAGCTCTAAGTGGAAATATTCTGATATACCAGGCCATCACATGTAAGGTTACAACCACTAACACCATTAGCGTTGCCGGGTATAGCTGTTCCTCAGGAGCGTGGAACAAATAACTGACTGAACCCCCTAAAAGTAGAAGAAATAGTACAAATAAAAGGCCGTGAAAACCTTTTACGTATTTCTTGTGGTTTGAAAAATTTTGACCGTTCATTTTTATCGTATTTGGAGTTAATCTTTAAAGTTTTTTGTGAATTTTTTTGACAACCAATCAAAAGTCTTGTTTTACCAAAGACCCATGTGATCTTATTCAAATCTAATGATTTCGGCTCTTTATTTTTTTAGTTTGATTTTATATGGCTGTTGAAATGCCTAACTTGTTAAAAAAAACTTGCGCTGCAACAGTTTGCATCTGCGTATGAATGGCTATGAGACGCACTCGAATTCAAGATTATACAAAAATTGAAGAGGCGAAAGACCTCGACAGTGTAGTAAACGATAAGCGAAAAAGAAAGAGAGCTACCAAGAAAAAAGCTACGCGCAGAAATCGAAGATATCAGAACAATCTTCTAAATCACTTAACCAAAAATATAGACGAAGAATATAAAGACTAGACTTGCATGCCTCTTGTACTTCCACATCACACCCTTGAAGAAATTCCTGAACTCTTATACACAGAATTAAAGAAGGGTATGGTCCAAAAAAAACATCCATTCAGAAATGTAGTCTTCTCTACATCGGCTCAAGAAACACCCATGTCTAGATGGGTAGTTTGCAGACACGTCACTCCTGAACAAGGCTTCTATATTTACACCGATGGTCGCAGCCAAAAAATCCTTGAGTTGAATCAAAATCCAAATTGCAATTTGCTGTTTTATCACGATCGTCAAGGTCTTCAAATTCGTTTCAGCTGCAAGGGTAAGATACATCGACAAAACGAGCTCACCCAGAAGTATTGGCCCGGAGTAAAGGGACATAGTGCTGAGAATTACACCACCTCTTTAGCCCCTGGAACGCCGATTGCATCGATAGAGTATGGACAAGAATTTTTAGAAGAGCTCACTGATGAACACTTTACTGTGCTCGAACTGAACCCCTACGCTTTTGAAGTTGTACAACTCAGTCGCGAAGGTCATATTCGTGCTAATTTTGAGAAAACATCAGACAAAGATTGGAAGGGAAGTTTTTTAGTGCCATAAGGCTGTACGGATTAATTATGCCATTTATAGCTTTTAATGGTTTAAATTGAGATTTAAATTCATGAAAAAAATTTGCTTTCAAATCCTTGTCTTGTTTAGTCTATACTTCAATTCATCCGCCCAGACTATTTTTGAACTTGATGGCCAACAAAGTATGTTGATGACAGGTAAAGGGCCCGGTCAAGATGCCACTATTAATCCTTTTGAAGGAGAAGATTGTTATGTGCTTATTCAAAACTTAGGTGCAGAATTGTTTTCAGCGCGTATTCAATATAAAGGCGAAATCGTTGATATAATCAATGTTAATCCCTCACAAACCAAAAAAATCAAACTCTTGATGGGTCAGGAACTTTATTTAGACCCCGAACCAAGAAAAAAGACGAGGGCAAGTGTAGCCTATCAAAAAATAGAATGAGGAGTATTAAATAAACTTTGAATTACTACCGCATTGAACTTAAATTTGCAGGGTGAAAAATTACTTCGTACTTCTATTTATACTTGTCTTGGCTTCATGTCAAGAGCAGGCAAAAACCTCCGTAAAAGTTACCGGGCAAATGAGAAATGTGATGTGGCTTGGCGACTTAGAAGGTAAAATTGCTACAGATTCACTGAATAATAATACTGCATACGGCATTGGCCCTATTGAATATTTAAAAGGTGAGATACTGCTTTTTGAAGGTCAAACATATGTTTCAAAAGTAATTGACTCATTGCAGCATAAGGTTGAACAAACCACATCTTCACGAGCTCCATTTTTTGTGTACTCCACAGCAAGTGATCTAAAAGAAATAAATATCCCTCAAGAAGTTTTTAGTCTAAAATCAACTGAGAACTTGATTGATTCGCTGTATAGCGACTACGAACTTCCCTTGCTGATTCGCATCGATGGTATGTTTGACGCTATAACGGTTCACAGTGTAAACCTGGCCGAAGGCAGCACAGTCTCTTCACCAGATCAAGCTCATCAAGGGCTCACAAAGTATCACTATGAGAATGTTAGCGGGTCTTTAATTGGCTTTTTTTCGAGAAAACACAAGGCTGTTTTTACACATCACGACAGCTTTTTTCATGCCCATTTTATCTCAGATGATCGAGACATTTTAGGTCATGTGGATGCCATCGATTTTAACTCAAATGAGGTCAGCTTTAAAGTTTCAAAATAATGGAAACAAGAATCAATAAATACCTCAGTGAAATTGGCTTTTGTTCGCGTAGAGAAGCGGACAAACTTCTCGAAAAAGGAAGGATTACGATAAACGGTAAAATTCCAGAACTGGGTACTAAAGTCAAAACGGGAGATACCGTTGCTGTTGATGGTGAACAAGTAGGTGTTCGTCAAAAAAAACATACCTATATCGCTTTAAACAAACCAAAGGGTATTGTTTGTACTACAGATCGCCGTGTTGAAAAAGACAATATCGTTGATTTCATTGGGCACAAAGAGCGCATTTTTCCAATAGGCAGACTTGATAAGCTTTCTGAAGGCTTAATTTTATTGACCAGTGATGGTGATATAGTGAACAAAATCTTAAGGGCACGAAATAACCATGAAAAAGAATATATAGTTCATGTAAACAAGCCTGTAAATCATGAATTTATATCTCGAATGCGAAATGGTCTACCCATTTTGGGCACAAAAACCAAAAAATGCTTTGTCGAACAAATTGGCCCTCAAGCTTTCAGAATTATTTTGACTCAAGGGCTCAATAGGCAAATTAGACGTATGTGTGAATATTTAGACTACAGAGTTACAAAACTCAAACGCATACGAATTATGAACATACAATTGAATCTCGAGCTTGGTCACTGGCGTGACTTAACTAATGATGAGCTCACTGAACTCATAAAACTCTGTTCGCACAGTTCAAAAACTAAATAGTTAACAGCACTCAGCTGTGGCGAATTGAAAAGCCTCAAGCACTCAATATCTTTTGTTGTGGTTTATTTCTGCTTGCGATTCGATTTGATGTGAATTTTATTTATTTAATTGCTAATTGCAATATTATTTATTACTTTAACAACTCACACTTAACCATTAAAAACATGAGAAAATTATTTATGTTATTGTTTATCACAGCTTTTATGAGTTGTGAGATGCCAACAGAGCAATCTGTAATCAAAACAGATGATGAACTAAGCGCGAACATTGAATTATTGCTTGACAAGTATGTCAATAATGATTTTGATGTCTCTGAGTATTATGCAGATGATGTTGTTTGTAAAATCAACAACATTGAATTCAGTGGGTATGACAATCTAATGCCTGGATTTCAAGCACATCACGAAATCTTATACACCGATATATCTATTGAAGATTTATACGTGCATACCAACTACTTTGCAGACGGAGAAGTTTGGTCGAATGCCTGGTTTACTTGGAAAGGAAAGGGTCAAACCACTGGCGACGATTATTCAAATCGCGGTCATTTCGACTATAAATGGGAAGACGGAAAAATCGTTGAACTCCTCGCTTATTACAGCGAAACTGCTGAAATGACAGAAGCAGCAGCTTATGCGGCGGCTAATGCTGAAGAATAAATAGAACTTTGTCCCAAGACTTACTTTAACTATCATGATTCAGGGGTACACGATGTGTACTCCTGATTTTTTTATCTGGGCAATCGATAAGAGGCTCCAAAACCAAAAAAGCGATAAGGTTTGGCTGCAGCGCTCAAAGCTGATCCGAAAGATACATCAAGCTGAAGGTTTGGTCTTGCTAGATAGGTGAATCCTGCATCTGCAAAATGCTCATTGGGACTGTTGGCGTAGAACCATCCGTAGCCTTCTATGAATAGTCCGAATTTATCATCCAAACCAATTCCAAGAGCCAAGGAATAAAAGAAGGTGTTTAGTTCGAAACCATCGGTCCATTCAGGACCTAAATTATACGTAACGCTCACTTTATCAGACAAGGTGTTGGTAAACAACAATTTTACTTCTTTCAATGAAGAGGTGGGTTTGTAGTTTTCATTTGCGGTAAACGGCATGATGATTCCCGTTAATAGAGACAACTCGGGTCTCCATCCAGCCTCTTTCCACAGGTTAAATTTGAATCCGGTATAAAGTGGTCCTAAACCGGATTGTAGTTTTTCTTCAGTCTGATTGTTGATTGTAGTTTGACCCAGGTATTCGAGGCCAACACGAAGTTCTAAATTCTTGAAAAGCCCATACCGGAACAAGGTAGAATTATAGGTGTATGACTTTAGGTTTGATGCTGCGGTTTTAGCACTTTCAATAACATAACCACTTTCGATTTGCAAATATTTGTGGGGTACCAAAACTGATGATTCGGTCAAATCTGGTCGGTCAGTAATCAATTCAAATTCGTTGTCGTTTTTAGATTGAATTCCTTCTTGAGCGGCAGAAAAACTGACAACGCTGATAAATAATAATGCTGTGGTGAGCCTTTTCATTTATAACTGTTTTAAGAGCTAAAGTACTATTTTAATCCTTCCTTATTGCTCTAATTCTTCAATGGCAAGCGGTAAAAGTTGTAAGAGCTCTTTAACCTGAGCTTTTGAGGTGTACTCCTTTGCTTCGCTATTGATTTTCGTCAAATCATTAAAATTTAAATAGGCTGGATGATGTATTTCAGAAATCGTAGCATACGAATACGATAAGTCGTTTTTGGATATTTGAAATTGATAAATTCGAATGGCCAATTCATTCGAAGTTTTCAGCCCCATTAAATCATATACTTTTTGATACAGACTCGAAGCAGGCAGCGTGCCAAAGAATAAATTTCTTTTGGTGATGTTCCAATTCGCTTCTTTAAAAACTTGTCCAATAGACCCTCCACTAACAATAATTTGGTGCTCTTTGGAATAGGCCTTATTGACCGTTTTCGGATATTGAACTACCGCAAATGTTCTGGTTGTTTTTTGAGCTTTATTGAGACTGTGCAAATTTGAAATACGAAGTTCAGGCGAAGTCTTAAGAACGTCTATGCCATAACTGCCAAACTTCATTTTAATGCGCTCACTATTGAGTAATTGAGGTGAATAGAATTCATCCGCCTTAATTTCTTGAACAGCTTGAGCTTGAAGAATTGCTTGATAGCCCGTTAGATTTAGAAAAATTAGAAGAATTAATGACCTAAGAAAATTCTTTTGAATCGGACTCATCACGGCCTTTTCTTTATTCATCAGCGTCTTCATTAAATGATGCTATGAGCTTTTGAGCTCGTTCTACATCGCTTTCTAAAACCTGTAATTCAACACTGTCTTGCAAGGCAGCGAATCCAGCTAAACGAGCCGATTCGTTGGCGTCTTTGACGATAGATTGAACTCCGTTTTCCTCTAAAAATAGCGCCAGTCCGTGAATAAAAATGGCACTACTTCTATATATGCTAATGTGATTGCTCATAATGTTGAATTGGTACTTCTAAAATTGTGAAGATAATCGATTAAAAAATAATTAAATTGTATATTACAAGTAATAATCTAATCAATTTTTGTAATGGAAAATAAACAAGAAACTTTCACTTTTAATCTAGGAGATTTTAAACTACAAAGTGGTGAAATCCTTAACGATGCTTTTTTAATCGTCGATGTTCAGGGAGAGCTAAATTCTGCCAAAAGCAATGCCGTTGTATTTGCAACCTGCTTTGGTGGAGATCACAACTTTAATCAAATGGGTATTGGAGAAGGAAGAGCATTAGATCCTTCAAAATATTGTATCATTTCACCCAATCTTTTCTGTAGTGGACAGTCTTCTTCTCCAAGTAATGCAAGCCCTTCGCAAAGGGCATCAAAGTTTCCTTTAATTACCTATTACGACAATATAAATGCCCATGATAAATTATTACAAGAATACTTTGGAATAACAAATCCACTGTTGTACATCGGATTTTCTATGGGTGCCCAGCAAGCTTTTCATTGGGGCGCATTGCATGGAGACAGAACTGGTGGTATTGTTCCTATCTGCGGCACAGCCAAAACAACATTTCAAAATTGGATAGCATTAGAAGGTTGTAAGTTGGCTCTAACTGCAGATGCTGCTTTTGATGATGGAAATTATACTTCACCTCCATCTATAGGATTGAAGGCATTTTCTATGAACTATACCTCTCGATTATTTGATCAAAAAGGATATGAAGAGAAACTGCATTTAGGTTTGTTTGGAGGTCTTGCTGATGACCACGCTTATTTTCAAACGCTAAATGACCTCTTTAGTGGTATTGATGCAAACAATTTGATAGGAATGGCTAATACTTGGCAACATGGAGATATCGGAAAGCATGAAAAATTTGGGGGCAATACTACTAAGGCTCTTTCAAATATTAGCTGTCCAGCACTAGTTATGCCCTCTTCGTCAGATATTTCATTTGTTGCTGAAGATAATATCCCTGAAGTTGAAAAAATGCCTAACGCTCAACTTAAAGTCATCGATTCAAAATATGGTCACTTTGCGGGTAGTATGTCACCAATGTTATCCTCTGCGCACGAGGTAGATTTTATTGATAATTCAATCAAAGAGCTATTAGAAAAAATAGGTTAATTTCTTATTACACGTATAAAAACAGCCTTATTTCTAAGGCTGTTTTTATTAAACTATTCTTTAAAATATAGCCACAGCATTCACCGGGGATCCAGTTCCTCCTTTAAATCTCAAAGGTTGTATGGTTATAAAAAACTCCCAATTTTGTTGTTTTTGTGCTTCTTTGGCAACCGCTTCTAAGCTAAGATTATCCAACAAAGGCATTCCCATAGCCACAAGGGTTAATTTGTGTATTGGGCTTGACTCCTCAGCTATACCAGAGGGCTGAACATCATTTGTTCCGTCAGAACCCAAAACTGATACTTTGCGCTCAGCTAATAATAAGGGTACTTCATAATGCAATCCAGCGCTTAATTTTGATGAATCCCAGTCACCGTTGGCGCTTTTTTCAGACCACCGGCCTGTTCTCACAAGAACGATGTCTCCCTGCTCTATTTTTACATTGTATTTTTTTTCAAACTCGAGTATGTCTTCTATAGTGATACTTGTGCCTGCTTCTAAAAAATCTTTACCTCGAAGTAAGGGGATATCAATTAAAACTGCTTTGGAAATTATCCCTTGATTAAAAGCCTCAATTCCCAATTCATCGAAGCCTTGGGGAGTCATTTTCGAAGCATCGTACCCGTTGTAGAGTTTACCGGCTTGACCCAAATGAGCTAATCCATCCATATGAGAAACCGTAAATCCGTGATAGGAAATATTATAGCTGTCTGTGGCCCAATCATAGCCCGCAAATTCAACCGCATTGGTTTGGTGATTGTACTGAGTGAGTCCATCAAACTCAGAATGGTTAATCTGAGAAGTTTCAACCGTAATGTCAAAAGAAAGTGAAACTGAAACTCCTGCTTGAGGTAATTTTAAAGCGGATAAAATCTTATCACTGTCGATATAATTGACCGTTCCTTTTTTGTCGGTAGCACCCCATTTTCCTTTATTCGAAATCTGTTCAAATATTCGGTCGTATTCTTTCTTTTTGTCTGAAAAGTTTTGAGCACTTCCCCAAAAAAAGAGGAATGCCATTGCTATTGTTGTTAGGTTTCGTGTATTCATGGATTTTGTTTTATTGTGTTTTACAATTTAATAAATATTTAATTCCTGCTCTAAAAGCGCAATTATTTCTTGAAATTCCCTTTCGACATTTTGCAATCCCTTTTGATACTCACTGATAAAAAGAATCACCTGATTGTAAAAATTAAGAACCTCTTCCGATTCATAATAAGAATCGCTGATATTAAAATAATCCACTTTTAGTTCTGCAAAAGGTAAATTCGATTGCTGTGTTTTTTTAGTATCATTGGTTGTAATCACTATAATTTCAGTAGACAGATTTGCAAACGATTTCCACCTCATTTCATCTAAAATAGGATCACCCGCTTGTATTCTCTTTAATAAATTCTCATAGACGTAAACAATCTCTTTTTTCAATTCTGGGTTTTCAATGTTTTCTAAACTATTAGATGCCAGCAGCTGATTGTATACTCCTTGTTGAGGAAAAAAAGACAAGTTCATAAAGCGCATATCAGAGAATTTTTTGGCCAATACCTCCTGATTTAGCTTGTTGTTATCAGAGAGATGATCTTGCATCAAAATTGCGGCCGACGCTAGTGTGATATCAAGTTTAGCATTCACCTCAGACATATGCTTAATATCTTCATTTAAGGTGATTAACAATTGATTTAAGAGTTTGTCTTTTAGTCTAACCTGAAGAAGGCTTTCTCGATAAGATTCCAATGCAAAAGCTCCTAAAATACTGATGAAAATAAATAGGCCTTCGCGGAAATGATTCTTTAACTTGACATTCATAAAATGAGCATTATCAACTTACAACTCTGATGTGATTTTGAGTAAAGCTTGGTCGTATTTTTTCAATAATTCTTGGTAAAAAACAATTCGTTTCTGAGCATTGGTGAGATAGCCTAATGAAGCATTTTCATAAAAGCCCTCGTATATGGCATAATTCGAAATGTTCGAACTCAAATCAATTGAATTGTTCAACTGATTTAAACTGGTAACGTAATTGATATGTGGTATAAAATAATAGTCGAACTCTTGATTGAACTCGTCTAGTTTTATGTTAATCGAATTGTTGCGTTCATTCAAATGCTCATAATAGTCGGTCAACCCTTTTTTGAGTTCCTCATTTTCTATGAGTTCAAATGCATTGGAATTGATCAATTGATTGTAAATACTCTTTTGAGGAAAGAAAGAGATTGACATACGCGCCGAGACATTTGAAAAATGCGAAGCCACGCTCTTAGTGTTTAAATTTCTTTTACTGTGATTCTCTAAGAGACTGTCAATTGAGGCCAGACAATTATCGAGTGAAGATTTTACAACTTCTAATTGAATTCGATCTTCATTTAAAGCAATTTCCAACTGATTCAAGAGCAAGTCTTTATTAGCAATACGCTCATTGACTTTGATTCTATTGTCGATTACAAAGGAGAGTAAAATCCCTGAAAAGACAACCAGAAACTCCAAACCATATTTTAATACTTTAGATTTCATCTATTCTCAACTAAATTTCAGTAAAGAATTAATTGATTCCTCCTGTATAAGTCTTGAACACTGGACCCATGGGCTGTAGTTTTGCTTTGAATTCATCGCTCACTTCTCCCAATACGGTTAGACCTTCAACAGTAAATAGTTCATTAAATCTGATGTTTATGGGAGAACCCAAAACTTTGCCGCCTAATTCTTGAAAAGCCTGTGCGTTTTCGAATACTTCAACGAGGGTAGCCGTACTTTGTTCTTCATTCATAAACCATTCAAATCGAACAATTCCTGAATCTTCAAGCTCGAAAAAGAAAGGAGCGTGTTCACCAATAATGAAAGCTTGTATGTCTTCTGAGGTTGAAGAATAGGATACATTGACCATGACAGTCACCTGTTCATTGTTTTGATTCAGTTTTTTTGCTGTTTCAATTTGTTCTGCAGTGGTTGTAGTTGTTTGCTCATTGCAGGCAAATAGCGAAAAAAGAGCTAGAACAAGGGTTAAGTTTTTCATGAGTGTTTGTTTATTGTTATTCACAATATAACGAAATAACTCTTGTTTTAGTGCTAATTCTCTTTTATGTAGCGCATTCCCTCGACACCTTTGTTTAAAACAACATTTACCTTAACAGCTTGTTCATTGTCATTTTTGAAGTATGCGACTTCATCTTTACCGATGAACACCTTGATTTTTTGATTTGACTCTAGTTCTAATTCATTTAAAATTTGACCTGAAGTCTTACTTTGAATACTTACTAAAACCGTAAACTCTGAAACATTGCTCAATTCAGCTGAATAGTTTTTGGTATTCAATTCTCCGAGCACAAAAGTCTGATTCGCAGGAATGCTTAGGCCTGATTTAAAAGAGCCGCATGAAACCGAAGTAAAAACCACAAGACAAATCAAAAACAATTTTTTCATGGGTGCTACTTATTTAGTCGTGTTTTAGTTTAATCAACTTTATTACTATTCCTAGTTGCCCTAGATGATATAAATGATGGTGTAGAGCTCCATTGAGTACAAATTCGTATGTAAAATCTTGTTTAAAATCTTGATCGTAATAGACCTGCTTTAAAAAAGAATCATCTTTTGAATTTAAGATTTTAATAACCTCATCTAAACTTGATTGATAGTTCTCGCAAATAGTTGACCACCCTTGCTTTTGAAGTTCTTCTGTGCTATTCCAGTTTTCTTTATCAGATTCTAAAAATACGCCTTCGCCTGTATTGAGTTTTGTGATTAAATCCCGATTCCAAAAGCTTAAGTGCGCAATAATTTGAGCAACTGAATTTAGTTTCTCTAAGGGACGAATAAATGCTTGCTCGGCTGAGAGGCTATTCAATTTCTTTTCAAAATTATCTCCCATCCACAGCTTGTTCTTTTGAATGTCATTTAATTGCTTGACAAGGTCTTTTATGAGGATGTTTTTTTTCTCTTCCATAAAAAATATCAGTTCAATTGCATTACATTTAAAAGATAATCAATGCGTATGAAACATTTTATTTTTTTCTTGTTTGCCGGACTGCCTTTAACGCTATTCTCTCAAAGCCAATACAATATTAAATCTTATCAAGATGAAGGTAATAGGGCACCTAACACCCATTATATCGGAGACGCTTATCTGAATCGACTACTCGATTCTGACAGAGAACTACCCTATAATATTACCAAGGCGACCTTTAAAGCAAATTCAACCCTTGATTGGCATTATCATGCCTCTACACAGGTTCTTGTCGTAGTTGAAGGTGAAGGATACTATCAAGAAAGAGGCAAAGATCCTATACTCATGAAAACCGGTGATGTTATCAGATGCCCAAGACAGACAGAGCACTGGCATTCCTCTTCTAAAGATAGCGATGTGACTTATTTAGCGCTTTATGGCGGAACCACTCCTACTACTTGGACAGAAGTAGTGACCCAAGAGTACTACGATGAAGTAGCCAGTAAATTATAAGGTCTAATTCGCCTACTCATCAACAGAATACCTCACAAAAGCAACTTTCTTGCTGTCGGGGCTCCATGAGGGAACGTTTATCGTTCCTTGCCCTCCAAAAAATTTAGAGGTTAAGTCTTTAATTTCCTTAGTTTCTAAATCCATCAGTCTGAGCTTTACTGTTTTACCAAAAGGATGGCCCTGTTGCTGATTTTCGATATAAGAAATGTAAACGATCCATTTATTATCGGGTGAGATATGTGGAAACCAATTTGAATACGTATCAAAGGTTAATTGTTCAGGATTTGAACCGTCGACACCCATTCTCCACAATTGCATATGACCCGTTCTAAATGAATTGAAATAAATGTATTTGCCATCGGGAGAATATTCAGGACCATCGTCTAAACCCTTAGTAAATGTGAGTCTTTTAGATGGACCCCCTGTAGCAGCAATGGTGTAGATGTCTAAATCTTCACCATCCCATCCCACATAGGCCAAGGTTGATCCGTCAGGGCTCCAACCATGCCAAAAACAAATTTGATCTTCTGATATTTTTTTGGGCTCTCCACCTTCTACAGGAACAATATAAAGTGAAGACACCATTTCACTCCAACCACTGCCCAGTTTGTCAAAATTACTAAGCACCAAGAGTTTTCCGTCAGGTGAAAGACCGTGATCATTATTGATATTAATGACGTTTCCTGTATAAATTTCACTCAGAGCATTGGTTTTTAAATCAAGCTTTTTGAGTTTGCCGTAGCTGTTGAGTATCAAATAGTTGTCAGGGTGCCAATTGGGAGCTTCATAATGACCTTTGACCTTTAAAACGGTCTCTATTTTACCCGTTGAAATATCGATAATCTCTATATAACTCGTGGTGTCTTTTTTCATTTCATTTAAGCTAATGGTTAGAGCGTACAATCCACTTGGAATTGATAAAAGAATCCCAAAAAATAAAGCGATTACTCGGTTCATGTTTATTTGTTTGAGTCCGTTAGGGTTGATTTAAATATTAAGTTAGGGTATTTATTGAAGGACTTAAAACCGGGCTTAAAGTTTAAAACAGACTAACTTTCAAACTGTAAAAAAACAAGGCCCTAATCGTTGTCAAGTGCTTGCTGAACCAAACCCTTCAAAATTAAATATCCCTCATTATTGAGGTGTAATCCGTCTTGAAGTAAAACGTCTTTTCGAATGTTTTGGTTTTGGTCTAATAAGGCCTCAAAAAGTCTAATTTGAGTCAAGTAAGCGTATTCCTTTGTCAGATTATGCATTGCCTGATTAATGGCTCGAATCGAATGAAGATGCTCTTGTCGCTCTAAGGAAGGTTTAATTGAAATGTGACAAATTTTAGCATTAGGAAATCTTTGGTGCATGGCTTCGATAAGTGCTTTGCTTTGCGCTATAATTTCCTCGGTTGAAAGGTCGAGATTGAGATCGTTTCCGCCCAGATATAAAAAGATAACTTTTGGAGTTAATCCTGCAAAGAGTGTTTCAAAATGCGAAACCATTGAGTGAATAAATGCACCGCCGAACCCTAAATTTAAGACATTGTGTTTCGGAAAATCGCGCTCAAGAGTCGACCAGAGTCGAATGGTAGAACTTCCGTAAAAAACAATGAGATCTTTTTGGTTTTGTTTGGCCTGACTTTTTTGTTCTAACAACTCGATTTCAACTCTAAAATCTTTATCGTCAATACTTAAATTGTCCACCCAAGTTTTATAGGAGCTGTTGAGCGCTTCAGCGACTTCAATAATTTTAGGGTCTTTAGATGAAGTGATGCCGTAATCAGACATTTTGAAAGGAGGCATCACCTGCAATTTATAGGTGGTTTTTTGTGGAAGCCCATCGAAATTCACCAAAACCAGAGGCACTATTTTAGGCTGAGGTTTCAAACTACTGGCCAGAGAAAAAACCCCTTTTTTAAATGGACCTGGAGAGTCTTGAGTTGAAAAAGAATTTCCCTCGGGACTGCAAATCAAGGCACGGCCATCTTCTAAAACCCCTTTGGCCTGCTGATAAAAAGATTTGTTGGCTTCTTTGATTCGGAATTTATCTACTCCTTGCGGGATGAAATTATCCGAATAAACACGTATATAGTTTAAGCGATCGTAGTATTTTTTGTGGTAAATCTCCTCGGGTAATGCGTGCCGCGTTACTCTAATTCCTGGGTCTCCGTAATACGAATACAATACACTACTAATGAAGTGGCTATCCAAGGTGATTTGAAAATTTTCTGCTACGTAAAAATTTTGATGATTGTGCAAGTGATTGTAAATGAAAATACTATTTCGCTCGTAAGGAAGATGTTCGGAGCCCTTGATTTCAATATCAAGCGAATTAAACAAGTCTTTGACCTGTTGGGCATTTCTAATTCGAATCTGTTGGGAAGTTTCTGTTGTAGGTGCCTCAACTACGTTTTTATAAATTTTTTTGAGTTCACCTAAAAAATCCATTGTTTAGTTTTCAACCTTTACGCAATTCATGTCCTTTAATAAGGCCTTTACTTGAGATACGTTTTCGAGGTAATAGGAGGCAATTGTCGGCTTTCTTCCTACTTTGATGCTTATGGCATGGGACGGTAAGGCTGCAAACATGTTTTCATCTGTGACATCATCTCCAATGCAAAGAACAAAATCATAATTCTTTTGTCGAATAATTTCTGCAACTGCTGTTCCCTTGTCTGTTCTTTGGTCTACGACTTCCAAGGCTTTGTCCATATCCATAACTGAAAGACGATTCGATATAAGACTTGACAAAACCGTCTTGAGTTCAGTAACTCGCTGATCGGCGAGTTCAGGGTCTGTTTTTCTGTAATGCCAAACCAGACTATTTTTCTTTTCCTCAATAAAAGTTCCCGGGGTTCGATCTGTAAAGGATTCAAAGATTGGGACTATATTTTGCATCCAATCATTACTTTTCACGGCAGCACCTTTCCATTCACCGCCCTTGTACTTCATAAAATGTCCGTGTTCTGCGGCTAATGTTAGCCCAAGATCTCCAAAATGATCACTCAAAAATTTTTGGTCACGTCCACTAATTATCGAAATACTCGTATGCGCTAGCTCGCTTAGATATTTGAGATTTTGTAGCAGCTCTTTGTCAGGAACAGCCATGTCAGGATTGTCGTGAAATTCTACGAGTGTTCCGTCGTAATCGAGCAATAAAGCCTTGTTTTTAGCATTGTGAAATGCTTCTATAATATCATCTTGTACTTTAGCACTTAGTTTGGGTGTGTTTTCTTCAAATTGAAGCAGCTGCGTGGTTTGAAGCGATTTCATGAATTCTTGAGCCCAATGTTCTACAGAATAACGCTTGAGCCTTTTTTGCATGCTTAAATTTCTTCTCTTTTGCTCACTCAATGGCATGCGAATGGCTTCTAATAAAGAATCTGCCATGGCATTCAAATCGAAGGGGTTAACCAAAACAGCTTCAAAAAGTTCTTTAGAAGCTCCGGCCATTTCGCTTAGTATAAGCACTCCATCACCCTCGACGCGAGTAGCAACGAATTCTTTAGCAACTAAATTCATCCCATCACGCACCGGTGTAATCATCGCGATATCAGAGGTCATATACAAATCAATGAGATCGTCAAAATCCATTGCCCTGTAATAGTACCAAATAGGTGTCCAGTTGACTGTGGCGTATTTACCATTTATTCTACCCACAATTTCATCTGTCTCTTTTTTTAATTTCATGTATTCAGGCACATCAGAACGAGAAGGAACTGTAAGCATCACCAATCTCACTTTTTCGCAATACTCCGGGTATTTGGTCAGAAATAAATCAAAAGCTTTAATGCGATTTACTACGCCTTTGGTGTAATCCAAACGATCAATAGAAAGAATTAACTTACCAGATTCTGAGGCTTTCTTGTGTAGTTCTAATTGCCTTTTTAATTCTGATTTTTCTGCTTCTTTTTGCAGGTTATGATTTCTTGCGGCCTCTTGAAATTTTTTGAAATCAATTCCCATTGGGAAGGTATTGACTACTATTTCTCTCTGGTTTTGTAATATGCGATTGAAGCGCACATCTAATTTTGCAATTCGTTTGACCGAACTCAAGAAATGTCGCTGATAGTCGAAAGTATGAAACCCAATAAGGTCGGCTCCGAGCATGCCTTCTAACAATTTTTCACGCCACGGAAATATTCTAAATATCTCAAAAGACGGAAAGGGAATGTGCAGAAAAAAGCCTATTTGAACATCTGGACAAACCTCTTTTATCATTTTTGGACAAAGCAATAATTGATAATCGTGAATCCAAACGGTATCTCCGGGTTCGATTTGCTCGATAACCTTATCTGCAAACTTTTGATTGGCCTCTATATATGAAGACCACTGCCCTTCATTAAAAACAGAGTACTCGATGAAGTAATGAAAAAGAGGCCATAAACACTTGTTCGGCAGACCGTAATAAAAGTTGTCTAATTCGTTTTGTGTTAAATGAACAGCAAGAAAATTTTTAGCCCTCAAATCAGCATCTATGGAAGGAAGTAAATCCTTCTCAATTTCATCTACTCCTATACCAGGCCAACCGATCCACAAGGCGTTTTTATCTTGGTGAATTGATTTTACTCCAGTGGCCAAACCTCCAGAGGTAGGTGTGAATTTAAATGAATTTTCTACCTTCGTAATGCGAATGGGTAAGCGATTTGAAACAATAATATTCTTAGCCATAACGTGTTTAACGGAGTCCCAATTTATAGCATAATATGTAATTTGAAGAACAAGAATAGTCTTAATTTAGGTATAATAGGAAATTGCAAATCTGCAGCACTTATAAATGAGGATTCCTCAATAGATTGGTGCTGTTTACCACAATTTGATTCCCCGTCTGTCTTCGGGAAAATCATTGACGAAAAGATTGGAGGGAGTTTTAAGATCGAATGTGACCCTTCTTATCAAATCAAACAATACTACATCGAAAACACCAACATTCTATGCACTCGATTTTCGCAAGGTGAAAACATCTTTGAACTTCTTGATTTCATGCCCCGATATCAAAAAGAAGATGGTCTTTATTACGCGCCTCCAGAACTTACACGTGTGTTTAAGCATATAAGCGGTAGCCCCAAACTTAAAATCATTTATGACCCACGTTTGGAATATGCCATCGGAGAGACCAATAATTATATCAAAGAGGATTTTATTGTCAGCGTTGTGGATGACAAGCATTACGACACCCTCTTCTTGTATACAGATTTCGATAAAGAAAGTGTGCTTTCAAGTGAAGAAATTACCTTAGAAAAAGATCAGTTCACGACTGTTTCTTACAATGAAAAGATAAAAGTTCCTACACTCGAAAATACACTTCTTGAATATGAACGCACAAAGGTGTATTGGCTTAATTGGTGCCATAAAACGCCCACCTTCAAAAATTACAATCAAGAGATTTTGAGAAGCGCAATGACCTTAAAGCAATTGACTTTTGAAAAGACTGGGGCAGTTTTGGCAGCGGCAACGACATCTCTTCCAGAAACCATTGGTGAAGTTCGCAATTGGGATTATCGTTTTTGTTGGATTAGAGATGCCTCAATGGTTATAAAAGTCATCGCCAAACTTGGACATACCCAGATTGTAAAAAACTTCATTCGCTATATCATTGATTTGATTCCTGACAAAAACGAAAAGTTACAAATCATGTACGGCATTAATGGAGAAAAAACACTTACCGAAGAAATCCTTGACCATTTAGATGGCTACAAAGGATCTCGCCCAGTCCGAATAGGTAATGCCGCGTTCTCTCAAAAGCAAAATGACATTTATGGTATTCTAATGGATGTTATCCATTACCAAATTGAAAACTATAAAGAGGATGATGACAAACACGAAGAACTTTGGACTATTGTAAAATCAGTCGTATATGTGGTCAAAAACAATTGGCGTTCGGCAGACAAAGGAATTTGGGAATTCAGACAAGAAGATCGACATTTTACATTTTCAAAATTACTATGTTGGGTTGCGGTAGATCGCGCCATAAAGATTTCCAATTTGATTCAAGGAGGTAAGTCTGTTCAAAAATGGAGTGTACTCCGAGACGAAATCCGTGAAGACATTATGGTTAATGCATGGAATGAAGAAAAACAGGCCTTTACACAATCCTATCAATCAGAACACCTAGACGCCTCTGTATTACTCATGGAATATTACGGATTCATCGAAGGAAAAGACCCGAAGTATATTAAAACGGTTAAGGCTATTGAAAAAGACCTTATGCACGACGGTTTACTCTTCAGATATAAAAATGAGGATGATTTTGGATTGCCGAGCTCTTCTTTCACCGTATGCACCTTTTGGTTTATCAACAGTTTATTTCAAATCGGAGAACGTGAAAAATCAAAGCAACTCTTTGATGAACTTTTATCGTGTAGCAACCATTTAGGGCTCTTCAGTGAAGATTTAGATTTCAAGACCAAAGAGTTATTAGGAAACTTTCCTCAGGCCTACTCGCATCTTGCATTGATTGACAATGCCTTAAATTTTAATCCCTAAAAGCTGCATTTTTTAAATGGTGCCGCTGAGAGCTATTTAAAAGAAGAATATTAGCTCGGTTTTTTGTTTTAACTTGAAGTGCAATCTAAAACCTGTACTAAACATGCAAGCACTTTTTAAAACATCCGTTAAAAACCTCATCTATGCAGCTCTATTTATCACCTGTTCTTTAAGCTATGGTCAACAATGGTCAACACCCGTCATCGAAGGTTATGGCGGAATTGTCTACGACCCCACAACAAGTGTTCAACCTCGGAAAAATTTTGAATATAAGCTCTTGTATAAAATCACTGATGATGAAAAAAGAAATGGAGTCAATCGAGGCCTGAACGGTATTGCACACGCCTTAAATATGTTTGGCGTTTCTGGTGTTGATTTAAAAGACGTTCGCATAGTGGCTTCTGTCTCTGGTAAGGCTACTTTCGATTTGCTCAGCGATGAAGCCTACATGAAAAAATACGGAACAAAAAACCCAAATACTGAACTCATTAAACTCCTCACAGAAAACAACGTAAAACTTTACGTATGTTCTCAAGCCTTATATCCCCGAAATCTAGAAAGAGATGAGATTAACGAGCACATTGTTTTTGCGCTATCGGCCTCAAGTGTGATGTCAAATTATTTGATGAACGGTTATGTTCGCATGTAACCTGAGCGAAAAACGTTAATTTACTTTCCTTTTATAAAGGATATCTTCTTCATGGAACCTAAACCAACTTTAGTTCGTAAAATGGGTTTAATCACCGTCATAGCTACGGGAGTCTCGTCTATGGTGGGTGCATCAATCAATGTGGTTCCCTTTATGATCCACAGAAGTGTTCCTGATATTGGGCCTTACGTGCTTTGGGCCTTTGCCTTTGCAGCGATTCCAGCCTTGTTTGCGGGTTTAGCCTATGCCATACTTTCTTCAGCCATGCCCAGAGCGGGAGGCAGCTACCTCTATGTTAGTAGAGGTCTGAATCCTTATCTCGGTTTTGTTGCAAGTTTTTCGCAGTGGTTCGGCTTGTCGATTGTCATTGGAGTCATCGCCTATATCGTAGTTCCCTTTTTTAGGGATATCGCTCATAGTTATGGGATGCTCAACCTTTCTCAGATTTTAGAAATTTCGTGGATTCGCGTCGGCCTTGCCTTGAGTTTTATCTGGGGCTTTGTTTACCTGAACATTCGAGGGGTCAAATCTTATGCGAGATTATTGATTCCCATGGTCATTGTAATTTTTTGTTTGGGAAGTATCGTAATTCTTTCAGGACTGTTTTTTGATCAATCGGATTTTCTTTCGGCAATTGCCACAAAAGAAGCAGTAGAGCATAAAATCCCTCCTGCTCCCAACTTTCATTGGGCTACATTTCTCTCGGCAGCTGCCGTTCTTTTTTCGAGTTTTATTGGTTTTGATGCCATAGCCCAAACAGGTAGCGAGGCTATAAATCCAAAAAGAAATCTACCCTTGGCTATTCTCGTAGCTATTTTAGGTGTAGGGCTTTTTTACTTTCTTTTTGCCGGATCGGTATACCATATTATTCCATGGAGTTATGTGGCTGAACAAGCCCAGACAAAAGATATTACAGCTCCAGGGCTTTTGAGTTACGTCTTGCCAAGTGGTTTAGATACGCTGATTATTTTGGGTGCAGCCATTGCACTGATCAATGACCTTCCTGCCATGTTACTGTCCGTTTCGAGACTGATGTTTGCCTGGGCCAAAGACCATATCATGCCCCAAAATGTCGCCTACATCCATCCCAAGAGAAAAACACCTGTTACCGCCTTAATCGTTGCAGGAATTTGCGCTAGTATCGGAGTTTTAGGCTCTCATTTTGCTGGAGATTTTTTCTTAGGTATAGACATAATGGTAACCTCTATGCTGGTCAACTTTCTGCTGATGTGCATTACGGTAATCCGTATCAAAAAATACAATACGCCTTTGTACCGACAAATCGAAGTCTTCAAAAAAAGAAGCTTACAAGGTTTTGTAGGCTGGGGAGGTATTATCTTTCTAACCCTCTTTTTGGGAATCCACACCTATAAAGATTTGAGTGCAACTGCTGTAAGTGCTTGGTACTTTCATTCTACCTATGTTTGGCTTCTTGTTATGGGATTAGCCAGTGTAATATTTGCACTGCGGTGGATTGCGCTAAAACGAAACAAAACAATCTCTAAGGACCATTTTAAATCCTTATCAAACGAATAAATTCAAGGCAATGCGACAAAAAATAGTTTTACTTCTTTTCTCGATAATACTCTTATCATGCACTGATGATAAGACTGCTCAAAATATTGATGCCTCAATCAGTTTAGAAGAACTCTTCAATAAATGGAGAGCCTTTGAAATACCTCCACTCAGAAATGGAGTGCCAGATTATAGGCAAGAAACTTTTGATCACCGCGTTGACGACTTTCAAAAACTGCGAAACACCTTAGAGGCATTAGCTATAGATGAGTGGCCTATTGAAGACCAAATTGACTGGCATATTCTTTGGGCTGAGATGAATGGATATGAATTCAACACCAAAGTGCTAAAGTCTTGGCAACGAGATCCTGCTTTTTACAAGGTGATATGGACGGCTAAAAGTGATGTTCCTGCGCATGAAGGTCCTACTCCACATTTTGTCATTGAACTCTGGCAGTATGACTTTCCGCTAAATGCAGACCAGAGGGATAAATTCACCAAAGACATAGGGCTTATTCCCAATTTCTACGAGCAAGCTAAAGAGAACCTAACAGGAAATGCCAGGGATTTATGGGTTGCGGGAATACGCGATATTGAAACGCAAGTCAAGGTGCTCCAATCTATTTTAGAAAAACCTGGAGTAGCTGAAAATGCGGAATTGGTAGCCGCCATTGACAAGGCTCAAAAAGCAACTATAGCATTGGCGGATTGGTTAAAAGAGCAAGCGCCGTCCAAAAATGGGCCTTCTGGTATAGGCAAAGACCATTACACCTGGTACCAACAAAATGTACACTTGGTACCACTCACTTGGGAAGATGAAGTCTTTTTATTAAAAAGAGAATTGGCGCGCTCCTGGTCTTCTCTTAAGCTCGAAGAACACAAAAACAGAGCTTTAGAAGAACTTTCAGCAGCAGATTCTCCAGAAGCCTATGATGCATTGGCGCGAAATGCCGCAAAAGAATTGCTCGATTTTCTAGACAACAATGATATAGTTACTGTAGCCGATTATTTTGAAGGGGCTTTAAATGCGCATTTGGGTGGTTTTGTTCCTGAAGAAACCAGAAACTTTTTCTGGATTACAGCGCATCTAGACCCTAAGCCATTGTTTTCGCATTTTTACCATTGGTTTGAATTGGCGCGAATGCAAGAAGACCCCAACCCAAGACCCATTCGAAAACAAGCACTCTTGTACAACATCTTTGATTCTAGAAATGAAGGTCTTGCCACAGCAGTTGAAGAAATGTTCATGCAAGCTGGATTGTACAGTTCAAACCCGAGAGCTCGAGAAATCGTCTTTATTTTGATATCCCAAAGGGCTGCAAGAGGATTGGGTTCCTTATATGCTCACGCCAATATGATGCCTATGGAAGAGGCTGGGAAAATACACGCAGAGTACACTCCAAGAGGTTGGATGAAAACAGAAAAAGAATTGCTTCTATTCGAACAGCATTTATACTTAAGACAACCTGGGTACGGTACGAGTTATATTACAGGCAAATACCTCATCGAAGAAATGATGATGGAAGTCGCCAAAAAAGACGAGGCTCAATTTGAACTTAAAAACTTTTTTGATAGCTTGAATCGCATCGGTAATATTCCTGTTTCGCTCGGAAGATGGGAAATGACTGGAGACCCCTCACAGTTGGACGAAATAAGAGCGAACTACAAGCCCTTATAGCTGCACTGCCCTTTTTTCTTTAAAGGATTGTTTGACAGCTAGAGCAATTTTTAGAGCTTTCAAGCCGTCATTTGCGGTAACTGTGGGTGAGCTTCCTCGGTCAAGGTGATTGACAAAATCAATCATGATATTTCTGTAAGACTCTTCGTAGCGCTCAATAAAAAAGTGTTTGGCTCTTGCCGTATGATATCCGTCTTTATCAGCGATAAGCACCTCATTTTCTTTTAAATTTTGGGTGGATATGCTCCCTTTTTCTCCGAAATATTCGATGCGCTGATCATAGCCGTACGAATTGTATCTGCTGTTGTCAATTTGAACCATACAGCCATTTTCAAAAATTAAAGTGATTACGGCTGTGTCAATATCATCGTAATCTTGCAAAGGCAAATCTCCAAATACTGCTCCATGAGCGATGACTTCTTTCACCTCGCTACCCACCAAATAACGAGACATGTCGAAATCGTGAATACTCATGTCTAAAAACAATCCGCCTGAGTGCTTTACAAATTCTACAGGAGGTGGAGCCGGATCTCTACTGCTGATTTTTAATACTCGTGCAGCACCTGCCTTACCCGCCTTAACCGATGCTTTGAGTTGCATGACATGAGGATCAAACCTTCTGTTAAAACCCAGCATAAATTTGATGCCGCTGGTTTCAACAATCGATACAATTTCATTGACCTTTTCAAAATTGAGATCTATGGGTTTCTCACAAAAGATGTGTTTTTTAGCTCTTGCTGCTTTGACGATATGTTCAAAGTGAAAAGCGGTTGGTGAGGCAATAATGACGGCATCTATATCGGCCAGTTCCAACATCTCATCAAAAGAATCAAAGTGTTCGGTAACACCTTGCGTTTGGAGAAAATCGAGATGCTCAGAATGCACAGGGCAAGCGGCGACAATTTGGGCATTGTCACAAAAGCGTTGCACGTTTAACAGGTGTACCTTACCTATTCTTCCTAAACCGACAATTCCGAATTTGATCATCTCAAAAAATTATATTCTAAAACCGAAGTGTTTCAGGAAGATACTTGGCGATTAAATCCTCGTAATAGGGCTTTAATTCTTTTACGTTTGGAGGTTCTGGTGCCTTGGAATATAAATCATAGGGATTGAAAGCCTTTACCCATTTGAAATATTCTCGATCTTCATCGTTTAACAGAAAATCATAAGCTCCTTCTCTGTGTTGTGCATAGAAAGAGTGATAACGAATCATGTAAAGTGCAGGCTTGGGCAAATAATCTTTGACAATTTGATAGAGGTATTCGTCATGGCCCCAGCTCATTTTGACCTGATCTAACCCACAATGCTCTTGGTAAACTCCAAACTTAGTGCTATAGACTTCATGTGTTGAATCCGGGTTACTGCTAAAAAAATCCGGATAGACTATTTTGTCAGAGAATTGACATCCCACCGGAAAGGTATCTCCAACTACCGCCCACTGTGGTTCACCGAACAGGCAAAGCACCTTACCTAAATCGTGTAAAAATCCAGTTAAAACAAACCAATCAGGATGACCGTCTTTTCGGATGGCCTCCGAGGTTTGCATCAAATGCTGTAACTGATCAAGGTCAATATCGGGATCGCTATCATCGACAAGGGTGTTTAAGAATTCTAGGGCATCCCATATCGACATTTCTCTTTTGTTGAAGGCCAAGAACTCTTTCTCTTTTTCACAGACAAAATCATAGGTTTGAAACTTGTGATTTAATTGATAAAATTCCCGTACGGTAGCGTCTCGATCTGAATCTACGTAATTTCTAAATTCACTTTTCTCTTTCGAAGTCTCTGGATCTGGGTAGCGCTCTAACAAGTCGTCTTCCCAATGATCCATACTTTTTAGTGGATTCGCTTTTGGTTTTTCCATATCTAATATTTGCTGAGTATAAGAAGTTGTGCTAAAACACAAACTTCGTTCTACACCAATTAGCCTTATGAATTTATTTAATTTTTTGAATAAAGCCCTCAATATTCTGTATATTTTAATGGCATGGAGAACAGCGCTGCAGCATATTCTAAAGAAATCGCAAGTCACTACAAGGCCTATCGCCCTGAGCTGCATTCGGTTTTACTTAAAAAATGTTTACAGACGGATTCGTTTCAACGCGGCTTAGATGTAGGCTGTGGTGTTGGGCATTCAAGTGTTGCCCTGACCTCCTACTGCAAAAAAGTCATTGGCCTTGAACCAAGTACATTTATGTTGCAACAAGCTCATCAACATCCACAGGTATGCTATGAATCAGTATATACCAAAGTTTCAAAACCCTACGACTTATTGTGTTTTTTTGGTGTGCTATTTTACCTTACTGATGAGGAAGTCAACCAATACCTCGATGGTTTAATTGCATCGGGCTCGCTACTTGTCGCCGATTTTAAAATTGATTATGATTTGGCCACTCAGCCAATGCAATTGAAGCCCAATGCTTTAAATTATGAACACATTCCAACTCAAAACCTTTTGACTCAACAAGCTCGCTTACTAAAATCTGAAGTATTTTCTTCTTCTTTTGAATGTACAACTCGAGAATTACTTCATTTGATGATGACTGAACCTCATATCGAGTCGGCTTTGATTCAGCGATTTAAAACTTCAAAGTTCGCTTTACTGCAAACAGAAATTTCTAATTTTTTTACAGAAGACGTAGTTAGACTGAAGGCCGAATTGAACTATTCGCTCTACAAAAAGAACTAAAAAGTGTTTTTCAGTGCGAACTTTTCACATTTGCAACTTATTTCTTAGAAACTATTCACGCTTTGAGTGTTTCTGATAGTAATCATTTAAACCTGTCTTACAAATCATATTTTTGCAATAAATTCGATGAAATGCATATTTTATCGATGAAATGCACTTTTTATACGTTTAAGTGACCTACGTTTGTAAAACCAAATCTTACCATTATGATTATAGCGATTGCAACATTTATAGTAACAGAAACATTAAAGTTTTTATCAGAATAAAACTAAACCATAAAAAATTCCAATCATGAAACGACTTGCATTTCCATTAATATCCGGCATTACCTTAGGTTATTTGGTAGCCTATTTTATCATGGATTACTTTTTGCTAAGTTCTTAAAATTTTTGTCCCATGTCTTTAACCATAGTATTAATTACAGTTTTAGTCGGAAGATTCATCTCCGCACTTCTACTTAGTCCCAAATCCTAAATTGTCCCAAATCTTTAACTGTCCCAAATCTTACCTTTTTTAAAAAACTGAACGGATGAAAATCAAAAATCGAAACGAAGTAATAGCTGTCTCTTTAGATCTTCAAGTCTCCTATGAGAAGTCAATTTTAGGAGACTACGAAGAACAATTTTCCTTTAGAATTATAAGACACAACCTTTATGGAAGTGAGTGTATGGCAGAGCGCGACAATTACCAAGACGCCCTTGTATTAGCCAAGAAAGAAGCTGACAAACATAAGGTTCAACTATACGTTCAAAACGCCATTAGTCAATTGCGACCAAGCTCAGTTACCTTATTTGCGTAACTCAAAATATTTAGTATTCATTTTTAGTAGTAATTAGTTTGAAGTCTTCACTCCCCGTGAAGACTTTTTTTATTTTAAACGTATGCTCAATGGCGCGTTCATTTTTGATTTAGGCTAATCTTTATTAACTTGTTTTTTTAAATAAAACAATCTCCCATGAAAAAAACAATCCTTTTTAGCCTTTGCTTATTTGTATTTACAAGTATTGCAGTCGCCCAAAATCAAGAACGACTAAGTGTTCATTATTTCGATGTTCCTGATCAATTAGTTGAAGAATTTTTGGCCTTTAACAAAACAAGAAATCAAATGTTAGAAGATGCTGGCTTTGGTAAAGATTTTTACAAATTATACCGAGTTACTGACGGTGATGAGGCTGGCCAATACCGATACTTTATGATCAGTCAGTACACCAGTGATAAGCATTATGAAATGACCCATAATGTCAGTGAAGCCTATCAAAAACTAAATGACTCTTTCTGGGATTCTGAACTTGGAACTATATTCACAATGGACAATAAAGGTCACATTTATCGAAAGGTGTACCGTATCGAAGACTAGTAGTCTGAACTCAGTAAACTACTCAAAACCATCTTCCCAAGCACCGTATATTAAGTTGGGTAATAATATAAATTTTTGTCCCAAATCTGACTTTTTTTCCTCGAGTGCTTGGTTTCTTTCACTATTGGTGTCTTTGTCAAAGACGCTGTCAAAATCAGAGAGGTTATCTCCTAAAAATAAGACCACATCGAAGTCAGTGAGCTGATTTCTTCGCTCTTCTTTGCTGCTTGTCTGATCTCTTAACAGCATTATGGTGTCTTCATCAAAAGGAAAACCAAGCGCCATCAAATTTGACTTTGTAGGTGCATAATTCTCCACCCTTCTATTCGAAATATAAATCACCTCTACTCCCATACGCTCAGCGTAGGTGTAAAAGTCTAATGCTCCTGGAATAGCAGTAGCTATTTCTTTATTTACCCATTCAGACCAAGTGGTTTGCGAGAAACTCAAGTCTTTTTCGATAAGCATTTCATTGTAGGGCAGATTGTTGAGTACGGTTTCATCTATATCGGCCACAACGGCAATGGGTTTATCACGATCCATAGCCAGTGCACGATCCAGCTCTAATTTAGCAGAATTATAGGCCTGTATGCAAAGTGCCTTGTACTCAGTGGCATTTTTTTGCCAATACATCGAATGATCTTTTCTAGAAAATTTAGTGTCACAACTGCTTAAAGCAACTATTAGTGTCAAAGAGAAGACTAGTTTTCTCATTATTTAATCGTTTAAATCTTTTCAAAAATACGCTAAAGACCCTTGTAGATCTTACTTCTGTCTTGAGTTAAAAATCTGTCCTAAGGCAGATGACATAAACGCCAGAGAAGCAAGTATATAAAAGGCCGCTGCTATATAATTGTCAGCTATGGTTTCATCGGGATATAAAGCCCCCACTAACATACAAGCCCCACCGAGCATTAAAAAAAGATTCGAGTTTTTAATTAAAAAGCGTTTCATTGTAGTGCACTGCCATTCTTAGCTGCAGTGTGCTTTAAAAGTACGAAATCACAAAATTTAAAATCCTAGATTTTTGAGTATATTGAAAATCAATGAACTAGAATGGTGTCGCTAACCATTTAAGACTTAACCGACAGACCAATGCAAACCTTACTCACTTTTCTGGGCTTTATTTTTTTTGTAGCCTTTTACTCCTGGTATAAATTGAGAAATGAAAACTTGAACTCCAAAGAGGGGTACTTTTTAGGCGGAAGAAGTCTTACCGGAGTGGTTATCGCAGGCTCAATGATTTTAACCAATATTTCAACAGAGCATCTCATCGGCATGAATGGCTCTTCGTATAAAAACGGATTTATTATCATTGCTTGGGAGGTGACTTCGGCATTGGCATTAGTATTAGCTGCAATTTATTTTGTACCTCGTTACTTAAAAATGGGGCTTACTACTATACCAGAATTTTTGGAACATCGATTCGATGAGTTTACCAGATCACTTGTCGCATTTTTCTTGATGATCTCATTTGTCGTGACCCTTCTACCTATTGTATTATACACAGGAGCAATCAATTTAGAAAGCATTTTTTCAATCTCCGAAAACCTTGGGGTTTCTCCTCAAAAAGGATTGTGGATTACTGTTTTGGGAATAGGAATTGTAGGCTCTGTTTATGCCATTTTTGGAGGACTAAAAGCAGTTGCTGTCTCTGATACCATCAATGGTTACGGATTGCTTATTGGAGGTACACTCATCCCTCTTATCGCCCTTTATCAAATTGGAGATGGCGGCATTTTAAATGGATTACAGAAGGTCTATGATTTTGCTCCAGAAAAATTTAATGTCATTGGCGCCAAAGATTCTATTATGCCTTTTGAGGTACTATTTACGGGCCTTATGATTAACCAAATCTACTTTTGGAGTATGAATCAAACTATAATTCAAAGAGCATTAGGCGCAAAAAATCTGGTTGAAGCTCAAAAAGGTTTGCTCTACACTGGGATATTGAAATTAATAGTTCCTGTAATCATCATTCTTCCTGGGGTTATTGGATTTTACTACTTCGGAGAGATGCTTTACGATAAGCAAGATTTGATCTACCCTGAACTGATTAAAAAAGTGCTTCCAAAAAGTGCCACCGGTTTATTTGCTGCCATCGTCATGGGTGCAGTGCTCAGTACCTTTAACAGCGTTTTGAATAGCGCTTCGACCATCTTTAGTTTTGATATCTATAAAAAGCACATCCGACCCGAAGTTAAAGACGCCCAGCTGGTTCGAGTTGGAAAAACCGTTTCTACCCTTTTAGCCCTTTTTTCTATTCTTGTGGCCCCTTTGGTCGTCAACGCTCCTGATGGATTGTATCAACTCCTTCAGCAATTAAATGGAATCTTCTTTATACCCATAGCTTCGATCATGTTAGCCGGTTTTTTCACTAAAAACATAACCGCATTAGCGGCAAAATCGGCTTTAATCTTTGGCTTGGTCTTTTACGTGTTTTTCACTTTTATCTACAAGATAGATTTACACTTTGTTCATTTATGGGGGATTGAATTTGTGCTTAACATGGGAATTATGATTTTCATGTCAAAGCTTAAACCTCACGACAAGAATTTTGAAATTATTGACCAGCAGATTGTTCCAATGCGATCTTGGAAATACACCAAACAACTCTCAGCAGTGCTTTGTTTAATTACACTGATGATTTACATTCTGCTCGGTCGTTTTTAAAAATCAGAATAAAGAAGGTTTAAGCCTAATGATAAGAGCGATTAAGGCCCATCTTTTGGTGATGTAGACCCTTTTTTTCTTCCTGCGAATTGCCGCATAAATTTGTTTAGCGGCCTTATCTACTGGTGCAATCCAGAACAATCCATTGCCCTTGAGAATCGCAGTGTCGACAAAACCAGGTCGAATATCCGTAAGAGCAATACGAAGTTTTAATTTTTTAACTTTCTTTCGCAATCCGTTGAAATAATTGATTTGATAGGCTTTTGTGGCATTGTATGAAGGGGCAATTCCGTTGCCTAATAAACCTGCAATCGAACTGATGTTGGCCAGATGACCATGACCCTGCTTTTGAAAATAATTCATCGACCAATTCGCTACACATGTAAAACCACCCACATTGGTTTTTACGACATCGTGGCTGATTTCGAAATCGAGGCTCTTATTTAGGTGACCTATACCTGCAGAAATGATCATCAAATCAAGCCCTCCGATGGTTTGGCTTAACTCCTCGCAAATTTGTTCGATTTTGTCGGTTTGCTGAACATCCATCACCTTATAAAAAACCCGATCTGGAAACTTTTTTTGAATCTCCATCAGAAGTTCTTCTCTCCTTGCGGTAATTCCAACCACGTAACCGTCGTTAACCAAAGAATCGACTAAAGCCGCACCAATTCCAGATGAGGCTCCGATTATAATCGCCTTTTTCATAGAAGATTAGACTTTTCGTTTCCAAACTTGAGAACGACCAATAAAAGAGAAGCCCAAGTAACCTCTTACATTCAAGGTGTTTGAATCGTCCAATTTGATGGTGCAATCATAGGATTTTCCATTGGCTGGATCTAAAATTTTTCCATCAGTCCAAACCTCGCCATCTTTGACCAAACCTTTCACAATAATCAAGCCTTCAATAGGTTGATTTTTTTCTTTACCCTTGCACTTTTCGCACACCTTTCCTTGATCTTCAGGCAGCAATAAACGCTCGATTTTGCCGTAGAGTTTTCCGTTTTCAACATAGAGGGTAATCTCTGATTTTTCAACTCCAGTTTCATCATCAATATTCACCCAAGTTCCTTGAACAGAACTGGTTTGAAAGGATAGTAAAGCAGCTAAAATGATTGCGTACATATATTTAATTTTTAAAGCAGTAGAAGTTAATGATTATTTGATTTCCGTTTCAATTTGATCGAGGATATTTCTGTCTTGAAGTAAACGCTGTTGCACTAAACTTATATACTGCTTGTCTATATTCGTTTTCAATCGAATGTCGTATAAGAAGCTATCAGGCAATCGCAAATCTCCGGTATATCGCGACCTAACAGGTAAATAAAATTCGGTAGACTCTTTGCTTAAAATGAGCATGTTTAATCTGGCAAAACCCTGCAAATTTTGCATGAACATTTCATTGTTGTAATCCTCTATTTTTTTAATGAAGTTGTGAACGGTGTATTTGTTTTGTAGGCCCTTAACCAAATCTTCATTTGCGATTAGTTCAATTAGACCTGAATTCTGAAGACTTCTGTATTCTTCCTGATTGTCGACCAAAACAGTTCCCATATTCGAGACAACCATCACGTGATATCCAATAGAATCTCGCATCTGCTCAGTAAATTGATTGTGATGCTCAAAAATCCATTCGGCAGAACGAATGGACATTTCATGTATGCGAATGTTTAGTTCAAAATCTGGTATATCGTTGCTGCTGATATTTTCATAAATTCTGCTGAGCGACTGCTCTTTTAGTTGCTCTTTGTATTGTTTCTCACGTCGATATTCCATAAAAAAAGATAGGGTAACCCCCAGGGTAATGACCAAGAATTCGAGTGCGTATCTGATGTAGTACTTTTTCATTTTAAAATGACTTTGGTGAGTTGATTTCTATTCCAGTTCCAATTGAATTTCTTTAATCAATAGTTGATCTCCTGATATGAGTTCATCTACTCTCTTCAGGTATAATTGGTGCCACCATCTCTTTTCATGAAGTGCTTGAACAACCTCAAGAGGTATTTCTGCAGCTCCGGTATAAGTAGCATCAATAGGATAACCTCTGACATTGGTTTTCTCACTATTGATGTATACATTTTTGTGTCTGTAGGGCTTTAGACGTTCTACAAAACCATCTACTTCATCTTCAAGATGTTTCATGTATTCATGTGTCACATATTTGTTTTGAAGCCCAATTACAATTTCTTCGTCTTCTATAAACTCGATAAGACCTGAGTTTTGGAGGCTTCGGTATTCCTCTTGATTGTCGTAAAAAGTGGTGCTTGTAAAGGCTGCCAATTGAATGTAATATCCTGTGGTATCTGGATGAAAATTGCTGACGTTTTGATGATTTTGATCTATCCATCGAATGGCATTTAAGGCGTCGAGATGTGCAGCCTTGTTAAATCCGTAATCTTCATTGTCGATTTCTAAGTTTTGTAATACTCTGCTGAGCGACTGCTCTTTTAGTTGCTCTTTGTATTGTTTCTCACGTCGATATTCCATAAAAAAAGAAAGAGTTACCCCCAGGGTAATGACCAAGAATTCGAGCGCGTATCTGATGTAGTACTTTTTCATTGGTTGCGGTCTGTTTTGAATTACAATATAACCAAAGTTGTTGAAGTGCTTTTTATGGATTATTCCTATCGCTCTTGATGGATTATTAAACTGAATTACAAATAATTACTTGTTAATTCGTCTGCTAACCCCTCTATTTATCTGTAAAATGTATTTGTTTGTTGAAGCTTATAGCTTGTAACGAGTTTATCACGTCTTTTGAAAAGGGTTATAGATTATAGCCTACAGAGAAATACCCAATAAAAGAGATTCGACATAATGCTAAACAAAGTTTTGATTATGAGGGGTTTATACCTAAAATTATATAGTGAACCAGATTCTAATCTGAGAACTTTGTTCATTTTTCATTAAAACTGTTAGAGGCACGGCGCAAACCGTGCCTTGTTTTTTTATTGAGGAGTTCTACTTATTTTGCCTGAAAGTCAAAAGAACTTGTAATGCAACTCTCTACAGAAAACTTTAATAAGGCCAGAGATTTTATACTGGTCAACGCTCGTATGATTGAGCGCCGTCTATTTCATTTTTACTTTGAGCAAGGTTCTGCAGAAGGAGTTTACCACGCCCTTTATGCCTATCGCAATGAAGATGGCGGCTTCGGGCATGGAATGGAGCCAGATACCGCATCTCCAGAAAGCCAACCCTTATTTAGCGTTATGGCTTTAGAAACTTTAGACGAAGTAGGCTACCTGAACAAAAAAATCATTTTAGAAGATTTCATGCCTTATTTTGAAAAAATCACCACTGATAAAGGTGGAATTCCGTGGATGTTCAAACCTCTTTCTAATTATCCCTGCCAAGATCATTTTAAAACGGTTAAGGAATGGGCAGCATTGAGCACAACCTCGTCGCTCTTAGGGCTGTTGGAAAAATATAATATCAATCACCCATGGATGGTGGCTGCGGAAGAGTTTGTGTGGTCTGAATTTGAGCGAATACAAGACCGACACAGTTTTTGTTACCTCTGCGTTCCTCGTTGGCTTTGTTTTTTAGCACATACTAAAAACCGCATTAAAGCTGACAAACAAATTAATTACTTGAAAGAAAGCATACTGCTCAAAAACTTTAGGTGCGCAGACTACAGTGATGAAGGTTGGGGCTTATACGGTAAACCTCACAGTCTTGATTACGCACCATCCCCAACGGGCATTTTGGCTACACTTTATGACCAAGAACTCATCAATGCCGATTTAGACGAATTGATTCGGCGCCAAAAACAAGACGGAGGATGGGACACCTGGTACGGCTTAAGTGAAGGAACTCGTTTAGAATGGGCAGGAATGCAGACCCTCTACACTCTAAAAATCTTAAAAAATTACGGGAGAATTGACACTGTTTAAAGTTTAGCTTTAATTAAAATAATTATTTATATTGCATAATACAACTTAACTAATTATTCTATGGAAACTTCAGATTTAATTTTTACCATTTCTGGCACATTAGCTGTTTTACTAAGTGCATTCGGTGCGCTCAAACAAAACAGAAACAACTTCTTACTAGGCATTGTGCTATTTAGTTTATTACCGATTATTGGCGAGTATATGGCTTATTCAGCTACAAACAATTGGGGCAATTTGATTACAATGATCACCTTTGTCGGTATAGCCATTGTGGCTTTACCCAACAAAGCGAGTTATGGCGCAGATAATCTTGCGGCCACTGCAATTGCCCGTAAAATTGGATTGATGATTTTAGTCATCAACCTATTTCAAGCCTATATCATTCTTCAGATTAGAGAAGATGTAGCCGCACATTACGGATATATGCATGTAGCTATTGCGCTTGTCATGATTTATGTGATAATCCGCTCAAAAACAAGCTCAGATTTCTCTTGGAAATAATTTGAACTTACTAAGAGTTTAGTATTGCATCATTTGTTTGACCTCAACTGAACAGGTGGTGCAATTTTTTTATGTATGTCTTGAAGATGGGCTATTGACAATTGGTCTTTATATTTAAGGCCATGAAACGATTATGCGCAATTATTGCACTCCTTATAGTTGGTTGTCAATCTGAAGATTTTTCACTCAAAGAAGCAATGACAACTACAACTTCTTTGAAAGGAAAGAAAGAATACCAACACACCCCATACATCACTGCAGGTGATCGATTTTATGCCATCGGTGCTCAAGACGGCAGTTTTCCTGAAATCGGCTGGCATATTAATGGTGAAATGGGAGGACTTTGGAATCATCCCATCAAAGTGGCCGACGGGTTTCAATTGCATTTAAATACCCAAGAAGATAGCATCACTTTAAAAGACGGAAGTTTCAATAATTTTCCATTGGGCAACCAGATTGTTTATGAAAATCAATTGGGTTTAGAAGTGACACAAACCCAGTTTGTTCCTGATGGTGTTCAAGGCATGCTTGTGGAATACACCTTTCTAAATCTTCACAAAACAAGCTTTGATGGAGGTGTACAATTTCAAACAGATTTTGATTTAAGACCGACTTGGCTAAGTGAAAGACAAGAAATCTCAGACGGGCAAGATGAACATTATACTGACGAAGGAACAAATGATGATGTTTTTGTGGCTAAAGACAATGAAAACAACTGGTTTGCAGCAGTGAGTTCAATTCCTCAAGCTGAAAAAACAAGCACGCAGCCTTCAAAATATCAAGGAAAGGGCTTAAGTGAGATATTTCAATATTCACTACGTCTTGAACCGCACGAAAAGCAAAAAATAAGCTTTTTTATTTCGAGCTCTGTACAAAGCAGCGATGAGGCTATTGATGAACTATACCGTATAAAAAACGACAAACAAGCCTTGTTTGAACAAAAAGCAGAACGCGTTAAAAAATTAGAATACTTCAGTCAACTGAACACTTCAGATGAGAACTTTAATGAAGTCTATAAATGGATTAAGTACAATTCGGAATGGTTCATCAGAGAGGTTCCCGAGATTGGAAGGGGAATTGCTGCTGGATATCCTGATTACCCTTGGTGGTTTGGCTGTGATAGCGAATATGCACTTCAGGGTTATTTGGCTACTGGAAATTTTGACATCACGCGTTCGAGCATCGCACTATTGGCATCACTCTCTAATCAAACCAATTCTAATGGACGAATTGTTCACGAAGCCTCTACCAATGGCGTAGTATTCAATCCCGGAAACATCAATGAAACCCCTCAATTCGTCTCTCTGCTTTGGCAAACCTATTTATGGACGGGTGACCGCAGCATTTTAGAAGAGCACTATGAATTACTTCAAAAAGGAATGACTTGGCTTTTGGGTGAAAAAGATACTAATGCCAACGGATTTCCTGAAGGCTCTGGAATGATGGAAATTCACGGTTTAGACTCTGAAATGATTGATGTAGCTGCCTACTCCCAAAAAGCTTTGGAGGATGCTGCAAAAATCGCTGCAGTACTTGAGTATGATGAGCAAGCTCGTAGCTATGAGCAAAAAGCAGCTGAACTCAAGGTGAAAATTAATGAGAAGTTCTGGGTAGACGATTTTAATTCATACGGTGATTTCATTGCTAATGATTCAGAGACCCTTCAACTTATTGAAGATGCAATGGTGAGGGCTGATACCTTAGGAAAACCATGGGCTGTTGAAGAACTCAAACAAACCAAAGGCTATCTATTAAAAAATCCTTCCAAAAAAGAACGTCCCTTTGTACTGCACCACAATTGGGTGGTAAACACTCCTTTGGAAGTGGGAATTGCTCCTGAGGACAAAGCACAAAAAGCCCTTGAAACAGCTCGAAAATTTGTCAATCCCTTTGGCGCTTTTGTCACCGGAATCGATAGAGACGAGACGGCTGGTCAAGATTTTGGCTCTTTTAAAGGAAGCAAAATTTTCTCGTATACCGGAGCTGTGATGACCCTCCCTACAGGAGTTGCCGCCGTTGCTGAAAACAATTATGGAAATCCTGACTGGGCCCTTGATTACTTAACCCGAATGGGGCGAAGTTTCAGTTTTGCCTTGCCAGGAAGTATTTACGAGGTTTCTCCTGATTACGGTATGTTCGCTCAGGCTTGGAATATTTACAGCTATGCCGTTCCCGTGGTTCGTCAATTTTTTGGTATTTCTCCTGAAGCTGCTGAGCAAAGTGTTTTAATTAAGCCTCTAATGCCGAGCACATGGGATTTTGCCGAGCTCAAAAATGTTCGCGTTGGAAGCAATGAGATCAGCCTATTCTATAAAAAAAGTACAGATGGTTATTCCATAGAGGTGGCCTCAAAAGAGTCCAACTGGAACATAGAGGTGCAACCCCAAAAGGGCTATGAATTGCTCGAAATACAGCAACTTGAATCACAAAAAATGCTGTACACCTATCAAAAATCTAGTGCTTTAAATGAATAGATGAACTCTGGTTCTGTTTTTAAACTAGTACGGCAAAAGTTGCCTTGTAGTGGTTCTGTATAGGTAAATCTCAATTATCGCTAATATATCTTTATCTGTATAGGTTTTGTGCCTCATGTTTTTAGGTAAGCTCAAATTTTAAAAGCATCTTAGAACACTAACTAAACGCTATACATGTTCGATTCTGCCCTTGGGAGAAATTTCCTCCTTAAGCTTCCTATACTTTTCGCTTTTTGTCTGACTTCATTTCTAAAAGCCCAGGTGGGTCAAACCCTTTGGGAAGAAAATTTCAACAGCTTTGACACTGCAATTTGGAATGTCGACCTCGGGGATGGATGTCCTGATTTGTGCGGTTGGGGAAATGACGAATTACAAACCTACCAAAACGAAAATGTTAGCATAGAAGAAATTCCAGGTGAACCAGGCAACTTTGCCTTGGTGCTCGAGGCCAAAAAAGACAATCAAAACAATTTTACTTCAGGCCGGGTAACAACTAAAAATAATCTGGGAGTCAAATACGGTATGATTGAAACCCGCATAAAAGTTCCCGATAATTTATCAAAGGGTTTATGGCCTGCAGCTTGGCTTTTGGGTACCAACATCGAATCAGACGGCTGGCCGTTTAGCGGAGAAATGGATATGATGGAAATGGGTCATAATTCTGCCTTTAGAGCTGAACAAGAATTTGGTTTTGCCAATGAAAACAATTTGGTCGGTGCCAATCTAATTTTTTACGATACAGAAGCTTGTTCAGATCAAAATCCGACATGTGCCGCCAGTATCGCTTTTGACAAATACTACAACCAACCCTATTACAACTCTTCAAACCTTACCGATCGTTTTTTGACTTATCGCCTTTATTGGGACGAAAACTACATCCGATTCACGGTTGAAGATCGAGGTATTGTTCAAAATCTCTATACCGGACCCTTTCCGATTGGTGATCGTTCTTCAGCATTTACTAAGCCTTTTTACCTGCTCCTGAATTTAGCTGTTGGCGGAACCTTTACAGATGCTTTAAACGCTTCTCAGGTTACGGCTGATTTTCCAGCTAAAATGTATGTCGATTACATTAAAATCAAAAAATGGAACGGCCGAGGTGAAGTCTTTACACCGGAGAAAATCATGGCTAATGCCGGTGCCAACAAACAAGTCGCAGTTGGAGAAAGCATTCAGCTAAACGCCTCCGGAAGTTACGGCCCAATAAGCAGCTATCAATGGAGCTACAAGGGTGGTGAGGTCTTGTCTAATAATTCATCACATGAGTTAACTCTTTCAGCAGGCACATATGAATTTGAACTTCAGATTACAGACGATGAGGGAAACACCGATTCAGACACGGTCAAAATCACAGTGGGTAATAGCGAAATCGGAGCGGTCATTTGGGAGGATAACTTCGATTCTTTTGACGAGAATAATTGGAATGTATCAATTGGTGATGGATGCGATGAAGGCATCTGCGGCTGGGGTAATGAAGAATTACAATCCTACCAAGAAGAGAATGTTTACATCGAAGAAATCGAAGGTGAACCTGGGAATTTTGCACTCGTTCTTGAGGCAAAGAATGAAAGTGTAGGCGATTTAAATTTCACCTCTGGAAAGGTCACCACAGAAAATAAAGTCGCCATTCAACAAGGTGTTGTTGAGGTGCGAATGAAGGCGCCAGATGTTCAAGATGGTTTATGGCCTGCGGCTTGGCTCTTAGGAATCAACCACAGACAAGTCGATTGGCCCTATTGCGGTGAAATCGATATGATGGAGATGGGTCATGCACAGAGTACCCGTCAGGCTGATGATTATTTTGGCCCTGCGAACAACTTTGTAGGAGCAAATCTCATTTGGTACGCCAGTGGAGCCTGCGAGCCAGATAATCCGAGTTGTGCAGCTAGCATCGCCTTTGACAAAAATTATTCAACCCCTTATACCACTTCTTCGCCCCTAAACAATCGCTTTGTGACCTACCGCATGTATTGGAGTGATGAACAGATTCGTCTAACGGTAGTCGATGGTTCAGCCGAATACGATTTATACACTAATCCCTTTCCGATCAGTCCAAATGAAGACGCCTTTAAAAAGCCGTTTTACTTTATTTTGAATTTGGCTGTTGGTGGAAATTTCACTGGGCAATTAACAGATAACGACATTAGCGCACCGCTTCCAGGTAAATTACTTATCGATTATGTGCGGGTAAAAAAATGGAAAGGCCAAGGAGAAGTTTCTTTTTCACAAGGTCCTTTATTGGCCAATGCAGGAGATGAGATTGTCCTTGAAGATTTGGACAAAAATGGAGTTGAAAGCGTTACACTCGATGCTTCTTCAAGTTATGGACCTATTGCCTCTTACGAGTGGAGCGAAAACAATGTGGTGCTCTCACAAGAGCAAACTGCAAACGTCGAATTAAGTTCAGGAATACACAATATTAAACTCCTTATTCGAGATGAATTCGGCAATGAATCTGAAGATTTTGTAAAGGTAGACGTTCGTGAAATCCTTTGGGAAGAAAACTTCAACGAATTCAATACCGATGTTTGGGAGGCGGAAATCGGCGATGGATGTGATCAGGGTCTTTGCGGTTGGGGTAACGATGAATTACAATCCTACAAACAAGAAAATGTGTACATCGATGCGATTCCTGGGGAAGCTAACAACAATGCCTTAGTCATAGAGGCAAAAGTCGAAAATGACAATCAATCTGCATTCACCTCAGCGAGAGTCAAAAGCCAAGACCAACTCACCCTTAAATACGGTTTAGTCGAAACGCGCATCAAGGTTCCAGACGATCTATCAACGGGGCTCTGGCCTGCTTTTTGGCTTCTTGGAAATAATATTTCTGAGGTAGGTTGGCCAAGATCTGGTGAAATCGATATGATGGAGATGGGGTACAAACAACAGTCGTTAAGAGACGAAGGTTTTGAAAATGTAACCGAGAATGAAGTCGTTGGCGGAAACATCATCTTTTATTCTGATGAGGCGTGTACAGGAGAAAACCCAGACTGTGCGGCGAGTATTTCTTTTGACAAATACTACTCCAAGCCGTATCGCAGTTCCTCGAACACCTTAACCGATCGCTTTTTAACCTATCGTATGTATTGGGACCCCAATGAAATTAAACTTACCGTCGTTGATAACGGCCAGGAGTTTGAATTCTATACAGGCCCGTTTCCTTTAGGTGCAGATGCAGAAGAATTTCATTTACCCTTCTTTTTTGTGATCAACTTGGCTGTTGGTGGAAACTTTACAGACGCCCTTAGCAATAACCAAGTAACCGCAGATTTTCCGGCAAAAATGTTGGTGGATTACATTCGAGTGTACAAATGGAATGGCTATGGAGAAGTAGCTACTCAAACAGGAATAATTGCCAATGCCGGACCAGATATCGTCAAAAAAGACGAAAATGGTGATGGTGTAGAGACCGTTTATCTCGACGGAACTTCAAGTACACATCACTCCGGAGAAATCACCTCATACAGCTGGACAATCGACGGTGAAGAAGTTGCGAGCACAGCTTCGAGCCAGCTCGAACTTGCCCGTGGAACCTATACCGCTATTTTGACCGTTGCAGATCAAAACGGAAATCAAGCAAGTGACGAGCTTTTAATTACTGTAAGCAGTGGAGGTTTAGGCCCTGTTGCCAACGCCGGAGAGGATCAGCAAATTGAAGATGATAACGAAGACGATCTGGTCACTGTTACTTTAGACGGATCAGGCTCTGAAGCAGTTGCTGCACCATTATCTGCCTATGAATGGTTTGAAAATGAAGTGCTCATAGCCAGTGGAGTCAATCCTACAATAGAACTATCTACAGGAATACACATCATCACATTAAAAGTCACCGATGAAGATGAGATGTCAGCAACAGACGAAGTGGTCATCACTGTAATAGATCCTGATAACGAAGCTCCCACTTCAGTTGCGGGAGAAGATCGCAGCATCAACGATGAAGATGGCGACGACCTTGTTGAAGTTACCTTCGACGGCTCTGCAAGTTTTGATAACGATGGAACCATAGTGTCCTATGCTTGGCGCATAGATGAAACTCTGGCCTCTGAAGAAGCCTCTTTCGTTTCGACCCTCAGCACTGGGGTTTACACTGTAGAATTAGTGGTAACCGATAATGATGGAGCTGAAGGATCAAGCAGCTTTACCTTAAGTCTTGTAGACCCGGATAATGCAGCGCCAATAGCTCGCGCCGGAGATGACCAATTGGTTATTGATACGGATTTAGACGAACTTGAACTGGTCGTTCTAAACGCTTCACTCAGTTCAGACGAAGACGGAAGTATTGAAGCCTATCGCTGGACTGAAAACGATGAAGTACTAGGTACGGAGGCTAACATAGAAATTGAACTGAATTTGGGTGAACATATTATAACCCTTGAGGTTCAAGACGACGATGGGATTAGTTCTACTGATCAAATCAGTGTCATTGTCAACCAACGCCCTATAAGTGAAGCCGGAGACGAACAAATCCTAATCGATACCGATGGAGATGCGCAAGAAATAGTTACCCTTGACGGATCGCAGAGTTATGATTCAGACGGTACAATTGCCGCTTATCAATGGCAATACAACAATCAAACTATTGGAAGTGAACAGCAGCTCGACTATGACTTTGCCATAGGAGCTCATGAAGTGACTTTAACGGTTACAGATAACTTTGGAACTACAGCTGAAGATTCAGTCACTGTATTTGTTTCAAGAAATTCAAATAATGCTCCAACTGCTAATGCCGGTGATGATCTAGAAGTATATGCAGATCGCAACAGCAATGAGATTAGCTTAACACTTGATGGGTCTCAGAGTAGCGATTCGGATGGTTCTATTTACCGCTATGAATGGATTAAAGACAATACCTCTATTGCCTCTACGGCGTCAACTCCTGTTACCCTGGGAATAGGAACCCATCAAATCGAACTAAAGGTTACTGATAATGAAGGTGCATCAGCAAGCGATATAATTACAATAACCGTATTATCTAAAACGAATCTCGCACTTAATAAATCAGTGACTACCAGTAGTCAAGAAGGAGCCTTTGGCGGAGACCTTGCAGTCGATGGAGACGATCAAACGCGATGGTCTAGTCTATTTTCAGATCCTCAATTTATCAGTGTAGATTTAGAAAACATTTACCAAATCAATGAAGTTGTACTGTTGTGGGAAGTTGCCTCTGCGAAAAGCTATGAGATTCAAACCTCGATCGACAATAATTCATGGGTCACCATTTACAGTACCGCCAATGCCAATGGTGGAACTGAGGATATAAACCTAAATGGTCAAGGGAGATTTATACGATTGAATTTATTGAGCAGAAATACAGAATACGGATACAGCTTATTTGAATTTGAAGTTTATGGAGAACTTTCAACTAATCAAGACGAAAACCCACCAACAAATTTAAGTGCTAGTGTCGCAGAAGCAGGTTCTACTAACATCAGTTTCAACCTTTCGGCATCTGATGATTCAGGTTCAGTAGTCTACAGCGTGGTGCAAAACGGCCAAGAACAACTGTTCAGCGGAACCTCGTCTCAACAAATTAGTGCCACTTATACGGGATTAAATCCTGAAACCACCTATAACTTCAGTATCAGCGTTAGCGATGTCTACGGAAATACATCAAGTGAAGTAGTCAACCTCAGTGCGACAACCACTGAGAATCAAAATAACTCATGTGCGGGCCAATCTGATGTTGCGAGTCAAGGAAATTTTGATATTGGATATACCTATAGTTTTGTTACTGAAGGAAATGATGTTAAGGTCGAATTTGAGTTACTAGACAGCAAAACAGACCTGATTGCTTATTTATGGAGGGAGACTCCTTTTAGTGAAAGTCCGATGACAGCGCTTGGAGGTCAAAAATTTACCGCAACCATAGCCAATCAAACACTGGGCAGCGAAATAAGTTATGCCTGTAAATTTGCCTTTCCTGGAGGTCTTGCCGTAACTGAATACATCAAATACACTGTTGGAGACAACTGTTCATCTGCGTCAGATGACGATGATAATGATGGGGTTCCAAATGGTGAAGATCTATGTCCAAATACCCCTGCGGGAGCAGAAGTAGACTTTAACGGCTGTGAAGTGTTCACCCTTCCTGCCGACACCTTTGTGATTAAATCTAGCTCGGTGACCTGTATCGGAGAATCCAACGGAAGCATTCGTATTGAAGCTACGAACTCTAATTATTCATATACTTATAGTATTAACGATGAAAGTGCGCAGCCTTTAAGCGGCGATACGACCCTTATTGAAAACTTATCCCCTGCGACCTATTCGGTTTGCTTAGGTGTGGAAGGACAACCGGATTATATGCGTTGTTATACGGTTACTATTGAAGAACCTCTACCTCTTCAAGTTTCTTCAAAATTAAATGAGGATTTAAATGGCTTAGATCTGGAAGTATCAGGACCATCTTCTTATCAAGTTGAGCTCAATGGCGAGAAGTTTACCTCCTTTGACACTCGACTCAGCCTTAAGCTAAACAAAGGGCTGAATCGCATAAAAATTTACACCGACCTGGATTGTCAGGGTGTTTATTACGAGGAATTGTTTGTTTCTGAAAAAGTGGTACTCTTCCCAAATCCAGCAACAGAAGAAGTAAATATTTTTGTTGCAGGATCAGACCAAGAGGTTAAGGTCAGAATTAATTCAATCGTTGGGCAAAGTTTGTACGACCAAACGAAAGAAGTGCCTTTTAATCGTGTCATCAACTTGAATTTGGGATTATTCAAAGAAGGAATTTATTTGATTCGAATTTCAGGAGAAACGGTGGAGCAAACGCAGAAGCTCATCATTAAATAGTGGAGTAAAAAACACAATTTTTTTGTTGCAAATTAAAATTATTACATTTAATTACAATAATAAACATGCCTATGCGATTCTTTAGTTTACTAGCTTTTGCCTTGTTCAGTTGTCTTTGCAGCGCTCAAGATTTATCCCAAGACAAGATTGACGCCATGATGCAAAAGTATAGCGACGCCTGGTCTGATGCCGACGCTACATTAATTAGCAATTCGATTTACAGCACGCCTTTCTCTGTTTACACCGATCACAAAACAGTACTTAACACCAAAGACGAGGTCTATCAATGGTTGATCAACGCCTTTAAACAATTAGAAGAAAACAAGTACTCCCATTCAAAGGTAATTGAAGTAACGACCTTGGAGAACGATCAGTCCAAAGCCATTATTAAAATGAGCTTTACTCGATACCTGAAGTCAGGAGCTGTTATGGGAGCTAAAGAGCGACATGCCTATTACATCATAACTGCAGTAGATGGAAAACCAATGATCTCTGCCCTATTAGGATTTACTCCTATATCAGAATAAAGACTTTATAACCCCCAGTTTTTCAATCGGTGATTTCTTGGAGCCGTTGATTTTAGTCTTTTTTGAATCTTTTCGAGATACATGGTATTGTATCGTAATCTCGAGATGTAATTGGGGTTTTCTTGATCTCCATTCCAGCAGTGCTCAGCCATATCGCCGTAATCAACCTCTCCGTTGTAGTAAGGGTCCGTGGTGCTCTCTAAAAACTCCTCGGTCAATACTACTGCATTGTTGAGGTAATAATTATCCATATCACCGCAGTACAAATGCACTTTCCCTTCGAGATCTTCTCCGATAGAAGCCCAGTCTCGTTTCATGATATGACTCAAATCGTAATTCTCTCTCCAATATTCAGCGACTTCTCTATCAATCTCTCCGGTCTCTTTGTTCCAAATAGGCTTAGGGTATCCGTCTTCACCTGCGGGAGAGTAAACGGCTTGCCAAATATCCCACTGATCTCCAGAGCGACCCTTGCTACCCAAGGCCATTTCTCTTCGATTCATCTGTCTTAGCGAAGATTGAATGAGCCCTTTTCCGTCTCGTCTTCCCGGACGAAGTGTTTTTTTGAATGCTCCTTCACTGTAGTAGGCATTTTCATCTTCGTATAAATTGACCACAGTATAGGCTCTAAAATCAATAGGATCTGGGCAGGCCGCAAAGCATCCATTGTATTCTTTAGGATAAAATACTTGAACGGCTAAGGCTTCCCATCCACCCGTAGAACCACCGTATAGGAATCGACCCCAACCTTCTCCAACTCCGTTAAACATGGCCTCTACATGAGGGATTAATTCATAGGTTATCGCGTCTCCATAAGGGCCAAGATTAGCTGAATTAACGGCATAAGAATCGTCGTAATACGGATTTTGGTGCTGAATTTCTATGGCGATAAATCTCGGAAAATCGTCAGAAACCCATTGCTGGTATAAGTCATGCGCTTCTTTTTGTTGAATGTATTCATAACCTGTTATACCAAACCTGGCATTATACACATCGTCATTTTCGGGAGCTGTTGGGGGCTCTGGTCTAAACCCTCCAAAAGTCTTTGGAAAGTGTCCGTGAAAGACCATTAAAGGGTACTGGGTCGCCGCGTCTTTATCGAATCCATGAGGTACAAGAACATTGGCCTGTAAATACATAGGTCTACCCCAAAAGGCGGTCAACATTTCACTTTGAATACGAATGTGCTTGATGTATTCTGAGTCTGCAACCGGTGTTATCGGGGGAATTTCTTCTGAAATATGTAGCTGTACTTTTTTGGTATTTGCTGTGATTTCTATCCACTGTGGTGCGCTGTAAATATTTTTGGGACTCGTGTTCCAATGCTGCCCTTCTCCCTGATCCATGGGTAATTGAACACTGTGCCCGTTGGCCAATTCAAAGGTGTCGTACTTGTGCAGTAAGGCTTGAACGTAATACCTTCCCGCCTTTAATTCTTTTAAATTTTCTAATGGATAAATGGCCTGATTTCCACCTACCAATTCAGGAGTTTCTGCCTCCCAATTGGATACATCTTTACCAATTACAATTCCAGTATCGTCATTGTCATTGATTTGAAATCGAGGTTCGCTTCGGTCTGAAGAGCTGACTAAAACAAGTAATCTACCGTCAAAAGCAGACGAAGCTAAACTCGCGTCATAAGTCACTTCAAATTGAAGTTCATTTGAAGAAGAACATGAGGCAAAAATTAAAAAAAGAAACAAGGAAGTGGTAAGGCGAATACAAGTGTTCATAACCGTATATATTTAATATCTTCATTTTAAAAATAACACATAAATTTTTGGCCACAGATGATTCGAAAAGCAGAAGTATCCGATGCGGCAGAAATCGCTTCAATTTATAATTACTACATCTTGAATTCCAGCTATACTTTCGAAGAGGTTGAACTTAGCCCCGAAGAGATGGGTCAGCGCATAAATATTCATCCCAAAATGACTTGGTGGGTGTTTGAAGAAAACCAAAAGATTCTCGCTTATGCCTTTGCTGCCAAATGGAAACCGCGATCAGCCTATAAAAACACAGTTGAAGTAAGCATCTATGTAGATAAAGACCAGCACTCTAAAGGAATTGGTCTTGCTCTCTACACCCATCTTCTCGAAGCTGTTCGACAAGAAAGGTTTCATGCTGTATTGGCCGGTATTGCACTACCCAATGAACAAAGTGTCAAGTTTCACCAAAAATTGGGATTCAAAAAAGTGGGGCAACTTCGAGAGGTCGGCTTCAAATTCAACCGATGGATTGACGTGAGTTATTGGGAACTCTTGTTTTGACCTTCTTTAGAATTTTCCTCTTTAGTGAAAACATTGAAGAGCTCTTCTAGCTCTGTTTCTTCTTCTGAGGCTATTATTTCTTCTACAAAATTTTGCCAATCCTGGGTGTACATTGATTTTCTTTGATTCCACCAATAATAAAAGCCCGGTTGTTGCAGACCGCTGTATACGGCCATTGAAATGGTCTTTCTTAAATTTTCATCTAATACACCCTGACGCTCCAAATAAAGTGCATTTTGCAGATGTAAATTGAGCGAATGTAAGCGCATGATGGCTTGAAACTTTTCAGTTTGACTTACCGATTCTGGATCGGCTAAAAACGTCAAAAATGATTCGGTTTCTTCAGTATTTTCAAAAAAGGAGTTGTACCAATCGGCTATATTGGCATTCACTGAATTGGCGGTCGAGGTCTTTAGGGCTAGAGAGTTGTTTTCGTATTGCACTGAGACTAAAAACAAACTGATGACAATTCCTAAGGAACCTACAATTTCTGCAACTTTAGATAAACGATCTAAAAATTTCATTGGAGTACTGTTTTTGATTTGCTACTAAATTTAAAACTTCCAATGAACAACTGACAAAGCATCAGTTTATACGATAAAACTGACAGGTAAACGTCTGATTTACACGATTATTTATCCTTTAAAACTGTAATCCTCTTTACACCGACGGGTTGAGGCGAGCTGCTTGGAACGCTAATTTTAACTTTATTCAGAGTTGTTTTCTTCAGCGGAGGCATCAAAAAGCTCTTCTAGCTCTGTATGCTTCTGAGAAGCTATAATATCTTCTACAAAGATTTGCCATTCCTCAGTGTACATCGATTTTCTTTGATCCCAAAAAAAGTAAAATCCAGGCTGTTTTAATCCACTGTATACGGCCATTGAAATGGTCTTTCTTAAATTCTCATCTAAGACGCCCTGTCGCTCCAAGTAAAGCGCGTTCTGCAGATGTAAATTGAGCGAATGCAAACGCATGATGGATTGAAATTTTTCAGTTTGACTCACTGAATCTGGATCGGCTAAAAACTTTAAAAATGATTCGGTTTCTTGAGTGTTTTCAAAGAAGGAGTTGTACCAATCGGCAATGTTAGCGTTTACCGAATTAGCCGTTGAAGTCTCTAAAGCCAAAGAATTGTTTTTGTATTGAACTGAAACCAAAAATAAACTGATCACAATCCCTAAGGAGCCTACAATTTCCGCAACTTTAGATAAGCGATCTAAAAAATTCATAGGGGCGCTGTTTTGACTTGTTATTGGTTAAATTTAAAATATCCTATGCACAAACAAAAAACCATCAGCTTATGAAAGAAAACTGATGGTTCAATATGCTTGTAGTCTAAAATTTACATCATTGTTTTTCCTGTAAATACATTGACGCCTTGTGGCAGTGGATTACCACTTGCACGTCTTAACATCACGACCTGACCGGTGTGCCATAAAGCATCTGAAAGAGGTCCGTTAATTGCATGCCAAAATGGAAAGACCATGTCTTGTCCATTGTAATTGAATTTAATGGGCATATTTGCAAAGTCAGGGTTTTCTGCTAACATTTCTTGCATTTTTTTCAGATTCATCAATGTGCCACTTCGAAGTTCTTCGAAAGTCATAGGGTCCTGTGAGAAATCGTATTGCTTTCCTTCAAAGGCGTGAATAACCATTTCAGTTAATCCGTATATGTGTTCAATGGCATTCATAGAAGATCTTCCAGATTCACTTGGCTTATAGCTCAGGTCATTTTCTGTTAAAGATTCTGTGGCCCAGTAAAATCGATATCCCAAGCCTTCTACCATTCTTGAGAGTACGGTATGAGCTGTAAATTCATCTTGATATGGTCCTATTTCTGCATATGGAAGCTCTTGTTGTTGTGCATTCATAGTCATTGTGATTAGCGCAAAAAGCAATACGTATACATTTTTCATATTAGGTATTTTTATGGTGTTTTACAATTTAAAAATAAAATAATAATCTGTTTTACGGCCTAAGTCTGCTGAAAAGATGAATTTAATTTTGAGTTCAATGTAACAATTCGTTTATGCTGAGGTCTTAACTTTGATGCTTTTGATTTTGTTGAAATGAGTGAAAAATTTTTCTGGCTTTTTCTTTTTATGGTGAGCTATGCCTGGGGGCAAGAAGAGCTTTATGACCAAAAAACCTATAACACCCTGCAAATTCAAAATGCTGATGCGCCAAAAATCGATGGAAAACTCGAGGAGCCCGTTTGGGACTTAGTCGAATGGTCAGGTAATTTTATCGAACGCACTCCTGATGAAAATTCACTCCCCTCTCAACCTACTGCATTTAAAATACTATACGATCAAAAATTCCTTTACGTCGCAATTAAAGCCTATGACAGTATTCCTGAACAAATTGAACAGCGCATGTCTCGACGTGACGGGTTCGAAGGTGACTTCGTAGAGGTCGTTTTTGCGAGCATAGGCGATAAACGAACTGCATACAGCTTTACAACCACTGCTGCGGGTGTTAAAGGAGATGAATTTATCACCTTTGGCGATGGAGATGAAAGTTGGAACCCGATTTGGTATACCGCTAGTAGCATTGAAGATGACGGCTATATGGTTGAGTCTAAAATTCCATTTTCACAGTTAAAATTTGGAGATAATCCAGAGCAATCTTGGGGCTTGCAGGTCAATCGTAGAATTTTTAGAGAAGACGAGGTCTCTGTTTGGGATCGAGTTCCTTTAGATGTTGGTGCTCCTATCGCAGAAATTGGCACCTTAAAAGGCCTTAAAAATATCATTCCGCAAAAGCAGTTGGAAATACAACCCTTTGTGGTCGCACAAAATGATCGTTATCCGAGAGAAGAAGGAAATCCCTTTAAAACAGGAAATGATCAGATTACCAAATTCGGCCTGGATGCGAAAATTGGTGTAACCAATGATTTAACACTTGATCTCACCATCAATCCTGATTTTGGCCAAGTCGAAGCTGACCCTGGAGCCATCGCATTAGATGGTTTTCAGATTTTCTTTAGAGAACAGCGTCCTTTTTTTATCGAAAACAATAACATTTTTGATTACGGTTTTGCCGACGGAAACGACAACCTCTTTTACTCAAGACGCATCGGGCGAAGCCCTCAGGGATTTGTGTCTAGACCTGCCGGAGCATACGTAAATACCCCTAACAATACCACTATTTTGGGCGCCGCTAAATTCTCAGGAAAAACCAAAGACGGCTTATCCATAGGAATCATTAATGCCCTCACTGCAGAGATGAGTGCAGAAATTAGAACTGAAGACGAGCGAAGTTCTCAAGTAGTAGAGCCACTCACTAACTATTCTGTGGTGCGTCTACAACAAGATTTGAACGAGCGACAATCTTTCGTCGGACTCATGTTAACCGGAACAAATCGTCAACTTCCAGAAACCTTGAATTATCTACACAAAAGCGCCTATTCTTATGGGGTTGATTTTGCCCACAGCTGGGATGACTTTAGCAAGTATTTGGTTGGAACTTTTGTAGGTAGCACAGTTAATGGAACTCCAGAGGCCATAACGAGAACACAGCGCAGTATTGTTCACTTATTTCAACGCAGCGACGCCTCACATGTTGAGGTCGATACTACCCTTACTAGACTTTCTGGTACTGGAGGACGCTTAGAGTTCGGTAAACAAGGAGGAAGCGCATGGACCTATCAGATGGGAACACGTTGGAGGTCTCCAGGTTTAGAAACCAATGACATTGGATTTTTGAGACAGGCGGATGACATTCGGCAGTACAACCGACTTAATTACAGAACGTTAAGAGCCAAAGATTGGTATAGAAACATCAATCTCAATTTTTCACAATTTACTGCCTTTGACTTTGAAGGTAATTTCAATCGCATACAATTTGACACCAGAACCTCTATTAATTTTAAAAATTTCTGGAGCGTATCCTCAGGGCTGTTTTACAAACCTCGAATCTTTACCAATACCCATTTAAGAGGAGGGCCTCGTTGGCGATTTAACCGAGAAACGGGAGGTTATCTTTTCTTCGAATCTGACTCAAGAAAACGCTTTAGATTCGGAGGAGGATACATTCGTTCTGTAGCCACAGAAAATCAATTCTCCTTCTTGAGATACCAAGTAGGCTTTTCTTATCAACCCACCGACCGACTCAATTTAGAACTAGAAGTAGAATACAACGAAAGGCCGAGTCAAACTCAATATTTAACGGCTTTCAATTTTAATGAAAACGACAACTACTTACTGGCAGACATCAATAATAATCAGCTCTCGACTGTAATGAGACTCAATTACAGTATTACGCCAAATATGAGTTTACAATTCTACGGCGAACCCTTCATTACCTCAGTGGATTACAAAAGATTTAATACGGTCAATAATCCTATCGCAAAGTCTTTAGATGATCGTATCAGCTATTTGTCAGATGCACAGGTAAACTTTGAAAACAATCGCTATTTAGTAGATTTCAACCAAGATCAAACTGTAGATTTGAGCTTTCAAAATCCAGACTTTACCTATTTTCAGTTTAGATCAAATTTGGTTTTTAGATGGGAGTATATACCGGGCTCAGAACTCTTTTTGGTGTGGAATCGCGGAATTAGTAATTATGGAAGCCTGGCTCCTTCTCTGGGGGATGCCTATTTTGACCAGCTCTCTGGAGAAAATGTCAATAACACTTTTTTAATCAAGGCTACCTATAGATTTATTCGTTAAAATTTTAGGGGATTTTTCTTTAGAGGTGTTTAACTAAAAAACAGTTCCCAATGAAGACCAAATACATTTACATCATTCTCGCTGCGCTCAGCCTTGGAAGTTGTCAAAAATCACCCATAACACCTTATAATTTAAAAGCCATTGAAGGACAATGGATTTTGAATAATGTGGTATGCTATTGCCAATTTGAAGACTATCCTTTCGATACCAATCAACTCTGGATTTTTGCCGATCAAAACCTGATATGGAGCAAGAGCTCAAATGAACTGCCTCTAGGGATTAGTGATGCTGAACTACCAGAAAGCATTCGAGTTAAAGAAGATTTGATCGTACTTTCTGATCAAAAAAAATACCGCATCGAAGTTCTTGACGACAATCAATTGGCCCTACATTATGTGGATGTTCCAGAAATCGCAGACGACGAAATCTCCTATTACTTTACAAAAGGTTCGACTCCCTTAGATTGTATAGATCCACTTAATCCTTTCTTGAGGATTGCCTGTACTGAAGAGTACCAACCCGTTTGTGGATGTGACGGGCTCACCTACCCCAATTCTTGTTATGCCACCTATCAAGGAGGTGTGACTTCTTTTACCGAAGGTGCTTGTCCGCAGTAAACAGCTCAAGGTTATTTAGCTTCTTTTACATTTAATTTTTTAAATTGTAAAGAACTAACTAAGACCTAATTATGCGCGGTTTTCAAATTATAGTGGCCGTTCTTTCTATCATCTTTCTCAATGCTTGCGCCTTTGAGGAAGAACGTGCACCCAACATTTTATTCATTATGTCCGACGATCACACCTCACAAGCATGGGGTATTTACGGAGGATTATTAGCGCCCTATGTAAAAAATGACGGCATCAAAACATTGGCTGAACAAGGGGTTACTCTCGAGAATATGTTCACTACCAATTCTATTTGTGTGCCCTCCAGAGCTGCACTATTAACTGGAGTAATGAGTCATAAAAATGGCGTCTACACTTTAGGGGATGCCCTTTCTAAAGACAGTTTGACCATTGCAGGATTGCTCTCTGATGCAGGATATTCAACAGCGATTATAGGAAAATGGCATTTAAAAGAAGAACCTACTGGCTTTGACTATTACAAGGTATTGCCCGGTCAGGGGAGGTATTTCGATCCCTTACTCAAGACAAAAGAAAACTGGGAATACGGAGGAAAAGGCGGAACAGTACACCAAGGCTTTTCTTCAGATATTATTGGAGACGAATCTATTGAATGGATTAAAGCTCAAGACCAGAATCAACCTTTTTTCTTGATGACCCACTTTAAAGCCACGCATGAACCCTTTCACTACCCCGAGCGTCACGCCGATATGTTGGCTGATGTTGAAATTCCAGAACCTGAGTCGCTTTTAGAACCCTATCCTCATCCTACCGGAAGAACATTTAAGGGGCAATTGTTAGATAATCTGACTAAAAGATGGCTGCGCTACCAAGAAAAACCCGATGAATTTTGGACCGATTATCCCGGCATGCCTTTCGATATTTCAGGCCTAGACAGTATACAAATTCGAAAAAAATCCTATCAAAAATTCGTTAAAGATTTTATTCGCTGTGGAGCTGCCATTGACGATAATATTGAAAAGATTTTAGCTGCGCTTAAAGAAAGTGGACAACTTGAAAACACCATCGTCATTTACACCTCTGATCAGGGGTACTTTTTAGGAGAACACGGCTTCTTTGACAAACGTATGATGTTAGAAGAATCCGCTCGTATGCCTTTTGTAATTCGTTATCCCAAAAAATTACCTCAAGGGAAAAGACATGAGGCATTACTGATGAATATCGATATTCCTGCTCTTATTTTAGATTACGCGCAGGTGCCTATTCCAGAGCAGATGCAAGGTCAATCATTTCGAGCATTGCTCGAAGGTAGTGCTCAAAAAGAACGCGAATACACCTACTATCGCTATTGGGAACACAGCCCAAATCGACCAGCACATTTTGGAATAAGAAGTAAAGATTACAAATTGATTTATTACTACGGTGAGGCTCTTGATATGCGCAATGCAACGAAGCAAAATACAGCTCCTACTTGGGAATTTTATGATTTAAACGCAGATCCAAAAGAACGTATCAATGCATTTTCAAATCCTGAATAC
>WTJC01000039.1:0-10923 GCA_011525015.1 Flavobacteriales bacterium
TGGAAACACTGAGCGAAACGCATAATTATACCTTTCAACGCTTTACAGGTTTATCATTTGCTCCTGATGAGATCGGTAAAATGTTAGGAGCTTTTAAAGAAGACTCCAAACGATTATTACTTGATTGTAATGGGAATGAATTAAGGCTTGTTTTGAGTGGATATGAAGAATATTAAGATTATCTGATTCCGGAATCACAGTTTCAAATCTCTGGAATACTCTTTGTTAAAAATGGACGATGGCATATTGAATTGAATTCAATTGAGCATTTGATTTTAACGGAAGAATCTTGCCCTGAAATGAAAGCAAACAAAAGTGTTTTTATCAGTGAAATAGCAGACCCAAACAATGACAGCAAAGCCCGCTTCATAGAATTGTTTAATGCTGACGAAAATGATATTTCATTGCAAGGGTGGGAATTGCAGCGGTATACAAATGCTGATTCAACGGTGAGTAGTCGTTTTGACTTGAATTCTTATACCATAAAATCAAATTCTACATTTGTAATAGCTGCTGATGCAGTCCAGTTTGAACTTGTATATGGTATAGTTCCTGATGCAGAGGCCAAGGGGTCAAGTGTGGCGAATTCAAATGGAGACGACAACTTGGTTCTGATCAACGCTGACGGAAAAACAATGGATATATTTGGCCGAATTGGAGAAGACGGTAGTGGAACCGATCATGAATTTGAAGATGGAAGAGCCTTGAGAAAATCTCATATTAAAGAAGGAACCGATATTTTTGTTCCTGAAGATTGGGAGATCAGTAATGATAGTGGAGGAAATGGGACAGTTCTAAAAACAGAAAATGCACCTGAAGATTTCAATCCAGGAATTAGAATAAATTAGTGAACTATGAAAATTGCTGCCATTCAAAAGATATTGCACTGGCATGACCCCCAGGCCAATTTTAAAAGTTTCGAAAGTGAAATAGAACTATTGGCTGAAGATGTCGACTTGGTGGTTTTACCCGAAATGTTTTCTACGGGCTTTACAATGAATCCCGAAGACTTAGACGTAAATGTGGGAGCTATCACCTTGCAATGGATGCAACGAATGGCAGCAAATTTTCAAATTACATTGCTCGGAAGTACTGCTTTTTTCGATGGTCGCATTTGGTCGAATAGAGCATTTATTGTTCATGCAGACGGAAGCCATAACCACTACAACAAAAGACATGGTTTTAGCATGTCTAATGAAGAAAAGGTCTATCAAAACGGTGAAGAACGAATTCAAGAAAAGGTCAAGGATTTGATGATATGCCCCATGATTTGCTATGATTTGCGTTTCCCAGTCTGGTCCAGAAACAAAAAGCCTTATTATGACCTTTTGATTTATATGGCTAATTGGCCGATTTATCGAATCTCGGCTTGGAATGATTTACTCAAGGCCAGAGCAATAGAGAATATGAGTTATGTAATCGGGGTCAACAGAACAGGAAGCGATAAAAACGGATGGGAATACAATGGCTGCTCAGCGGTTTATGACCCTTTAGGTGTTGAACTTGCTTTTTTAAATGAAGATCAAAGTAGTTGTGTAGTTGAGCTCGACAAGGCGCATCTCAATCAAATTCGTAATGAACTGGGCTTTTTAAAAGATGCTGACTCTTTTGAAATTAATTTGTGATGATAAAAGTCTGATCAATTTCCCAATTGGCGCGAACTTCAATAGGATCTGGAAAGTACTTTACCTCTTCTGCTTGTGTTTTTAGTAACCAATTTCCGCTGTCAAAGCGACCATTTTTATTTCGGTCATAGATTACCCTTAAACCGTAGGTGGCAGGTTCTAGCAAATCAAATGTAAGAGGTTCTTTTTGGTCCAGATTGACGGCGCTAACAATCTCGTCTTTACCATCTAATAACTCGACAATGATAGGATAGGTTGCGCCCTCAATGGATAATTGAAGTGTGCCGTAATCTTCGAGTTGACCGTATCTGTATTTTTTTTCGATACTGTCATTTGAGGTTCCAAAAATATCTTCAACTGCCCCAGGTAGGAGGTTTAATTTAAATTCATCAGAAAAATCGCGTTGGTAGTAGACGTTTAAGGCTCTTCGTGTTTGGTCCAGTTCTAACTCAAATTCTACGGGGATACTATCAAATTTGAAGAGGCTGAAAAGAGTACTGTCGATTTTGGCAATTGGAGTTGAGGTTTCAACTACTGCATGATCTGTAGTTTTAAGTGAACCGTTAGGTTTTAGTGAAAGCGTAAGACTATCGAGGTCAACGGTGCTTTTCTTTCGAACAGTAAAGGTGTCAATTTGATTGAGTTTAGGTACACGGACAAGAAATTGCAGAGAATCGAAGGCTGGCGGATGAATCCAAAACTGTAAACTATCCTTGTCTTTAATTTTTTCGGTAAAGGTTGTTATGCTGTCGTTGAGTTTGGTCAATAACTCAATTTCTGGTACGATGTGCTTTGGCCCTCTGTACGGAAATAAGACGCGTTGCTGTGAAACTTGTGCAGGAACTACAGCAGCATAGGGAGTCGCTTCTTTAAAGAGATTGATTAAAAACAAATCCTCAGTCGGAATAAAAATAGGCTCGTCCAAAAAGCCAAACTTATCTAAGCTAGGATCGAATAAATTGTTGCTGTTTTCGTCTTTAATCGCAACCAGTTGATATTGACCTGGGCTGAGGTAATTAAAATCGAAAACCGGTAAGCTGTCTAAGGTGTTGGTCAAATAGGTAGGAGGCTTTTGGTAGACGATAGAATCAGTGTAAGAGCTGTCAATTTTATAGAGCATGACACTGATAAATTCTTCCGCTTTTCGATTCACAGCATCCTTTACAACTCCCTTTAAACGCAAGGAGTCGATATAATCTCCTGTGGAAATGACATATTGAAAGTTGACTAAAGCATTTGATTCATTATTGTCTGCAATGCTCTGCCCGAAATTAAAACTGTAGGTTGTATTTAACTTTAGCGTGTCTTCAATATCGATTTGAATGAACTTACTTGCGCTACCCTGAGGGCTAATTACAGGTTCATTTTCAAGAGGAGGCGAAATGATCAACTGCTCCTTTAAGTTTTTTAGCTTGATGTATTCGTCAAAGTAGATTCGAATTCGAGTCTCGTTAAAATTCGTTGTTTCAATGGGCGGTTGAGCCTTTATAAAAACTGGTGGTGTTTCATCCTTAGGCCCTCCTGTAGGAGAACCCCTTTTGGCACATTGATTAAAGCTTAGGATTAAGAAACAACCGATTAAAAAGGATTGAATTTTTTTCAACATCAAGACGAATTCAAAGCTGAAAGTTACAACATTATCAACTGAATTTATTCTTTTTAGGGGTATAAGCGATGGCTGCAATTTTGATAGAAACAGGGGCGCCTTTTTTCAATTGAGCCACACAAGATGAAATGGTCGCTCCCGAGCTGATCACGTCATCGATTAACAGAATCGATTTGCCATATATTTTCTCTGGGTGAGCGAGTTGATAACTCTTTTTCTTAGAATCAAAACGCTCCCTAACATTCTTTTTGGTTTGAGATTGTTCAAGTCGAGACTGTTTTAGCACATCAGTGCAATAGTGCGCACTAATCATTTTTGAAAGTTCATTGCCGAAAAAGTCCAATTGATTGTATCCTCTTTTTCTGTGTTTTTTTGAATGCAGTGGAACAGGAATAATTAAGTCAATTTTTGGCCATTGCCACACAGGATATTTTTCGAACCAAAGTTGTGCAAAAAAGACTCCGAGTTCGGCCTGATTTTTGTATTTTAAATGGTGAATAAAATGTAAGGTAATTCCCTTTGGGTAGTTGAAAAAAATCGCACAAATAGGATAGCTTTTATCGATTAAGGGTACGTTTATTCCGTTTTGAAGATGCAGAGTGGTTTCGGTCAAAGGCAGATTCGACCGACAAATTGTACACAGTGGAGTATTTGTGTCGAATAATACTGCATTACATCCGATGCAGCAAGGTGGCACAAGGGATTCTAGGACTAACTTTAATATTTTGGCTAAGCAAAACAACACCTCAATTCTATGATGGAAACTTCATCAGATACTCAAGTAAGAAATAATATTATCATTGCGGTACTACTCGTAGTGATAGTGGCTATTTTGGTTTTATTCTACAATCTCAACCTCAATTCGAAGGCTGAAATTGATTATTTGACCATTGAAAAGCAAAACTTGACCAAATCACTTACAGAAGCCAGACTCGACATCGATCGATTCAAAAGCGAAAGTGAATTTGACAAGATGACCATTCAAAAATTAGAAAATCAGGTTGCTCAACTACAAGACTCCGTGGCTAATTTAAGTTTGACGGTTGCCAATTTAAAGCAGGCTAATCGACGTCTCAAGGCCTTTGAACGTCGTTACGACAGTCTTAGAAACGCGACGAAAAACTTAATCGACGACAGAGGACGAAGAGCCATTCAAAATACTCAAAGCACTGCTGCAACAGCTGCTTCAACACCTAAAGAACCTTTAAAATCGAAAACTGAAGCGGTTAACACTGTTTTAAATGATGTTAATGAAATTGAGTTTAGCGGAATTCGCACAAAGGCTTATTTCTTGGCTTCAGGTCAACCGGTTGAATCTACCTTGGCAGATCAGACCAAAATTTTCAGAACCTGTATTGATGTTGTGGCTAAGCCTACTCAGTCCAGAACCTTTACAAAAAATTTAACCCTTCGTTTTATTCCACCTGCAGGAGTTTTAGATGAAGAGGGAAATACGCCGCGCATTATGGAACAAAAGTTTCTTGTGAGTTATGACGGTAGAGGAGGCAGTATTTGTAAGGCTGTTAATGTGGCCAATCAAACTATTGTCCGTGGGGAATACACCATTCAAGTTTGGGATAAAGATGTGGTTTTAACTCAAGGAGAGGTTGTTTTAAACTAATAGAAAACTCTATTTTTGCTCCCATCAAACAATCCGATCCATGAAGAATAAGGACGAGGTCTTTAAAAGAGTTATCTCACACGCCAAAGAATACGGTTTCATTTTTCAGTCCAGTGAAATTTACGACGGCTTATCCGCAGTTTACGACTATGCTCAAATGGGGGCATTACTCAAAAAAAACATCAGAGATTATTGGTGGCACGCCATGGTGCGCCTCAATGATAATATTGTAGGTATTGATGCTGCAATATTCATGCATCCCACAACATGGAAGGCCTCTGGTCACGTTGACGCATTCAACGATCCCTTAATTGACAATAAGGATTCGAAAAAGAGATACCGTGCAGATGTGTTGGTTGAGGATTATGTGGCCAATAAAATCGAGGCTAAAATCGAAAAGGAAATTCAAAAGGCAGCCAAGCGTTTTGGAGCGGATTTTGACCAAGAGCAATTCGAGCAAACCAATCCACGCGTGTTGGGTTACAAAGAAAAAGCAGACACTATATTAAAGCGATTAGCCCGCTCTTTAGAGGATGAAGATTTAGCAGACGTCAAGGCCCTTATCGAAGAATTGGAAATTGCATGTCCTTTATCGGGATCAAAAAACTGGACAGAGGTCAAGCAGTTCAATTTAATGTTTGGAACCAAATTGGGCGCTTCAGCAGAAAGTGCAACAGATCTTTATTTAAGACCAGAAACGGCCCAGGGTATTTTTGTGAATTTCCTCAATGTTCAAAAAACGGGTCGAATGAAAATCCCTTTTGGTATTGCCCAAACAGGAAAGGCATTTCGAAACGAAATCGTGGCTCGACAGTTTATTTTTCGCATGCGTGAATTTGAGCAGATGGAGATGCAGTTTTTCATCAAGCCAGGCACGCAGCAAAAATGGTATGAGCATTGGAAAGAACATCGATTGAAGTGGCACCTGAGTTTAGGAATGGGCAAAGAAAATTATCGTTTTCACGACCATGAAAAATTAGCTCATTACGCCGATGCGGCTGCAGATATTGAATTTAAATTTCCTTTTGGATTCAAAGAGCTAGAGGGTATACATTCAAGAACTGACTTTGATTTGTCTTCTCATGAAAACTATTCAGGTAAAAAATTACAGTATTTTGATCCTGAAGAAAACACCTCATATGTTCCTTATGTTCTAGAGACTTCGATTGGATTAGACCGCATGTTTTTAGCCGTTTATTCGAATTCCTTACAAGAAGAGGAACTCGAAAACGGAACCCGTACCGTACTTAAACTCCCTTCTGTGTTGGCTCCTTACAAAGTGGCTGTTTTGCCTTTGCTTAAAAGGGACGGTCTTCCAGAAATTGCTCAATCTATCGTGGAGGATTTAAGATTTGACTACGATGTGGTTTACGATGAAAAAGATGCCGTAGGTAGACGTTATAGACGTCAAGATGCTATTGGAACTCCATTTTGTCTAACTGTTGACCACCAAACTTTAGAAGATCAAACGGTGACCATTCGAGAAAGAGACAGTATGAATCAAGAACGTGTGGCGATTTCAGCCATAAGCGAACTCTTGAGAAAAGAGGTGTCGATGTCTGAGTGGTTAAAACGACTTTGAGCCTGATTTGCGAATTCGTATCGAAAAGAAAAAGTTCCTTGCATCTGCAGGGTAGTAATAGCGTGGAGCATTTCCGCCAAAGCCAACTGCGTTCACTACAAAAGAAGAAGCGTAAGCCGTATTAGTGATATTGTTGATTCCCAAACTCAGTTCACTTTGATAACCATTTGACCATTTTTTTTGGTGCACCACTGTCATGTCTAAGCGGTGAAACGAAGGCGCATAGGCGGTGTTTGCATTGTTGATAATGACCGGGTCTGTGTACAGATGATTCAGGTTAAAGCTCAGCTTATCGCTTAAGTGTCCGTTTAAACTTAAAGCTATTCGGTGTTTGGGAACCCCTGGAATAAATAATCCTTCGCGCTGCTCGCCTTCATCGTCAAAATCTTTGAATTTATGGTGTGACCATTGGTATGAAAAGCTCAAGCTTTCTAAAAGTCCTCTTTGTTGAATTAAATAGGTTGAATTCAAATCTAAACCTGTTAATTGTGTTCTTCCCGCATTGACAAGGGCTTGAAGATCTTCAGTTAAACGTTTCTCAATAAAGAGATCTTTGACATCTATCGTGTAAAGTTCTGCGCTCCAGTTTAGGCGCGTTTGAGCCGTAGAATGATAGCTCAATTCATACTGAGTCCCAATTTCTGGTCTGAGGTCGGCATTGAATTCTTGCCCAGCGATTAGGCTTTCTTCTAAACTGGGGTTTGAATAACCCTGACTGATGTTTAGACCTAAATTTTTATAGTTGAGTTGAGCGCTTGGTGCGAGTATTCCTTTGTTGGCACTCTCAATTGAAGCATCTGAATTTCGTTGATAGTAGTACTTATTAAAGTTGAGGTTTGTTCCGACTTGATATGAAAATTGATTCCATTGACCGTAATGACTTAGAAAGTAGTTGGAGGATAATCGTTGTTGACGTTGAGTGTTGAGCAGCGTGCCTTGAACACTTTTTTGAGGTTCAACTTCTCGGTAGAGGTTTTGATACGTGCGGTCGAAGTAATTTTCTTTTCGATGTTCTAATCCAAAAATGAATCCTGAATTTCCTTTAGAATAAGTTCCGCTTATTCGATAACCTAGACTATAGGTTCTATCGTCTAAAATATTGAACGGTCTTGCCTCGTAATGATCGGCATCTATGTAATAGAGTGAGGGCTGAATTTGCAATCCGTTTTTTTGCCATTTGTGGTAGAGAGCAAACAAGGCGTAGTTGTTTTGTTCGTAACCCTTTGCTGCATTCCAGGTGAAGGCTGCTTTTGTAGGATTATTTTCAAAATCATTTTGATTTAAGGAGCTGGGAATTTGAGCGTTGTAATTGATTTGATTTAAAAAGAAGCCCAACTTGTGATGCTCACCTAAGTTGTACACGTTCTCAAACCAAAATCCATTGCGTCTAAAATTGTTGTTTTGACGGTATCCCTCACGGTCTAAGTGATGTAAACTGAGTCGCAAGGCTTTTTTTTCGTTTGAAAAGTTGTACTGATAATGCGTTTTAAAAAGCCCGTAGCTTCCCATCAGTGCACTGAAAGCTTGTTGGCTTCCATTGACTTTTTGAAGATCTGATTCCAACTCGAGTAAACCTCCAAGTGCTGCTCCAAAGGCTGTAGCCTTAGGTCCTTTTACGACCCTGATTCTGTCTGTGTTTTCAAGGTCAAATGCTTCTACTGTAGACTCTCCCACACCATTGGTGACAGGTATGCCATTGTAGTACATCTTGATTTTTGTGGTACTGTAGGGCGATCGCGCTCCAATTCCTCGCACGCTAATGCGGTTGGTATTTAGGGCTCCTGATTGTAATTGTATTCCAGGGATTCTATTTATTTCTTGGGCAAAAGAAATGGGGTTTGTTTTTGGGCTGATGGTAGCAGCAGTAGTTAATCCTAAGAGTTCTTCTGATTTTATAGCTGCTTTTATGACCACCTCTTCAAGATCAATCTGTGAAATGCTATCCCGCTGCTGGGCAAACACCAATGAAGGAAGTAGTAATAAGATCGCTCTTTTCATAGTAAAGTTTTAACAAATCTACTATTTTTATCCCCCATGAAAATTATTTCCTACAATGTAAATGGCATCCGTGCAGCCATGAATAAGGGCCTTTTAGATTGGCTTCAGCAGGTGGATGCCGATGTGGTTTGTTTGCAAGAAACCAAGGCCCACAAAGAACAAGTCGATCTCGAAGCTATTGCTCAAATTGGATATGAACACCAGTATTGGTTTTCGGCAGAAAAAAAGGGCTACTCCGGTGTGGCCATTTGGAGTAAACAAGCAGCTGATACTGTAGAAGAAGGAATAGGAATACCTCACATTGACAGTGAAGGAAGAAACATAAGAGCAGACTTTGGTGCTGTTTCTGTAATGAGTATGTACCTTCCTTCGGGCACCAATATCGATCGACTGGATTACAAGTTTGCTTATATGGATGACATATTGGTTTACTTGAATGAACTTCAGAAGAAACATCCTGAATTGCTGGTTTGTGGAGATTATAATATTTGTCATAAGGCCATTGACATTCACGACCCCGTGCGAAATAAAAAAGTATCGGGTTTTCTTCCGGAGGAGCGCGCATGGCTAGACGATTTTGTAGCTGCTGGATTTGTAGACAGCTTTCGAATGTTCAACACAGAGGCCGATCAGTACACCTGGTGGAGTTATCGTGCAAATTCAAGAGCAAAAAACAAGGGGTGGCGTTTGGATTACGGGATGGCCACCACTGCATTAGCTACCAAAATAGAGCGGTCTGTCATTTTAAATCAAGCCGTTCATTCAGATCATTGTCCAATTTTAATCGAACTTAAAAAATGATATACACGAATTTATCGACCACCGATTTAAAAGTCAGTAAAATCTGTTTGGGAACCATGACTTGGGGGCGCCAAAACACCCAAGAAGAAGGTTTTGAGCAAATGAATTACGCCTTAGATCAGGGAGTAAACTTTTGGGATACTGCAGAATTATATCCTGTTCCAGCAACTGCAGAGCGTTATGCACACACTGAAATTATCATTGGAAACTGGCTCAAAGAAACCAAAAGAAGGTCAGAAATTGTGTTGGCCACTAAAATAGCGGGTAAAGCGGCCTTTACCTCACACATTCGAACTACAGGTTTTCAATCACAGTCTTTAATTGAGGCCGTAGATCAAAGTTTGGAACGACTTCAAACAGACTACATCGACTTGTATCAACTGCACTGGCCAGAGCGAGTGACTAATTTTTTTGGCAAGCGAGACTATCCTATCGGAGAAACTTGTGAATGGGAAGATAATATTGCTGAAGTACTGGCAACCTTAGAAAAAATTGTAGCCTCTGGAAAGGTCAGATACATCGGGCTTTCAAATGAAACGCCATGGGGTTTGATGCGATTTTTAGAAGAACACGCTGCAAACTTTAAACTACCGAGAGTAGTCAGTGTGCAAAACCCGTATTCTTTGTTGAATCGACTTTACGAGGTGGGAATGGCTGAAATGTCAATGCGATCTGAGGCGGGTTTATTGGCCTATTCTCCCTTGGGATTTGGAGTACTTTCAGGAAAGTATTTAGGCGGAAAAAAACCTGAAAATGCCAGAGTGACCTTATTTCCAAATTTCAGCAGGTATAGCGGAGGCAATTCGGTTAAGGCCACTGAGATGTACAAAGAAGTCGCAGATGCACACGGCTTGAGCTTGACGCAATTGTCTTTGGCATTTGTCAACACAAGGCCCTTTGTGACCAGTAATATCATTGGAGCCACCAGTATTGCTCAATTAAAAGAGAATATTGAAAGTGTAAATGTCAAATGGAATCAAGAGCTCGAAGATGCGGTAAATGCGATTCATGGGCAAATTCCAAACCCAGCTCCTTAATCGCTTTGACTCGTCTTAAAACAAGCCCGCACTAAATCTTCAACTTTTGAAAATTTGAGAATTTCAATTTTTGGGTTTTTAATACTTATCGTTGCAAATTCGGAAATATAAATTTTCGAAAAGCCCAATTTTTCAGCCTCAGAAATTCTTTCATTGATGCGTTGTACCGGACGAATTTCTCCAGCGAGACCAACCTCTGCTGCAAAGCAACTTTTTGTTGAAATAGGAAGGTCAATACTCGAAGAAAGTACGGCCATAACCACGGCCAAATCGATTGCGGGATCGTCGACCTGAATACCTCCGGTTATATTTAAAAAAACATCTTTTGCACCCAGTTTAAACCCAGCCTTTTTTTCGAGCACGGCCAAGAGCATATTTAGCCTTTTGGCATTGAATCCGGTTGTTGATCGCTGTGGAGTTCCATATACTGCAGAGCTGACCAATGCCTGTATTTCAATCATAAGAGGACGTTGCCCTTCAACTGTGGCTGAAATGGCTATTCCACTTAAGGGATGCTCGTGGTTAGAGAGCAGTAATTCAGAGGGGTTGTTCACTTCTTTCAGACCGTTGGATTGCATTTCGTAAATACCCAACTCTGAGGTGTTTCCAAACCTGTTTTTTAAGCCTCTTAAAATGCGGTAAACATAATTGCG
>WTJC01000039.1:11023-17382 GCA_011525015.1 Flavobacteriales bacterium
TCTTCGAGTTGTTGACCTATTTTTTGGGTGTTGGTTTCGGTCAAAATGTAACAATCTGCTTTTTGATTGTCAATGCGTTCTGCTCTCATTTTGATCTGTCTACTGCTTTCTTCTCCAGAAGTGTAGAGTACTTTTAAAGGAGAGCTCAGTGCAATTTGCAAGAGCAGTGTGCTTTTTCCAATACCCGGTTCACCTCCAAGCAAAATGACAGAACCTGGCACTAAGCCTCCACCAAGAACTCTGTTAAATTCTTTATTGGTGGTATCGATACGCGTTTCATTTTGCACATCAATTTCCTGAATCCGCTGGGCCTTGCTTTGTCTTGTTTCTTGTTGAGTGGCAGTAATATCCTTGACTGAAGCAGTGCTAATAACTTCTTCTGCAATGGTGTTCCAGGCTTTACAACTGTAGCACTGTCCGGTCCATTTTGAACTTTGAGCTCCACAACTCTGACAGTAATACGTTGTTTTAGTCTTTGCCATTTTCAGAATTATTGTCTTTTACAAAAGGTATGAATAAAAAAGAAAGCACCCCTAAAAGCACCACTAATAATGTTTGCGCAATCCACATGATCCAGCCATAGGCATCGCCTTGAACTTTGGCGATTTCAAATAGTGAGAGTGAGCTGCTTATGGCAATCGGATATAATCCAATTCCACCATTAGTCGTAGTCATTGCGAATGTTCCAGCGATAAACCCTACCAATATTTCATTAAAGCGAATTTCTCGTAAATCAACAATAGCGTACTGAATGACCCAAAACATTCCGATATAACAAGCCCAAATGAAAAGGGTATGGCCTAAGAAATGCCATTTCTTTTTCATGTGTAAAACGCTGTTGATTCCCTCTTGTAGTCCTTTGAGAAATGCAGTAAGCTTCAGGGCAAAAGGATGGGTAGACTTTTGAAATAACTTAATGCTTATTCCAAGTGCAACGAGTGCTAATAGTCCTAATCCCAAGAGCACACCAACACTTTTTCCTCCACTACCGATCAATTCGAAAAGTTGGTTGGATTGCACCATAAAAGTCAGTGCGAGTACAACTACTAACATGAGCAAATCGACAATTCGCTCGGTTACTATAGTTCCAAACCCTTTTTCAAACGGAACCTTGTTGTAGGTGTTTAAGGCGGTTGCTCTAAAGAGTTCTCCTGATCTCGGTATACCTAAATTTGCAAAGTAAGAGAGCATAACCAGCATAAACCCCTTTAATAGAGAAACGCGGTATCCCATAGGTTCTAAGAGATAGTTCCACCGCCATGCTCTGGAGAGATGACTCGCCAACCCCATTAATAGAGAGATCAGCACCCAATTGAAATTGGCTTCTTTCATGTTTTGCCAAATGAGTAATCGTTCTTCTTCGCTGGTGCTGCTGTAGGAATAATACACTAGACCTAAACCCAATGCAATGGGTAAGATTATTTTAATCCATTTGCCTAGTGAATTGTTTTTCATTTAGTCCAATAAGTTAGTGGCTTCATTTGGAAAAACAATGGCCGGTTGAAAAGCTTTGGCAGCTTCTATGGGCATGCTTGCATAACATATCAATATGAGTACATCACCTACGGCTACCTTACGGGCAGCTGCACCGTTAAGGGTAATTTCTCCACTTTTTCTGGGCCCTGGAATGGCATAGGTTTCAAGCCTTTCGCCATTATTATTATTTACTATTTGCACTTTTTCACCTCTGATGATATTAGCAGCATCCATTAAATCTTCATCAATGGTAATGCTGCCGATATAATTCAAATCTGCATTGGTGACTTTAACACGGTGTATTTTCGATTTTACAACTTCAATATTCATAATTTCCTGTGATCAACTGAAGACTTAGTTTAGTTGTATGTTGTCTATGAGTCTTACGCCTTCTACTCTCACGGCAATAAAAGCTCTGTATTTTAATTTCTTTTGATTCTTTTGCGCTGGTGTTAGTGTAATCTCATCCGCAATTTCAAAATATTCGAGTTCGATGAAATCTCTGTGCATGGAAATTTTCTTTTCGACATAAAGCTTGAGGTTTTCCATGGTATTTGTCGAAAATTTCAGCTTGACTTGTTTGAGGGTCTCGTAAATCAAACCGCATTTTTCTCTGGATGCTTCTGAGAGCTTTTGATTTCTTGAGCTCAAGGCCAATCCATTGTGTTCTCGCGATGTAGGGCAAGGAACAATAGTAGTTCTCCACCTGTGTTTTTTGTTGAGGTATTGAATGATTCTCAACTGTTGAAAGTCTTTTTCTCCGAAGAAAGCAAACTTGGGTTGAACGGCGTCAAAAAGTCGCTCGACTACATTAGCCACACCCTTGAAGTGCCCGGGTCGATTAGCTCCTTCCATGATTTTATCTAATCCCATAAAATTGAAATCATTCAACTCGACCGCATCTCCATAAATGTCCTCGTTTGTTGGAAGATATACGATGATATCTTCACTGAGGTGCCGCAGCATTTGTATATCGCTCTCCACTGTCCTCGGATAGCCCTCAAGATCTTTGGCATCATTGAATTGAGTGGGGTTGACGTAAATGCTAACTACACAGACATCCGATTTATACAGTGCTCTTTTGACCAAGGAGAGGTGACCCTTGTGCAGCGCGCCCATGGTAGGAACAAACCCTATTTTCTTCTTTTTTTTACGAAGGGGATTGAGGTAGGTCTGTAAATCACTTTTAGCCGAAAAGCTCTTCATTGTTCATCGAATTGGTAGGCAAAAATACCACAATAGGCATATACCACAATAATTTCGTATTTTTGCAAACACAATTTTTAGTACTAAAACTCACTCTATGAATGGAAAAAGGATTTTGTTTGTTTCTTCTGAACTAGTTCCTTATCTCCCAGAGAATCAAGTTTCTTTAATGTCGTATGAATCGCCCAGAGTTGTAAACAGCAATGGGGGACAAATTCGAATCTTTATGCCGCGCTATGGTAATATCAATGAAAGAAGGCATCAATTGCACGAAGTGATTCGTCTTTCAGGTATGAATTTGGTGATCAATGATATGGATATGCCATTAATTATTAAGGTGGCTTCAATACCTAAAGAACGAATTCAAGTTTATTTTATCGATAACGAGGAGTACTTCAAGAGAAAGGCTACGTTTTTTGATGCAGACGGAAAATTATTTGACGATAATGACGAGCGCGCAATATTCTTTGCCAAAGGTGTTGTTGAAACGGTTAAAAAGTTGAATTGGGCCCCTGATGTCATCCACGTTCACGGATGGATGGCTTCTCTACTTCCTTTATACTTGAGAACTTATTACAAAGACGAGCCTATTTTTGCCGATGCTAAAATTGTCACTTCTGTATACGAACAAGGATTTGAGGGTAATCTCAATGCAGAGATGAAGTCTAAAATCGCATTTGATGGTGTTGAGACCGACGTCTTAGAAGGACTTTCAACTCCAAATTTTAATAATCTGTTAAAGACCGCGATAGATTATTCAGATGGCATTATATTCGCAAGCGAAAGTGTCTCTGAGGAACTTGAAACCTATGGAAAAAGCAAAGGAATACCAACCTTAGATTTTTGTCCAATTCAAGAAACAGAAGAGGCCTATCTCAATTTTTATAATAACGAAGTTTTATAGCAGACAAAGTTTTAGTAAGTATGCTTTTTAGACCTAACAAGTACATCCTTCTGTCGGTGTGTGTGACCCTTTTCGCTGCTTCCTGTGTTGAGGATGATTTTATTATCGGTGACGGTGTTATATCTGGAGAGCCTTTTAGCACATCCAAGCAAGAATTCCCTGTCACTATTAAACACATTGATGTTTCGTCTGTACAAACGAATAAATTGCCTTTGTATCAACTCGGTAACTACAACGACCCAATCTATGGTAAGACTAGTGCGAGAGTGATCACCCAATTTAGATTGCCTTCAAACAATCCGACTTTTGGTTTGTTGAGACAAGAGCTTGAAGAATTGGAAGATCAGGGAGGCGTTCAAGATACCATTAACGAGCAAGAAACGGTTACAGGTGCATACTTGTACATTCCTTATCAGCAGGTACCTGCCACCAATAGAGATTCTGACAGTGATGGCGTTCCAGATATTTATGACGAAGACCCAGACTCGAATCAGAGTGATAGTGATGGTGACGGTTTAACAGATAATGAAGAACGATTATTGGGAACAAATCCACTGGACCCAGATACCGATGGGGATGGTGTTTTGGATGATGAGGATGAGGAGACCGCTCCAAATAACTATCCCTTGACTTTTGATTTAGATAGTATTTACGGTAATGCAGAGGTTCCTTTTAGGCTGAAAGTAGAGAGTTCAACCTACTTTTTAAGAGATTTAGATCCCAATGAAAATTTTGAGCAAACACAGCGTTATTATTCGAATCAAGATTATTCAGACTTTGTAGGTTCAACCGTTCTATTTGAGGGCGAGGTAGAAATTGACAACAAACAAATCATTTTCTACCAAGAAGACAATCCAGATACTGAAGATGTTGATGAGTCAACACTTTTAGATACAGAAAAGACCTTAAATCCTGGAATTCGAGTTCCGTTGGATACCGACTTTTTTCAAGAAAACATTCTCGATAAAGAAGGCTCTGTTGAATTCATCAGTCAGGCCAATTTTCAATCCTTCTTAAGAGGATTGCAATTGTCGATTGACAGCAGTGATGATATGATGTTGTTGTTAGATTTGACAGACGCCATAGTATTTATTGAATACGATTACTTGAGAAATAACAATAACGACACCTTAGAGGATACTTCTGACGATGAATTAGAGCGAGAAGAACAAACCTTTAGGTTAAACCTCATTACCGGTGGAGGTTTCGCACCTATTGTTGGAAACGCCATTAACACATGGGAAACTGAGACCTATAACAGCATTATTCAAGATCGTATTGACAATGAAAACGATCAAAGTAGAATGTATTTAAAAGGGGGTTCAGGAGTTTTAGCCGAGATTAATTTATTCGGTGAAGGCGAAGCGGGCCAAGCGGTAATTGAAGAAATTCGTGCGAACAACTGGATCATCAATGAGGCGAACCTCACCTTTTATGTAGATCGAGAAGAGTTGGACGTCGCAGGAAGCGCATATGAGCCAACACGATTGTATTTGCACAACGGAGATAATATGCGTCCCCTCTACAAACCAGGAACAGAATCTTCGGTTGCTGAAACGCCATTAGGGTTCTATTTGAATTACGACGCACGACTTCAAAAAGAAGGTGACAAAGGGGTAAAGTACACGGCTCGAATTACAGAATGGGTTAATGACATTATCGTACGCGATTCAGTTAATGCACCTATTCGAGTTGCAGTTTCTGCTAATATCGGAGTGACAAATTACTTGGAGGCCATCGATCAAAATACTGAAATGGTCAACCATCCATTAATGACATCTATTACTCCTGTTGGAACTGTAATCTACGGGCCACTTCCCGAGCAGGAGCAATTTGACAAGCGTTTAAAGCTGGATATTTTTTACACAGAAACAGATCGTTAAACTTTACGATTTTTTAGCACCTCAATTTCGTTGAAACCATTTTAATGGGCGTATCTTTGCCCCGTTCTAAATCATTAACACCTTAACAATTTTATTATGTGTGGAATCGTAGGTTATTTAGGAAATCGAGAAGCTTATCCTATTATCATAAAGGGTCTTCAACGACTCGAATACAGAGGTTATGATTCAGCTGGAATCATGCTTTGTGACACTGAATCTCTAAGCATTTGCAAAACCAAGGGCAAGGTCGAAGACCTCAAACAAAAGGCTCAAAGTGACATAGAGACACTTGGACAGCTAGGTTTAGGTCACACGCGATGGGCAACCCATGGAGAGCCGAGCGATGCTAACTCTCACCCTCATGTTTCAAATAGCGGAGATTTAGTAATCATTCACAACGGAATCATTGAGAATTATGCGTCCATAAAACAAGCGCTGCAAGAAAGAGGATATCATTTTCATTCAGATACCGACACTGAAGTTTTGGTCAACCTTATCGAAGAAATTAAAACAACGCAAAAGGTCAAATTAGGAAAAGCGGTTCAACTGGCTTTAAATGAAGTAGTCGGCGCTTACGCCATCGCGGTGTTTGATCAAAATAATCCTGACGAAATTGTAGCGGCGAAACTGGGTTCTCCACTTGCTATAGGAATTGGTGAACAAGAGTATTTCTTGGCATCAGATGCCAGCCCATTTATCGAATACACGTCTAATGCCGTGTATTTAGAAGATGGTGAAATAGCTATTTTACGACGTGGAAAAGAAATCAAAATGCGAAAGATTGTAGATGATTCCATCACCTATCCCAACATTTTTGAATTAAAGCTCAGCCTTGAAGAAATTGAAAAGGGAGGTTACGATTATTTCATGCTCAAAGAAATATACGAACA
>WTJC01000013.1:0-63184 GCA_011525015.1 Flavobacteriales bacterium
CCGGCGACCTCTGGAACCACAATCCAGCGCTCTAACCAACTGAGCTACAACCACCGTTTAATTTGCGATTGCAAATGTACTTCTTTTAAAGAATTCAACAAAGAATTATGCATTTTGATAAAGAATGTATTTCATCGAAAAATTGAAAATCTAACCATCTTGATATACGAATTATCCGAGGTTCTTCGTTTTAGTATAAGCCCCAACTAACAAGACCTTGGTGAACATAATGTATTACATCAAAATAGTCACACTATTTCTAGCCTTTCAAAGTCTGGATGCAGATCAAACTGAGCCACAAAGCTTAGGTGATCAAGCCTTTGAAAATGAGAGGTATGAATGGGCCTTACATTACTACGACAAAGAGCGCAACGATAGTCTTAATCCCGTTCTTAACTTTAAACTTGCTCAAACTTTTTACCATTTAAACGACTTAGACTCTACCAAACACTTCGCTGCATTAGCTTTTCAACAAATTCCTCAAAGTACAGATGTAGAGCCTTATATATTATCAAATCAAATTCTTGAGTTTTTAAAAGAGATCAAGGCCTATGAACTCGCATGGTCTTTAAGTGACAATTCAGACTTAATTGACTCTAACTACAGACAACACCTCATTGAAGATCAAAATGCTGATCTGGCTTCAACCTATGAGATAGCTCGCCTTAAATCATTGATTACCTTTTTAATCATTTTATTTCTCACCGCTATTGGTTGTATCATTTATGGGGTTGTATTTCTTCAAAATAAAAAAGGAAAATTTGTACGTAAGATTCGTCAAGGAAATCAAGAAATTTTAAGACTTCAACAACTAAATGCAAGCCTCGATGAAGAGAATACTACCAAAGACCGCCTATTTTCTGTTATTGGTCACGATTTAAGAGGACCCATGGGTTCTTTAAAAGGCATTCTAGAGCTCACCCAAACTAAAGAATTAAAGGGTAAAGAATTAATGGATTTTATACCCAATCTTATCGCAGATGTAGAACGGGTTCAATTTACTTTGAATAACCTCTTAAACTGGGGTCAGGCTCAAATGAATAAAACGCAAGTGCGACAAGGCACAGTAACCCTTCGAAAGGTAGTTGATTCTAATATTCAACTCTTGCAGAAATCCGCCTCTGATAAGAGTATTAAAGTCATTCAAAACATTAATGAAAAAGTCAAACTTTGGGCCGACAAACACCATGTCGACATCATTATTCGAAATCTATTGAGTAATGCTATAAAGTTTACTCCTGAAAATGGATTGATTACCCTGGAAGTATTTGATGCCAAGGATGGATTTTGGGAACTTCACATTAAAGATACCGGTATTGGTTTAGAAGCCTCTGTAATTGATTCCATATTGAATACAAAAAGAGTTCACTCTACCTATGGTACTCAAAACGAAAAAGGAACAGGAATAGGCCTTTCACTCTGTCTTGACATGGTTACAAGAAACGGTGGTGAAATGACTGTAGCAAGTGAACCTGGTAAGGGTTCTACCTTTATGATTAAACTACCCGCTAAATTAGGTAGAACAGTAAGTAAGCCTATTTCAAATCAAATAGTGAATTAACGCCCATATAGCGTTCAACTGTAAATCCTTCTGCATACTTTACACCGATCATCCGGCCTAAATCTGAAGCTCGAAAACTAATACTATCTAAAAATGCTTTACTGCTAATAGGAGTTGTTGGCTCTTTGCTGTTCGGGTCGTAAAACTGACTTTTATAGGCTTTGACAGATTCTATTTTAGCCTCAATAAAATCTCCGATATCCACCAAGACATCCGGACGAATATCCTTCCATTGAATGTAGTGATAGACCGTCTTGGGTCTCCAAGGAGCTTGCTGGTTTCCATCGCTATCTGAGGTCTCTATCTTTTTCAATCCACTGAGAAAACAACTATCACTCAAGAGTTGACTCGCTCTTCCGTGGTCGATATGCCGGTCTTCTACAGCATTACAAACCACGATTTCGGGTTGGTATTTTCGAATAACTTCAATAACCTTTAATTGAGTCTCTTTATCATTTTTAAAAAAACCATCTGCCAAACACATGTTTTCTCTAAAATCAGCTCCGAGAATTTTTAAGGCGTTATTTGCCTCTTCACGTCTTAGGGATGCACTACCTCTAGTACCTAGTTCTCCCTGGGTAAGATCTACAAGACCAACACGTTTGCCTAGGCTCACTTCTTTTGCGACCATCCCTCCTGCTCCGAGTTCAATATCATCTGGATGTGCACCGAAAACTAATAAATCTACTTTTTTCATAATTGAAGAAGGGCTTGGTCAATATCTGCGGTTAAATCATTGAAATCTTCTATCCCAACAGAAAATCTCAATAATCCGTCTGTAATTCCTTGTGCTAAACGCTCTTCTCTCGGCATTAAAGCGTGAGAAGCCACCGAAGGCAGTAGAATTGTGCTTTCTATGCCCGCTAGTGAGAGCGAAGGTTTGATCAACTTTAAATTTCGAATAAAATCTAATGCTTTTTCTTCTTGTCGAATTTCAAAAGAAAGCATCCCTCCAAAGTCACTCATCTGTGAGAGTGCTAAATTGTGATCAGGATGTGAACCCAAGCCAGGATAATGAACCGCTGTAATTTCAGAATGCTTTTTAAGATGTAAAGCTAGTCGCATGGCATTGTAGCTTTGCTCTTTTACTCGAAGTCCCATTGTTTTGATACTGCGTTCTAATAACCATACAGTATGGTCACTTAAATTTCCACCGTAACAAATCGCGGCATCCCAGATTTGTTTGATATGAGCAGTGCTTCCGGCAACAGCTCCTGCGGAGATATCTGAATGCCCACCCATGTACTTTGTAGCAGAATGTATAACCAAATCAATGCCTAAGCTTATCGGATTTTGATTGACCGGACTTGCAAAAGTGTTGTCTATCATACTGAGCACTTGATTAGATTTACACAAATCTGCAATGGCCTTGATGTCTGTTAATCGCATCAAAGGATTTGACGGCGATTCGATGTAAATGAATTTGGTGTTATTCTGAATTTTTGCTTGAAAGTCTTCAATATTATTGCCCTCCACAAAATCGTACGAAATGCCGTATCGATTTAACTGAGTCGTGATAAAGTGATAGGTTCCTCCGTATATTTCTCTTTGAAATATCGCATGGTCTCCTTTGGCTAAAAACGCCATCAATACTGTAGAGATAGCAGCCATTCCACTGGTGAAAATCAAAGCGTCTTCGGCCATCTCTAAGGAGGCTATTTTTTTATTTAAGGCTTCCTGATTAGGGGTGTTAAAATATCTTGGATAACGCTTTATATCCACCTGATCCCAGGCATAGGAAGTAGACGGATACAAGGGAGAAACAGCAGACTTAAAAGTGTGGTCTTTTAATTCTCCTGCGTGAACTGCCTTTGTGTTGATATGTGAACTGTCACTCATTGACTTGAAATTTATGCTTTAGTAATACTTTTTATATTTCAGATAACTGAAATATCCCAGCACTAAAACTCCAGCAACGGTATACCACACAAAACTAGGTGTGATGACCTGATCTCCACTGGCGTAAGAATGCAGTCCTACAAGATAAAAATTAACTCCAAAATAGGTCATCATTATACTGGCAAATGCAATAATACTTGCCAGATTGAACGCCCAAACCCCTTTTAGAGCAGGAATAAGACGCATATGCAACACAAATGCATAAACCATAATTGAAATTAATGCCCATGTTTCTTTCGGATCCCAACCCCAATATCGACCCCAACTTTCATTGGCCCATTGTCCACCCAAGAAATTACCTATAGTAAGCATAAGCAAACCTATGGTTAATGACAATTCATTGATAATGGTTAACTCTTTTACACTTGATTTCATGCGATCAAGCGTACTTGGTTTTAGTAGAAGCAATAGTATTAAATTGACAACTCCTAAAATCATTCCCACAGTTAATGGTCCATAACTACCAACGATAACGGCAACGTGTATCATCAACCAATAAGAATCTAAAACGGGCTGTAGATTCGCAATAGCAGGGTCAACCCAACTCTGATGAGCAATCCAAAGCAGCATTGAACTCACGAATGTAGTTGATGCAATGGTAAAGTTACTTTTTCGGCCCAAGGCAATACCTATAGCCATTGTAGCCCATGATACATACAAGATACTCTCGTAAGCATCACTCCAAGGAGCATGCCCTGAGATATAAGAACGAGCAATAAGACCAAAGGTGTGTAAAAGCACTAGGGCATAAATAAATACTTTAAAGGCCGTTATGGTATAGGTTAGCGCTTTTCTGTTTTTGTAAATCTGTACTACTAAAACGAAAAACAACAACAATCCAAACATGGCGTAATACCTGTAAAGCTTATTGAATATATCCCATTTGTTGTAACTGATTTCAGCTCGAATTTTACGCTCACTCGGCATAACCTCCTCTCCTAATTTTCTTTGACTTTTTTTAAGACTACTCAAAATTTTATCGGCTTCGGTATAGTCTTGTGTGGTTTGAGCCTGATTGAGTAATTGCAAGTAATAGGGCAATGAATTGGCCACAAAACTTCCATATAAAGTGTCAGAAACAGTGTAAACACCAGTTCTGTACTCAATTGAAGAAATCCACTTATTGTTTTCGTCTTGAGGTAATGGAAAAACCTTTAAAATCTCTCCACTTAGGGCCCTATTCAGCAATGCGAGTTTTTGACCCGCTTGCTTAAAATCTTGTTGAAATTTATTAGGAGTGTTTGTCTTGTAGGCCTCTTCGAGAAAAGGGTCTAGTTTATTTACACCTCTTTGATCAAAAAAGTCGGTGACCTTAACAAACTTCTGCCCTTCTTCAACTCCTATTATTTTTCGAATACTGTCGTTTTCAGCTTTTTTATCCAGGGCAATAATTGGAGCGTTGTACCACAAGCCAGGATAAAGCATCATAGAAAGCATTACTTGTTCCGCGGATAAATCTTGATAACTATCCTTGTAACTCAATTTTCTTAGTAATTCACTCGCGAAGGTGTGAATTGGTTTCATTCGCCCTCCATCGTCTTGAATTACTAGCTCTGCAAAATTTTTAGCGTGATCAGCATCAATAGCTGTAATCCGAATCATAGAATCAATTTCTTGAACTGAGGGCAACTGAGTGTTCTGATTCTGACCGTATGCTGTGGACAAGGCAAAGAATAAAACAACTACACCAACGGTTTTTTGGCTTTGTATTCTTTTGAGTGCTTTGGCCAAATCCTTAAAGCGTGTTTTTCCAAAAAACATGATTCCCATAAAACCGATATACAATAAGAAGTAACCGATGTAGGTGATCCATGTACCCCAGAAATCGTGATTTACAGAAAGTATACTTCCTTTTTCATCTGGAAAGAAACTCGCTTGAAAAAATCGAAACCCCTTGTGATCTAAGACGTGATTCATGTAAATATCGTAGTCAAAGGGACGCTCATCTTCGATGGTTACCTTACTCATGAATGAGGCGTAGTTGCGTTCAGTTCCGGGATATTTTTCAGCTATAAAGTCGTTTAGTTTAATGGAGAAAGGCAGGTTTAACTGTTTTGATCCATACCTGAAATAATAGGTCAGACCATTAAATTCAATAGGCTCGCTAAAAGATGTAGAACCCTGTCCTCCGTATACCACAATCTCTTGCGCTTTGTTATCTGAAGAGAGACGTAAAATCAACGCATCCAGAGTTTCATCTGTTCGTTCAGACTCTGGCACTTTGACCATTCCGTAATTTCCTCTCTTTGGAAACTCTGGAAATACAAATTGCATCTCACCTATGGAGTACAATGACCTGAGTTGTAATTCTGAGGAAATATCAGCTTCAAGGCTTCCTTGGAACTGATCAGCCATGCGCATAAAACTCCCATCAAAAGGGCTTTCAATAGATAGATTCCCTTGCTCATCTTCAGAAATATTGATGGCACCTTGTGTTGGACTGTTGTAACTAAAAAGTACATTGTGTATGTTGACAATCTCACCTTTTTTCAAGTAGTGATCATGACGATTTCCATCTCCTGACTCTACAATCTTTAAATAATAGTCACCTTGCTCGTCTTCAATGAGATCTTGTTTGGCTCCTTCAATAAAATCGACAAGGTCAATCTTAAATTTCGAAGCTTCAAAAGAAGATTTCCACGGCAAAGAGTTGCGACTACCTTGTTCAGTAATTAAAATTCGATCTTCTAATATTTTGCGTTGTAACTGACCCTCAACCTCACCGTCTACAAGAACCGTTAAATAGGTGCGCTCAGATAGAAACACCGAAGAAGTCTCACCTTCTTGAATAGGCATACTTCCTTCATATCCAATATATCGGGTTACTCCGGCTCCTATAATGATTAAAATCCAACTCAAATGCAACATGAGTAAAGGCCATTTGTTGAGCTGCCATAGATTATACCTCTTGATATTACCGATAAAAGTGACCACCATGAGTAACATGATAATTTCAAACCATTTCGCCTCATAGATGTAAATCTTTGCTGTTTCTGTGCTGTAGTTGCTTTCAACAAAGGTTCCTATACCCATCGCCAAAGAGAAGAGTATAAAAAGTACAGCCATCATTTTGGTCGATACTAGAGCGTTTGCAATTCGATTTATCATTGATTCGTAGATTTTGCGCAAAATTAAGGTGTTTTGAGCGATATCTTTACTTTTGTCTAAACCGAATTAACAGAAGGAAGCATTGAAAATCAACTCAAAAGAGACCAAAAATTATAAGGTTTGCGTGATCGGTTCAGGCAGAGCAGCACATTTTTTTGCCCACCGCCTGAAAGACACCTCTGCGAGCTTCGAGCTTATAGGTATTGTATCAAGGGATATTGACAAGGTTTCAAAAAGCCTGTTTCCTTTTTCCATTTATGATTACACAACTATTCCCAGGGCAGACGTCTATATTTTAGCTGTGCCCGATGATCTCATAAGAAACATCGCTCAACAAATTCCGTATTCGGAAGCCTTATTTTTGCATTGTAGTGGCGCCCAAGAACTCATTACCAATACTGAGCACCAATACCATGGGGTCCTATATCCTTTATTGAGTTTAAATTTCCAAAAGGAATTTTCGAACAATGTTCCACTTTTTACAGAAACGAATTCGTCAAAACACGAATCCCTACTGAACAATTTGGCAAAGCAATTAAGTACAAATACACAGAAACTCTCGAGCGAAAAAAGACTTCTAATTCACCTTTGCGCAGTTATTTCTCAGAATTTCACGAACCATTTATGGCATATTACTCAAGATATTTGTAAAACAAGTGAATTAGATTTCAATTGGTTCAAACCACTTTTAGAGCAAGGTCTCGAAAGAGCTTTAACTCAAAATGCCAAAGAAATTCAAACTGGCCCTGCTGTTCGTAAGGACCTAAAAACCATAGACAAGCACCTTCATCTACTTTCAAATTCAAAGTGGAAGAAAATGTATCAACATCTAAATCAATCTATAATTGACACTTATGAAGAAAAACTTTAAGGCTTTAATTAAGCAGATCAACACTTTTGTATTCGATGTTGACGGTGTTTTTACCGATGGAACATTATTGATTTCTGAAAATGGCGAACTGCTGAGAAAGATGAATGTCAAAGATGGTCTAGCCGTTAAAATGGCACTGGACAAAAACTACCGCGTGTGTATCATTACGGGCGGCACGAATCAAGACGTTAAAAAACGTTTTAAAGATTTAGGAATCACAGATGTTTACTTAGGATCTCACTATAAAAAGGATGATTTATTAGAGTATTTCGACAGCTATGAAATAAATCCAGAAGAGGTTTTATACATGGGGGATGATTTACCCGACATTGAAGCTATGAGCTTATGTGGATTGTCCTCTTGTCCTCAAGATGCCGTTTCTGAAGTAAAAGCCCAAGCCGATTATATTTCTCATATTAACGGAGGAGCTGGCTGCGTCAGAGATGTAATTCGTCAAGTTATGGCCGTTCGAGGTGACTGGCCATCGACCTCAGAATCAACCAAAGCTAATGGATAAACTCCTTGGTAATTTTAAACTGGTATTAGGGTCAAATTCACCCCGAAGAGTAGCGTTTTTAAAACAAATGGGGCTTGAATTTACCCAACGTGTAATCTCGATAGATGAATCCTATCCAGAGGAACTCAAAGGCCATGAAATTGCTGAATATTTAGCGAAGCGCAAGGCAGAGGCGCATGAACATCTCTTAGCTCCAGACGAAATATTACTCACCTCCGATACAGTGGTGTGGTGTAACGGGGAATCTTTAGAAAAAGCTGCCGATAGAAAAGAGGCCATTGAAATGCTCATTAAATTATCAGATAAATCTCACGAGGTAATTACGAGCATTTGTTTGACAGCTTTTCACGATCAATTAGTTACACATCAAACAACTCGCGTACACTTCGAAAAGCTCAGTTTAGACCAAATTGAGTATTACATCGATACTTTTAAACCTTTTGACAAGGCTGGGGCCTATGGTATACAAGATTGGATTGGTTTGATCGGCATTTCAAAAATTGAAGGCTCATACAGTTCTGTTGTTGGACTACCTACTTCTTTACTTTATAATTCACTAAAAATTATGACTTCTAAGATGCCCTAATTAAATTAAGGGTATGAATAGAGTAACCGATTTTTTTAAAGCAATTTATACTGCCCTACGTGCTCCTGCGAGTGAAGGGATAGCTTTTCAAATGGTATGGGTTTTCTTCTCCTTAATAGTTATATTTATATCCATATTACTATTTATATAAACCAATCCCAACATGCTCATTTTTCGAGGTCTTCTCAAAACATCTAGCCTGTGCTTATGTTTTTTCACTTCAATAGTATTCGCCCAACAGACAAAATCATCCCTAGATATTTTCGATGACATTCAGCGGTTAAACTTTTTAGGAAATGCGATGTATATCGCTGCTCATCCTGATGATGAAAACCAAAAAATTATAAGCTACTTGAGCAATAAAATGCATGCTAAGGTGACTTATTTGTCACTCACTCGAGGCGATGGTGGTCAAAATTTAATTGGTTCTGAACTTAAAGAATCTCTGGGTTTAATTCGAAGCAACGAACTTATTGAGGCTCGAAAAATTGATGGTGGGCAACAACGATTTACCACTGCTGTAGATTTTGGGTATTCCAAACATCCCGATGAAGCTTTTGCGTTTTGGAACAAAGATTATATGCTGAAACAGGTAGTTGGGCAGATTCGAAAACTCAGACCTGACATCATTATCAATCGATTTGATCATAGAAGTCCCGGAACTACTCATGGGCATCACACGGCCTCTGCAATATTAAGTCACCAGGCATTTGATCTGGCTTCAGATGATAGTTACCAAGACCAATTTGGAGAAAAACCTTGGCGTCCCAATCGACTTTATTTCAATACCAATTGGTGGTTTTATGGTTCACGAGCTGCCTTTGATAAGGTTGACAAGTCAAATTTAGTAGAAGTAGAAGTTGGAGAATTTGACCCTACACGAGGTCAGTCGTATAATGAAATCGCCTCCATGGCCAGAAGCCAACACAAATCTCAAGGATTTGGAACATCCCTTCAAAAAAATCAAGAAACAGAATACCTAGAGGTTTTGAAAGGAACTCAAGGAACTACAGGTGATCTTTTTGGCGGTATTGATACCAGTTGGAATCGAATCAAAGAAGGCGAGGCCATCGGTAATATTTTAAATGCAGTAGAAGAATCCTTTGACTTTAAGAATCCCTCAAACCATTTAGCTGAGCTCGTAAAGGCACAGCAATTGATTAAGCAAATTGAGGATTCATTCTGGAGAGACTTGAAACTAGAGGCTATTAATGCAATTATTTTAGACCTTGCGCGTATAGATTTAGAAGCACATGTGGCTCAAAAATCTGTACAACCAGGAGAAAAAATTGAAATTCAATTGGATGTTGTAAATCGTGGCTTGGCTTCTATTGAACTCGAATCTATTTCCATTTCGAATTCAGATATGTATTCGACTGATCTAGATACCATTATACCATCAAATACGGTTAAGAGTTTAAAATTTTTTCCTGAAGTTTTACGCAATAGTCCTTATTCAAGTCCTTATTGGTTGTTACAACAACACAATAGAAAACAATATACCGTAGTCTCTAATGACGATATTGGTAAACCTGCTTCAGATACCGCCATGTCAGTTTTACTTGCACTTAGTCTTGAGGATACAACAGTAGAGGTAGATTTGCCTGTGCGCTACAAAGAGATTAAGCCTGAGTTTGGTCCGTATTACGAACAGTTTCACATTCTTCCATCTGCAGCGCTGCAAATTGACAAATCCATTGAAATTTTTGACAGCAAGCAACCTAAAAATGTACGTGTTGAAGTGGTTTTGAACAAAGAAGAATACGATGGTATTTTAAGCATTAGTGCGCCAAAAGGCTGGACGGTGACACCAACACAACTAAACATTAAATGGACAAAATCTCAAGGCACCTATCCTGTAACTATATCGGTAACACCTCCTGCAAATCAGCAATCCAAAGGTCATTTAAGCTTTGAACTGACGTCTTCTTTTGAATCTCATAAACTTCAGCAACAGCAGATTAGCTATGATCATATCGAAAAACAAACAGTTCTTTCTCCGGCAGAGATTGAATTGAGTCGAATCATAATGCAAAAATCAAATGCTAAGGTGGGCTACATCATGGGCGCTGGAGACAAAGTTTTTGATAACCTTTTGGCCGTTGGATATGATATTGAATTAATCCCTACATCTGCCCTTAATGCTCAAAACTTAAAACGTTTTAAAACGATTATCACAGGTATACGTGCCTATAATGTATTAGATGATTTAAAGGCCAATCAAGAGTTACTTTTTGATTTTGTGCGACAGGGTGGCAATTTAATTCTGCAGTACAATACCGCTAATAGATGGGGTGCTCAATTTGAAAAATTGGCCCCCTACCCTATGAAACTTTCTTACAATAGAGTTACCGACGAATACGCTCCAGTTAAGCTATTGAATCCAAGACATAAGGCCATGAATTATCCAAATAAAATTAGCGCTCAAGATTTTGAGGGTTGGGTGCAAGAAAGAGGTTTGTATTTTCCTGAAACTTGGAGCAGTAATTTCACCCCTCTCTTCGAATTTCAAGACAAAGGCGAATCACCATTGCAGGGCAGTTTACTCATTGCCCCACTCGGAAAAGGAAACTATGTTTACACTTCTTTGAGTTTGTTTAGGCAACTTCCAGAGGGTGTTCCAGGAGCTTACAGATTACTTGCTAATTTAATTTCATTAAACTCCAATTAATGAGCAATATTGATTGGGTCGTTCTTTGTTCAACACTTGCTTTCATAGTCATCTATGGAATTTATAAAAGTACCTCAAAAGCGAGTGCAGAAAACTATTTACGCGGAAAAGACGGTAGTAAATGGTGGACCATAGGACTTTCAGTAATGGCCACTCAGGCTAGTGCTATTACTTTTTTGTCAACGCCGGGTCAAGCTTTTCACGACGGTTTGGGATTTGTTCAGTTTTATTTTGGACTTCCCATTGCCATGATTGTCATATCAAAATTCTTTGTACCCTATTACTACAAACAAAATGTATTTACGGCCTATGAACTTTTGGAAAATAGGTTTAATAAACCCACACGAACGCTAACGGCCATCTTGTTTTTAATTCAACGGGGAATGGCCGCCGGAATTACCATTTTTGCTCCCTCTATTATTCTTTCAGCGGTTTTGGGATGGGATTTGAGACTGCTCAATATTATTATAGGTTCAATTGTGGTTTTATATACTGTTGTCGGGGGAACGGCCGCTGTAAATATTACTCAAAAGCAACAGATGACTGTAATTTTTACAGGTCTACTTTTCGTTTTTTTCTACTTGTTTCAACTGATGCCAGATTACGTCTCTAGCAATCGCGTTTTTGAAATTGCCAAAATAAATTCAAAGCTCAATACTTTGGATTTTAGCATAGACCCAAAAAACAGATATACTTTTTGGAGTGGTATCACTGGTGGTTTCTTTTTAGCTCTTGCTTATTTCGGAACAGATCAAAGTCAAGTGCAACGATATCTCTCGGGGAATTCCATAAAAGAAAGTCAGTGGGGTTTATTTTTTAATGGAATCTTTAAAATACCACTTCAACTTTTTATACTTTTTATCGGGGTATTGGTATTTGTTTTCTATCAATTTAATTCGAGTCCTCTTCATTTCAATCCTTCGGTTGAGAAAATGATTCAAAACTCCACCTATGCTTCAGACTATGAAGTGCTTCAAAACGAATACGAGCAAATCGAATTTAAAAGGCATGAGATTTATGCTTCTTCATCAGCGATTGAAGAACAGAAAGAAGAATTACTGGCCTTGAATACCGCTGAAAAAGAGTTGAGAGCACAGGCCAAAACACTAGCCACAAAAATAGATCAGGACGTAGTAGTCAACGACAAAGACTACGTTTTTATACATTTCATTTTAACCCAGTTACCTATTGGTCTTATAGGCTTATTGTTGGCCGTTATTTTATCTGCTGCGATGTCTTCTACAGCCTCTGAATTAAATGCCTTAGGGGTCACAACAGCAATAGATATTTACGGGCGACATTCAGGTAAAGAAATGACCAAAGAAGGCTTAGCAAAGCACACCAAAGTTTTTACTTTTTTATGGGGTATTGTAGCCATTTTCATTGCGAGCATAGCCAACTTATTTGACAATCTCATTCAATTGGTAAATATCATCGGCTCTTTATTTTATGGAAATGTCCTGGGGATTTTTCTTGTGGCCTTCTTTTTAAAACACATCAGTGCCAAAGCAGTGTTTTACGCCGCAATTCTAACTCAAATCGCAGTATTTGTCATTTACTTTATGGATGTAGTTGGTTACCTATGGCTCAATGCGATAGGGTGCCTTTTATTGGTGTTAATCGCTTCGAGCTTCCAATTAATTTCTAAAAAAAGCTAGGATAAGGGGTTTACTGATTTGCAGCTATAAAGGCATTGTTCATACGAACATAATCCATATTACCCGCACCCTGAGCAATCTCCAATGAGGTTTCTGCAGCTTTTAGTGCTGAGGGAATATCTCCTAAATCTTTATAAATCAATGATTTTAAGCGATACATCCAATAAGCATTGGTATTGCCTTCAGTTGCGGTATCAATCCAAAACTTAGCAAGAGAAAGGTCAAGTTTTTCTTCATGGTAGTATTGAGCGGCCCTATAGTAGTCAGATGCTGTTGGACTCGTATTCAAGACGCTCACTATAGATTCAATAGCAATTTCTTTAGTCATTAATTGGATTGGAATTTGCACCAAGGTGGTGTCCCAATGCAGATTTAAACTGCAGGAATTGTTGGTAATGTCACCGATATAAATGGATAAACTCTCTTCGGAATGATTGATTTCTTTGGCCGTTGCTTGAATTCTCAATGCCACCAATTCTTCTTTGAATTCAGCAGGAAGACCCCAATTGTCTGTGGTGGTGTAAAAGAGCACCTCCCATTTATCTTCACTAGGTATAGTGTATAAGCTGTAGGTACCTTTTTGCAGTTTGTCTTCGCCAAACAAAATATCCTCGCTTAAGCTTATTAATGTGTTCTCATTAGCTCCCGTTCTCCAGAGTTCACCATAAGGCACTAGACTACCGAATATAGCTCTACCTCTCTTTGCTGGTCTAGCGTATTCTATAGTGATTTCAGTAAGACCTGCTTGTTGAGTGATTTTTGTTTTAGGACTTGGTGCAGGAGTGCGCAATTGACTGTAACTAAAAGTTAAAACGCATGTACTCAAGACCAAAGAGAAAAGTGTCTTTTTCATATTTATAAGTATTAACAAGTGTAAAATTAGCACATTTTAATTTTCATTTTGTTTAATATTTTTGCAATATCTTTGAACAATATGCCATACGAATTACACGTTAAACAGCTCATAAATACCTCTCCTACTAAGGCCTGGGATTTTCTTTGTGATGTTCACAATTTAGCGGTTTTAACTCCAAAATTTCTGCATTTTAAAACGCAGTATAAATCCCACGAAAAGGTCAAACAAGGGGTGGTTTTTGTACATAAGATCAAGCCTTTTTCAATCATTGGTCTAACCTGGACCTCATACATTACAGAATTTGAACAAGGGCGCTCCTTCAGTGACATACAATTAGATGGTCCCTATAAAACTTGGGTTCACCAGCACAATATTGAAGAATATACAGAGGATGCTTGTTTTATGGTAGACAAGGTGCTCTTTAGTCTCAAGTTTGGCCCCTTAAATCCGCTTGTTTATACCCTTATCGTAAAGCCTAGTATTCTAAAAGCTTTTGAATTTAGACGACAAAAAATAGAATCGCTTTTCAATTCAGCATCTGACTTTCAGAAAAACTATACACTACACTTAAAAAAAATTAAATGAAAACATTTGTAATTATTGGTTCAACCACCGGAATAGGATTGAGTATGGCTGAGCAATTAGCGCAGAACAATCGTGTTTTTGGAGTATCTCGCAGAGAACATTCAGAAATAAATCATGCCAATTACACCCATTTCTCCTTTGACGTTTTAGCAGACTCATGGGATACCATTCCTTTTCCAGAACAAATTGATGGTTTGGTCTACTGCCCAGGAAGTATTCAATTAAAGCCCCTAAAAATGCTTACGGATAAGGTCATTCGTGAAGACATGGAAATCAATTTCTTTGGAGCCATTAATTGCATTAAAGCGGTGAGTGATTGTCTACAACAAAACTCAAGTATTCTTCTTTTTTCAACTGTTGCCGTACAACAGGGTATGCCATTTCACGCAAGTATTGCTGCAGCCAAAGGAGCCATTGAAGGTCTTACTAGATCTCTTGCGGCAGAGTTTGCCCCCAAGGTTAGAGTAAATGCCATTGCCCCTTCAATTGTAGATACACCTCTGGCCAAAAGATTATTAAACAACGACCGCAAACGAGAACTTATATCAGACAAACATCCTTTAAAACGCGTGGGTGAAGTAAAAGATATTTCTGAATTGGGATGTTTTTTACTCAGCCCTTCTGCCTCTTGGATTACAGGGCAAATAATTGGAGTTGACGGAGGTAAATCAAGTATCAGCTTGTAATGACAAAAACAACTATCGTTTGGTTGCGCAGAGATTTGCGCTTAGAAGACAACACAGCACTGCGTAATGCATTGGCTGAAGAAAAGAATGTTCAGCTCCTTTTTATTTTTGATCCTGCGATTTTAGATCGATTAGAGAAAGATGATGCGCGCGTAAGTTTTATTTTCGAACAACTTCGTGCTATTGATGAAAAAGTCCAAGAAAAAGGCTCCTCTGTGCTTATTCGCTTTGGTGCTCCCAATGATGTTTTTAGTGAACTCCAACAAGAAATAGGTTTACACTCAATATACATCAATCACGACTACGAACCCTACGCCATTGAAAGGGATCGTCAAATAGAAGAATGGGCAGCTCAACATGAAATTCAATTTAACAGCTATAAAGACCAAGTTATTTTTGAAAAAAATGATGTGCTCAAAGACGATGGTAAACCTTATGTGGTCTTCACTCCATACAAACGCAAATGGATTCAGCACTTTGAGTCTTTGCCGAAATACAACCAAAATCAAGAATGCAATTGGTCTAATTTAAGACCCCTAAATGTAGCTGAGCATAAAATCAGCAGTCTTAAAGACATCGGTTTTGAGCCCACGAAAATAGCACTACAGGAATTTGACTTGAGTTCAGCCTTAATTGAAAATTACGAGGCCAAACGCAACTTTCCAGGTCAAAACGGAACTTCACGAATTGGGGTTCACCTAAGATTTGGAACAATTTCAATTCGAAAATTAGTTCAAAAGGCATATGCTGCAAACAATCATACGTTCTTGAGCGAACTGATCTGGAGGGAGTTTTTTATGCAGATTCTGTGGCATTTTCCGCACACCATTAATCAGTCGTTTAAACCAAAATACGACCGCATTCAATGGAACAATAATTCAGAAGATTTTGAACGCTGGAAATCAGGTACTACAGGCTACCCCTTAGTAGATGCAGGAATGAGAGAACTCAATACCTCAGGCTATATGCACAATAGGGTACGAATGCTTTGTGCGAGCTTTTTGTGTAAACATTTGCTAATTGATTGGCGTTGGGGAGAGGCTTATTTCGCCTCCAAATTATTGGATTTCGAACTTGCCAGTAATGTCGGTAATTGGCAGTGGGCTGCGGGAAGTGGAGTTGACGCTGCACCTTATTTTAGAATATTCAATCCCGAATCTCAGATTAAAAAATTTGACCAACGCTTGGCGTATATTTCAAAATGGGTGCCTGATTTTCAAGAACTCACCTACCCCCAACCTATGGTCGAACACAAGTGGGCTAGAGAGCGTTGTTTAAAGGTCTATAAAGAATCTTTGGAGTCCTAGTATTTTTGTAATTTCAGTTCCTATAACTAAATATCATGAAAAACGTATACATCATTCTTGCCGCCTTATTCGTTTTGCCCTTGTCGGTACAAGCTCAAAAATTGAGTAAGCACAAAAAAGAAATTATCAATTCTATCGAAAAGCATTCGGACCAATTAATCGCTATTAGTGATTCTATTTGGGCTTACGCAGAAACTGCCTTTGACGAAACCAACTCTTCAAAACTATTATCTGATTATGCCGAAAGTCAAGGCTTCACAGTAGAAAAAGGAGTAGCTGGTATGCCCACGGCATTTGTGGCGACCTATGGTAGCGGATCTCCTGTAATTAGTGTGCTAGGTGAATTTGATGCACTTCCTGGCATTTCGCAAAAAGCAAGTCCGGTTAAAGAGGCGCTTAATGAAGGAGCGGCTGGACACGGATGTGGTCACAATCTTTTCGGAACCGCTTCACTTGGGGCTGCAATTGCAGTTAAAGAACTCATTGAAGCTGGAAAAATTCAGGGTACAGTTAAATTTATGGGAACACCTGCAGAAGAAAAGTTTTTCGGAAAAATCTGGATGGTTAACGAAGGAGTATGGTCTGATGTAGATGTCAATGTAAGTTGGCATCCTTCGGCTAAAATTGAAGCTGATGTGCAGTCTACCCTTGCTTTAGTTGACTTCAAAGTTGAATTTTTTGGTCAAACAGCTCACGCTTCGGCTGATCCTTGGAATGGACGTTCAGCTTCTGATGCACTTGAATTATACACCAATGGAATCAATTACTACAGAGAACACATCAAACCAAGTGTTCGAATTCATTACCACATTCAAGACGGTGGACAGGTAGTTAACGTAGTTCCAGATTATTCAAAATTATGGGTTCGCGTTAGAGATTCTAAAAGGGATGGAATGATTCCGGTGTACGAACGCGTGAAAGAAATGGCTGAAGGTGCAGCTATACTCGCTGATGTTGATTATAAAATATCATTGATTTCGGGAATCTATGAAACCCTTGTCAACCGAAGAGGTGGAGAAATCATGCAAAATAATTTGGAGTTACTCGGCCCAATATCATACACAGACCAGGAGATTGAATTCGGTAAAAAAATTCAAATGGCTACAGAAAAGCCACAAATAGGAATAGATGGTGGAATTCACCCCTTACTTGAAACTCGAGAAAATCCAGGAGGAGGTTCTACAGATGTAGGTGATGTAAGCTGGAATGTGGCCAATATCAACTTGGGAGTTACCACAGCACCGATTGACACACCCTGGCACTCCTGGGCCGTAGTTTCGTGTGCAGGAATGAGTATAGGTCACAAGGGAATGCTCTACGCCGCCAAAGCGATGAGTATGACTATGCTTGATTTATTCAAGAATCCAAAATACGTAGAAGAGGTAAAAGCGGAATACGTTGAGCGCAAAGGAGATGCGCAATACGAGGCGATTATTCCTCCAGGGCCTCCACCAATTGGACAATAATAATATCAAGAGCACAGCAAAATGCTGTGCTCATTTTTTATATAAATCGCTATGAAATTAATACCGCTACAAAATGGAGTGCCTTGGCCTACGCAAGATCCTTTTCTATTTTGTGTTCATCATTTAGATCATTATCCTGTGGGAAATGAGCAATTGGGAATTGACAAAGAGCTTCTTACGGGCAGAAGTATAGGTAGTGATTTTGACCCAAATCAACAATGGCGAATGTACCATGGCTCAACTGTTCCCGGTTTTCCAGCGCATCCACATTGTGGATTTGAGACCATAACTTTTGTTAGACAGGGTTACATTGATCATAGTGATTCTCTTGGCGCCGCAGCGCGCTTTGGTGAAGGAGATGTGCAATGGATGACTGCTGGTTCTGGCGTACAGCACTCCGAAATGTTTCCACTACTGAATAGAAAAGAGGTAAATACACTGGAGCTCTTTCAAATCTGGCTAAACCTGCCAAAAAAAGCAAAATCAGTGCCCCCCTATTTTCAGATGCTTTGGGAACACCAAATTCCAAAAGTCAATTCAAATGGTGTTGAAATTGAACTCATATACGGTTCTCTTAATGCACTTAATCAAGAAGAATGCCCGCCAGACTCTTGGGCGGCTGAAGCTGAAAATGAATTATGTGTAGCTCATTTTAATATGGATACTGAAAGCGAACTGCATTTAGAATCCAATCAGAACGAAGTTTTAAAGTCCTTATATCTCTATGAAGGAAATCTTGAAGTTAATGGTCAACTCATAAATGAACCGCATCAAATAATACTGGATTTTTCTAACACATATACAATTCGCGCTACTCAAAAAAGTAAACTATTACTGTTACAATCAAAACCTATTAATGAGACTGTCGCCAAATACGGTCCTTTCGTAATGAATGAACAAAACGAAATAAATCAAAAAATTAATGAATTTCGTTTAACGTTCTTCGGAGGTTGGCCCTGGTCTAAAAATGATCACGTACACTCTTCTGAACTTGATCGTTTCGCCAAATATCCGGATGGAAAAACTCAAAAACCATAATTGTTTTTTTCAATAAATATTATATTTTAGTAGCGTTTAATTGACCTAACAACCAATATACGCATGTATTCCATTATCTATCGCTCTATAGCTAATGATTCGTTTTCACTATCTGACATCTATGATATGCTCAGTAAAGCCCGTGAACGAAACTTTAAACAAAATATTACAGGTTGTTTATTGTATCACGAAAATGGATTTCTTCAACTCCTAGAAGGTGAACGTAAAGATGTGCTCTCGCTATACGATAAAATAAGCGAAGACAATCGACATCATTCTGTAGAATTAATACTAGAGGAAAAACAAGAGTATCGATTATTCAAGGATTGGAGTATGGCCTTTTTTGAATTTGAAGCGTTTGAATCTAAAGCAGAGATGAAATTGATGCAAATCGATCAAATCTTTAAACAATCAAAATCACATTTGGTAAATACGAGTCTTACCAAAACCTTCTTTGACCAAGCTCGAAGCATGCTTTTGTAAATGACTTAATGTGAATTAAGATCGCTCTATTTGCGCTCCTATGGCTTTAAGTCGTGAATCAATATATTGATAACCCCTATCGATTTGTTCAATATTGTGGATTGTAGAAGTTCCTTCTGCACTTAATGCTGCAATAAGCAAAGAAACACCGGCTCGAATATCGGGAGAAGTCATAGTGGTAGCCTTCAACTTAGCATTGAAGTTGTGCCCAATAACGGTAGCTCTGTGCGGATCACACAGGATAATTTTCGCTCCCATGTCTATTAATTTATCCACAAAAAACAATCGACTCTCAAACATTTTTTGATGAATCAAGCAAGATCCTTCTGCTTGAATAGCAACTACCAATAAAACACTAAGCAAATCTGGTGTCAGACCAGGCCAAGGTGCATCTGATATGGTCAAAATAGACCCGTCGATATAATTTTGAATTTGATAACCCTCTACATGTGCAGGTATGTGTATATCGTCATTTACGCGATTAAGAGTGATACCCAAGCGCTCAAAAACTCTGGGGATTTGTCCCAGATGTTCCCATCCAACGTTTTTGATGGTGAGTTCAGATTGCGTCATTGCGGCTAAACCAATCCAACTTCCGATTTCAATCATATCTGAAAGCATGGTATGAGTTGTTCCATTTAATGATGAAACCCCTTGTATTTTCAACAAGTTTGAACCAATACCTTCAATTTTAGCTCCCATTCGAACCAACATATTACACAATTGCTGCAAGTAAGGCTCACAAGCAGAATTGTAAATACTAGTTTCTCCTTCAGCTAAAACCGCTGCCATGACAATATTGGCTGTTCCAGTAACAGAAGCCTCATCTAACAGCATGTAGGTGCCTTTCAACTTTTGAGCTTCTACACCGTAAAATGATTCTTTTTCATTGTATCTGAAGTCAGCTCCTAATTTGATGAATCCCTCAAAATGCGTGTCTAGACGCCGGCGACCTATCTTATCTCCTCCAGGTTTTGGAATATATCCCTTGCCAAAACGAGCAAGCATTGGACCTACAAGCATAATTGATCCCCTAAGGCCACTACCCTCTTTTTTGTATTGCTCTGATTCAAGGTATGATATATCTACTTGGTCTGCACAAAAAGAATAGGAACTCGCTGAAAGCTTTTGAACTTTCACCCCTAGGTTTTGTAATAAGGCAATGAGTTTATTTACATCTATGATGTCGGGCACATTGTTGATAACGACCTCTTGATCAGTTAACAGTACTGCACATAAAATTTGTAAAGCTTCATTTTTTGCCCCCTGAGGAGTGATTTCACCTTTTAGTTTGGCTCCACCTTCAATGGTAAATGTTCCCATTTAGAATATTATTTATTATTCTTCTTGTTACGGTTGTTACGGTTATTCTTTTTAGATCCGAATGAAGACCTGTTTGATCTCATGTTTTTGTTTTTGATCAACTGCTCTGTTGAGGTGAGTTGCTCTTCAGAACCCACTAAATTGATACTTCCTTCACTTAATTCATTTAGGTGAATGAAAATGACTTCATCGTCAACCGTTTCTTTATTCCAATTGATGTATGATTTTTTCATGTGATTGGCGATGGCCAATTCTAATCCCGATCTCATTTCACCCTTTTCCCATTTTACAGCAACATCAATCATACGTTTAATATTGTTTCCGTAGTATCTGTACTTTGGAAAATTTTGAGGATACGGTAAGGGTTCTGGTCTTTGATTCAATAACTCTTTGGAAGGTATTTCAAAAGGAGAATCCACATCGAGTTCAAAATCTGACATAATGAATAGTTGGTCCCATAATTTGTGCTGAAAATCGGCTACATCTCTCAAATGTGGCTGCAGATTTCCCATAGTACAGATGATAGAATTAGCTATTTTATTTCTTTTCTCACGGTCGTCTATACTGAGCGCATAGTCAACCATTTTTTGAAAATGTCTACCGTATTCAGGAATTATTAGTCTTTCGCGTTCGGTATTATACTCTAAATTAAAGGAGTTGAATTGTTCCATAGTGTTGCAAATTAACAAATAAAGACTGAGACTTAGAGTGAAATGATTCCATCTATTTTGGTCACTTCCTTGTATTTGTCAATGATGGCATCAGCGTTAGGCATTTCTACCAGTATGGTAAAGCTGAAGTATTTTTTAGTTTTTGATGTTTTTACGGCTATTTTTGCGTCTAAGTCATGAAAGCAATTTTTGAGTTGTTCATGCTTTTCTGCATCATTAGGCAGAATAAATTTAAAGGGATAAACGGAAGGCCAAACGGTCAGCTCGTCTAATTGTTTCTTTAACTTATCGTAAAACTCATCTGCTGTATTCTTGCTCATGGCGTAATTTTAGACAAATATGAGTGTATCTGTTCGAAAGACCAAAAAAATACTTTTAACGGGCCCTCCAGGCACGGGGAAAACTGCGGTTATAGATGAATTAAAAGAACTTAATTATGCCGTAAAAGAAGAAGTCATTCGAGAAATGACCGCCGCTTTAGAAGATCTGAATGAATCTGACGGAATTAATCCACTTGTCATAGCCGATGACCCTTTGGAATTTAATAAGCGATTATTTGAAAAGCGAAAGGAGCATTTCAAACAAAGTGCAACTAATGAAGTTTGCTTTTTTGATCGTGGTCTGATTGATGTTGTAGGCTATATGGAGCATTTTAAGCAGGTCTACCCCCCATATTTCACGGCTGAAATAAAAAACAACAGATATGACATGGTGTTTTACTTCGAACCTTGGGAAGCCATATTTACCAAAGATGAAGAGCGTTTAGAAACGTTTAAAGATGTTTTATCTATTGATGATACCCTTAAAAAATGTTATCATCGCCTTGATTATGATTTTGTTGTTGTACCTCAAAAAAGTATCGCCGAGCGGACGCGATTTATACTCAATATGATAAATGTCTAAGTATTGATGCACAAAGAACTAAATTCAATTTTAAAGCATCACTGGGGCTTCGATACGCTTCGTCCACTGCAAGGTGACATTATTAATACCGTACTCGAAAAAAAGAATTGTCTGGCAGTTATGAGCACCGGTGCAGGAAAATCGCTCTGCTATCAATTGCCAGCCTTGATTTTGGAAGGATTTTGTCTTGTGATCTCGCCTCTTATAGCACTGATGAAAGATCAGATTCATCAATTAGATCAAAGAGGTATAAAAGCTTTAGGTCTATTTGGCGCGATAAAAGATGAGGAGCTTATTTTGCTTCTTGACCGCGTGGTCTATAACGATATCAAAATTGTTTATACCTCTCCAGAAAAACTACAGAACAAAATCATTCAATCGCGTTTAAGCCAATTGCCTATTTCATTCGTGGCCATCGATGAAGCGCATTGTATTTCTGAATGGGGACACGATTTTAGGCCTTCTTATCGCATGCTTAAAGATTTTCTGCCAGAGGTTCCGAAATTAGCCCTTACCGCAACGGCAACCGATCAAGTAAAATCAGATATTGTCAGCAATTTGAACATGAAAAAGGCAGAGACCATTTTCGGCAGTAGTTCAAGGACAAATTTGTTTTTATCTGCTTTGCTCGTTCAATCTAAGTCAAGATTTATTTGCAATCTTTTAAAGGCTGAGCAGGTCAGCGCGATCGTTTATTGTGCTACTCGAAGAACTACCGAAGAATTGGGTCGTTATCTAAAATCAAAACAACTCAATGCGCATATATATCACGGAGGGCTTTCCATTGATCAAAAAAATCATGCTTACAATCAGTGGCAAAAAGGTTCTTCTGTCATGGTCGCTACAAGCGCTTTCGGAATGGGTATTGACAAGGCCGATGTTCGTTTAATTATTCATTACGATGCCCCACATAGTCTAGAACAATACTATCAAGAAGCAGGTCGAGCAGGTCGAGATGGTGAACCCGCCCAGGCTTTTTTGATTTATGCCCCACAGGATTATGAAAAAATCAAATCTAGATTGCAGTACAGTCTTCCAAAGGCGGATCTTTTAATTGATGTATACAGACAATTAAATAGGCAACTACAAATTGCACATGGTGAAGGTGATGCTGAAATTTTTAATTTGAATTTGACTCCTATTGCTAAAGCCCTTGAACTTGAACATTATCAACTCCAGCGAAATTTACAATTATTAGAACGCTATGAAATCATAAGAATTCAAGAAGAAACCGGACATTTCATCTCAATACAAGTGAATCGAAGAAGTATAAGCAAAGAAGATGTCGCTGAGCTCAACGAAAAAACAAAAAATGGACTGCACTACTTAATTCGAAACTTTGCGGGAATTAATTCTGCTTTTATCAAAATTCCATTGCACAAATTGACCGCAGCCTTTAAAATGAGTAAAGTAGGACTGAATAAACAATTGCATTTTTTGGAACAACACGGGTTTCTGAAGTTTCACCATTCAGAACAAACGATTCCGATTGAATTTCTACATCCCAGAGAAGATCAATTCGTTCAAAATTTAATCCGAAAAAAAGCCAAACAAGATAAGGCGCGAAAAATTCAAAAATACGAGGGAATTGTATCCTACCTTCAACAAAGAGATTTATGCCGAACCCAATTCATCAACGCCCATTTTGATGAGTCCTCTTCTCAATGCAACAACTGCGATATTTGTAACGCAAATATGGATGAAAACAAAACCTTAAATTTCATCATAAAATGCTGTGAGCGGCCAAAAACTTTTGAATCTTTGCTCAAAGAGCTCGAAATAGACAATTATCAATTGGGATATTTATTAGAAGTTTTGTTGCTCGATCAAAAAATTACCTATTCAAATGACCTCTATGAAAGTGCAAAATCCTAAAAAGGTAAATATCGTTTTTTTCGGTACGCCAGAATTTGCTGCGCATCAATTAGATGTTCTTATCAGCGAACACTACAATGTAGTCGCTGTGGTAACTGCTCCTGATCGGGGCGCTGGAAGAGGTCAAAAAACAAGACCTTCTGCCGTAAAGGAATTGGCGCTTGCGCATGGCATATCAATCTTTCAACCAACAAACCTAAAAGATGAAGCCTTTATCGATGCGCTTGAACAAACTAAGGCACAACTTTTTGTAGTAGTTGCTTTTAGAATGTTACCTCAACGTGTTTGGAGCATACCCAAATACGGCACCTTTAATTTACACGCATCTCTTTTACCTAATTATAGAGGAGCAGCACCTATCAATTGGGCGCTCATTAATGGTGAGAAAAATACAGGTGTAAGCACCTTTTTAATAGATGACAAAATTGATACTGGTGATGTTCTTCTGCAAGAAGAAATTGAAATTCAAAAAGAAGATGACCTAAAAAGCCTACACGATAAGCTTATGCACTTAGGTGCTCCTTTAATTGCTCAAACCATAGACGGTTTGGTTGAGGGGACAGTAGTAGCCAAAAAACAGAATCAAGATTTTAATTCAAAATCTGCACCGAAATTAAATAATGAAAATACACGTATTGATTGGACACAAAAGGGTTCACATATTGAAAATTTGATCAAAGGCCTCTCGCCTTATCCTGCTGCATGGACACATTTTGTTGAGGATGATCAGACCTTTAGGTTGAAAATTTACAAAACCTTTTTTCTAGACGAAAAACATCAATTACGAGCAGGTCAATTCAAAATTGAAGACCAAAAGATTAAGATTGCAGTACATGATGGCTATGTAGTAGTTGAGGAATTACAATTTCCGAACAAAAAAAGAATGAAGGTAAAAGACCTTCTAAATGGGCGTAAACTAAAAGAAGACGCCATTTTTGAGTAAAAATTCGCTCGATTTACTTCAACAATTAACAAAATCGATGAAGTTATTAACAAAACACCCTTGAGACTGCGTTATTTCTTGCGTGATAGGGTTTAAACTCTATATTTGTTTTAATCATTTGTAACACCTAAATATATTATTATGAATAAAACGGAATTAATCGATGCAATGGCAGCTGATGCTGGAATTACTAAAGCAGCCGCAAAAAAAGCATTAGAGTCTTTTTTAGGAAATGTTGAATCTTCATTAAAAGGAGGAAATAGAGTTTCTCTTGTTGGATTTGGTTCTTGGTCAGTATCTGAGCGTAGCGCTAGAGAAGGAAGAAACCCACAAACAGGAGCAACTATAAAAATAGCTGCTAAAAAAGTTGTTAAGTTCAAGGCTGGTAATGACTTGGCAAGTGCAGTAAATTAATTTACTAGTAGTCAATATGTTAAAAGCACCTCATTGAGGTGCTTTTTTTTTTGCTTATCTTATAGTGTGGAAAGTTTAAAAGGCAAATTATTAATTGCAGATCCATCACTTATAGGTGACGACTCTTTTAGTCGTTCTATTATCTTGATGGCTGAGCATAACGACGAAGGAGCTCTAGGATTTGTACTCAACAAACCTACGCCTTATAGTCTTGACCAGATTATAGATGGGGTCAGCAATAGCAATATGATTTACAAAGGAGGGCCTGTTGATACAGATAACTTATTCTACATTCACAGTAGCCCCGAATTAATCGCTAATAGTGTTCAAATCAATGAAGAATTGTATTGGGGTGGTGATTTTGATCAACTCAGTGAACTTTTAAACGATAAAGTTTTAGACCCAGATGACGTGCGATTTTTTGTAGGTTATTCTGGATGGTCGGCCAATCAATTGGAATTTGAGATGGAACAAAATTCTTGGATTGCACTCGAAGACGATATTTCAGCACAAATACTCTCAAAAAGTGCTGAAAGCCTTTGGAAAGAAAAGCTAAAAAATCTTGGTGGCACTTATGTTTTATGGGTAAATACCCCTGAAGATCCCAATTTAAATTAGACCCTGCAGCATTCGGGCGAAAGAATCGTCAAAAGTGGATTTTTTATACTTTTTGACACTTTTTATTCCACCAAACACATCATAGATAATAAATTCATCTGCCCTTTGAATATCAAATGGACTCAACTCTGTCTCTGAGGGCGTATAATCCGAAAGACGCTTTAATTTATCGATGACATGCAATCTAAAGGTACTGCCTACGACTCCACAAGTTTGGGAAGGTAGTTTAAGTTCATCCTTAAAACGAAGTATAATATCTCCTTTGGTGGCTCGAAGTAATTCTTTTTTTTCATTGAGCAACAAACAATCTCCGTAAGGATGGTCACTAAGAAATCCTTTAGCCAATTCTATGAGCTGATTCGTGTGAAGCTCTGACATGGCATAGGCTTTAGAGGAGGCTAAAAAATCTGTATACAAGGCCACCTCGTCAATATAATCCAGCTCTTTATGGTATTGGCCTACATCTTCTGCAGTAATTATAAACTCGATTGTAGAGGAAGCGTTTTGAAAAACTTCAAATGAAATAAAATAAAACGGTTGTTTTGGTAAAATGTCTAACAGCTTTTGCACTTCAGCTTGAAAAAATTCATACGTAAAACTCATGGGAATTTCATAGCGAAACACGCGCATGGCAGACATTAAGGCAAAATAGTGAGACTCTATAATAGCGTCTTGAACAGAGCTTAATTTCATCCGTTCAATCAGCCTATTTGAAGTTGATTTTAAAAAGTGTTCACCAGAAAATAAGGGTACATTACGATCTAGAATTTGACCGTTATAATTGATTTGTTGCATTAAACCGAACCTAAGATCTGTTTTAAATCACCAATTTGGTTTTCCCATAACATTTTAGCCTCTTCGACTTCATCTTCTTCAGCAAAGTCTGTGACAAATAGAGAAAGGTCTTTAGTTATTTCATCAACCTCTATCTTAAATTCGAAGTAAACATCGTCATTTTCAGATTCTTCCCATCTGAAGCGAATATAATCTTCATTTTTTTTCTTCAGCATATGAGCTCGTTCTTCTGCTCCATCCCAAATAAAAATGAATACCTCTCCTCTTGAATTCACATTATCGGCATACCACTCAGAAAGACCTGACGGTGTGGCGATGTAATTGAACAACAATTTAGGAGAAGCTTGAATCACAAACTCCATCACAAACTTTTCCATAATACATTTAAATCGTGCGTGGAGGGCAAAATAATCAATTTGTTCCGATAAAAAAAAATTTAAGTTTATATTTGCAGCCTTAAAACCACTACGGATATGGCGAGGTAGCTCAGGTGGTTAGAGCGCAGGATTCATAACCCTGAGGTCGGGAGTTCAAGTCTCCCTCTCGCTACAGAAAAAAACCAACTGAAAATCAGTTGGTTTTTTGTTTTTAGCATACTATGTTATACAAAAAAAGGCGCCACAAGGGCGCCTTACAACTAACTAAATCATCAAACAATATAAGTTTGAAGTTGCAAAAATACTATGCATGCATAAGTTATTCTCATAATTTATGTTAAGAAAATATTATCTCGTTCAATTATTCCCTCATTGTGTTGAACGATATTTAATTAAATTGCGGTTATGCATAACAAAATTTTAGCCTTTCTATTAATAGTCAGTCTCTCGTTTAGTTCTATTGGACAAGACCTTTCTCCCTATTCTATTTTTAACTCAGATGGCAAAAAAGTTAAGGCGAAAAAGATGCTAAAATCTTTATTAAAATCTGACGTGGTGTTTTATGGGGAGCTACATAACAATAGTATTGCCCATTGGCTCGAGCTCAAATTACTTCAAGAATTAGACCAGCAAACCGATGTCAGTATTGGCGCAGAAATGTTTGAATCAGACAATCAAAAAGCCTTAAATGCATATCTGTCTGATAAGATTAACCAGTCCCAACTCGACTCTATGGCAAGACTGTGGCCAAATTACAATACCGATTACAAACCCTTAGTAGATTATGCCAAATTGAATAATTTACCTTTTATAGCGACGAACATTCCTCGGAAATACGCCTCTAAGGTTTATAGAGAAGGTGGTTTTGAAGCCCTAAATAATTTAGACACTCTTGAAAAAAACTGGATAGCTCCTTCACCCATTGCATTTGATATCGAACTCTCTCAATATAAAAACATGTTGACTATGATGGGAGACCACGGCTCGGTAGATATGGTTAAAGCTCAAGCAATTAAAGATGCTACTATGGCACACTTTATACATCTAAACCTAAAAGAAAATCAATTATTCTATCATCTAAATGGAAGCTATCACAGTGATTTTCATCAAGGTATACTGTGGTATTTAAAGCGTCTAAACCCTAACTTAATTATAAAAACCATTACTACTGTTGAACAAGATCAGCTCAAATCAATGCATAAGGATCATTTAAACAAGGCAGATTTTATCATTGTTGTAGACAGTGAAATGACTAAAACCTATTAACTAAATTCATCATGAAGCAAATCGTATTTACTTTTTTATTTTCAGTTCAATTTTTGATGAGTCAAGCACAAATTGATGGAGCTTGGGAATATCAAAACGAATCAGACCAAACAGAAACACTCGTATTTGTCAACGGATACTTTTCTCATGCCACATTTACCACGGCTAAAGGTGAATTTGTCGCCACACACGGTGGACGCGTATCTAACACGAAAAAACAGCTCTCATTTACGGTGGAATTTGACACTGAACACAAGGAGAATGTGGGTAAAACCATCAATATGGATTACCGAATCAAGTCCAAAAGAAAATTATACATCGGAGATAAGATCTATGTGCGTACAGATTACGGAACTGAAGGTGATCTCAATGGCGCCTGGCTTATGTCTGGTCGAAAAAGAGATGGAAAAATTCAAACAAGATCTACAGACGGTCCTCGTAAAACCATGAAAATACTCTCAGGAAAGCGCTTTCAGTGGATTGCTTATAATACAGCAACAGGAGATTTCTTTGGAACAGGTGGCGGTTCGTATACTACTGTTAATGGTAAATACACCGAAAATATAGAATTCTTCTCCAGAGACAATAGTCGCGTTGGAGCAGCCTTAGGTTTTGATTATGAACTCATCGACGAGAATTGGCACCACTCTGGCTTTAGTAGTAAAGGAGCTCCACTTTATGAAATTTGGAGTCAGCGAGATTAACTAAGACTGAATTAGATAGTTTTCAACATTTTTCTGAATGCGTTCAGACAGGTCTTCAACGGATGACTTGACAAAGGTTTTACCTGTTATCGCCTCGAATAGTTCGATGTAACGCTGAGATATGCTCGATATATAATCATCTGACATTTCAGGTAATTGCTGTCCTGGCTTACCCTGGAATCCGTTTTCAATTAACCATCGTCTCACAAACTCCTTTGAGAGTTGCTTTTGAGGCATTCGCTTTTCTTGTAATTCTTTATAAGTGTCGGCATAGAAGTATCTTGAAGAATCAGGAGTATGAACCTCGTCAATCAAAACAATTTCACCATCTTTTGTTTTCCCAAATTCGTATTTGGTGTCTACAAGTAATAACCCTTGTTTTGCAGCAATCTCTGTGCCTCTCTCAAATAAAGCGTGGGTGTACTTTTCTAATATGGCGTAGTCTGAGGCAGAAACAATTCCTTTGCTGAGAATTTCTTCTTTTGAAATGTCCTCGTCGTGATCGCCTTTTTCAGCCTTAGTGGCAGGGGTAATTATAGGATGGTCAAACTTCTCATTTTCAATCATACCTTCTTTCAAAGGAACTCCGCACAACTCTCTTTTCCCGGAATGGTACTCGCGGGCGGCATGACCAACCAAATAGGCTCTGATGACCATTTCTACCTTGAAAGGCGTACAGGCCTTACCTATAGAAACATTTGGGTCTGGAGAAGCTATAAACCAATTGGGAACAATATCACTTGTTTCCTTAAGCATTTGAGTCGCAATTTGATTTAAAATTTGCCCTTTATATGGAATACCCTTTGGCATTACAACATCAAAAGCAGATAAGCGATCTGTAGCGACCATTACCATGATGTCGTTTTCTAGGGTATAAACCTCTCTAACCTTTCCTCTATAAACTGATTTTTGTCCAGGGAACTGAAAATCAGTGGACATGACTGTATTAGACATAAATTTAATTTTGATGTTCTAGACCCTTGTAGGCTTCAATTACTTTTTTGACGAGTTTGTGACGAATGACATCTTTATCATCCAAGTATATCACTCCAATTCCTTCGACCTTATTCAATACCAAAAGTGCTTCTTTAAGGCCCGATATAACCCTTCTCGGCAAATCTATTTGTCCTGGATCACCTGTGATAAGGAATTTAGCATTCTTACCCATGCGCGTAAGAAACATTTTCATTTGAGCGTGAGTGGTATTTTGAGCCTCGTCTAAAATGACAAAAGCGTTGTCTAGTGTTCTTCCTCTCATAAACGCCATGGGTGCAATCTGTATGACTCCATTCTCGATGTGACTCGCCAATTTCTCAGCTGGTATCATATCTCGCAATGCATCGTACAAAGGCTGCATATAGGGATCGAGCTTTTCTTTTAAATCACCGGGAAGAAAACCCAAATTCTCGCCGGCCTCCACAGCTGGTCTGGTTAATATAATTCGCTTGACTTCTTTTTCTTTGAGCGCTTTGACTGCCAAGGCAACACCTGTGTAGGTTTTACCAGTACCCGCAGGACCTATGGCAAATACCATGTCATTTTTTAGACAACTGTCTACAAGGCGTTTTTGATTTAAAGTTCTGGCTTTAATTGGTTTACCATTTACTCCGTGAACCAGTGTTTCTGATTCTATAGCATTTAAACTTTCAGCTTCTTTATTGGAGGCAGAGCTTAAAATACGCTCTATACTATTTTCATCTAGCTTATTGAATTTGGCGAAATGAGCGGTTAACATGTCGAATCTCAAATCAAATTCTTCTAAAACCTCTTCATCTCCAAAGGCCTTTAATTTATTTCCTCTTACGACAATTTTAAGTTTGGGAAAATATCTTTTTAACAGTTCAGTAGTCTCGTTCTGCAATCCGAAAAAATCTCTCGCATTGATATCGGTGAGTTCAATTATGAGTTCGTTCAAAATTTCTTTTACTAATTTTACATCACAAACTTAGTTTTTTTTCCATTTTTACCGTGAAAAAACTATTAACAACCCCATATGTCCTTGATAACGCTTACTACAGATTATGGCAGCAAAGATCATTTTGTAGCGAGTCTAAAAGGCGTTCTTCTAAAACACAATCCCAAGACAGCGATTATAGATATTTCTCATCAGATTAATCCATACGATACACTGATGGCTTCATATATTGTCAAAAGCTGTTACCAAGACTTTCCAGAAGGTTCAGTGCACATTGTGGCTGTCGATGCCAGTACCACTAGTGATGAACCTCATATAGCAGTTTATGCTGACCGACACTTTTTTATCTGTCCTAACAAAGGATTCATATCTCAAGTCTTCAGAGCAGATCAAATTCAGTCTGCAGTATACATCAACGCTGCATCTGATGATTATCAATCCTTTCAGGCAAAAACGATTCTTTCAAAGGCTGCCATTCACTTATCAAGTGGTGGACCAATAGAACTCTTAGGAAATAAAGCGGATAGTATCTTTGAAATCAAAACGCAAAGTGTCTATTTTGACCAGGTCAACAACAAGTTGATTGGTCATTTCATTTATATCGATCACTACGGCAATTTGGTGACCAATATTAAGCGTATTGATTTTGACGCGCGCAGAAAAAATAGAAATTTCAATATTGTATTCGGACAGATACGAATTTCTGCGATTTACGACTCCTATGCGGAGTTTAATAGGCTATACAAAAGAACAAATGACGCAAGCGGTGAGGTTTTTGCGCTATTTAATTCTTCTGGTTATCTCGAAATTGGCCTGTACAAATCAAACCCGGGCACAAGAGGAAGTGCCTCTACTCTATTTGCTATAAAAGTCTTTGATTTAATTTCTGTTGAGTTTCATTAATGAGTCGAATGGTTTACTTGTATTTACATGAATTGAAGAAGATGCTTTTGCGAGTGTCTGTACTAGCGAGTATACTTGCCTTTTGGCTGATAAGCAGTTTGTTTTTGTGGATATTCAATTCTTCAATGAATTTAACCAATCAGCTGGAGGCGGATATCAAACCTTATTTTTTATTGGGTTCAATTCTACTTACAGTATTGTCAAGCTTGCTGGCCAACCAGAGTTTAGTTGAAGAAAAGCGATTTCACACGAATCTCTTGCAAGCATTTAGTCCTTTTTCATCGACTCAATATCTATCCGTCAAATTTGCTGTGCTCAAAACCCTGCTCTTTGTAGCTATAATTCCAAGTTTTCTGCATTTCTATTTTTTGGGATTAGTCTCAAGTGATGAGATGGAATTGGGTGTTTTTCTCAACCAGCTAATTGCGCTATGGCTTTATATATTGGTCATTGCTGCAATGGCCTTATATGTTAGTACCTCTAATAAAAGTCTTGTTACAGGACTACTTTTAAGCCTACTTTCAGGATTTGGTATTTTCTATGGTTTTGAGTTTATAGCTAATCAGATCTCCAACAACAATTTTTCGAATTTCATCGCTTCTTTAGGTGGATATTACATCCTACAAAAAGCAAGTTTAGGCATAGCCAACCTAGCGCATTTGACCTACCTTTTAGGATTAGTTTTAATTTTTTTAGGCCTGTATTACAGACGTCAAACTCCATTTTCAAAACTTAAACCATGGCTTATTACTGGGCCTGCTTTGATTGTTTTAGCCCTTCTCTTTTCAAACCAACTTCGCTTTGATCTCACTGAAAACAAGAGATACACAGTAACCAAGCTCGAATTGAATGAAAATTTGCTCAAAGAAGAAATCGAAATTTTAGTGTATCTAGATGGAAATTTACCTTTGGTTTTTCAAGACTTACGAGAAGAAACATCGATTTTATTAGGTCAATTTCAAAGACAGTTTGAGCAGTTAACTATTCGCTATGTCGATTTTGAAAAACTCGATGAAAACAGCGGTGAATTTGAATTGATTAGTGATTTAGGTCTGAATCCTTATCAATATATAGAATCTGAGCGCGGTCAGCAAAAAAGAATGCTTGTGTTTCCTTGGGCAGTTGCTGTGCATAAAAACAAAAAAGTCAAAATTCCACTCTTAAAAAATGAAGTGGGTTTAGAACTGGATGGTAGAATTCAAAAAGGAATTATTGAGTTGGAATTCGAAATTGCAAATGCCATCGACTTGCTTTTAAATCCGGTTCAGAAAAAAATCGCCCTTATTAGAGATCACGGCGAATCTGAGGATGCATTACTCTTTGACCTATTCGAATCAAATGCACTGCGTTATGAAGCGCTGACCTTTCCTATGAATCAAAGCGAGATGAATGATCAAGAAATGATTGAGCTGTTAAACACCTTTGACTTGGTCTTTGTATCTAATCCAACCAAACCCTTTTCAGAAAGAGATAAGTATATTCTCGACCAATACCTTATGAATGGTAAACCCATGATATGGCTGATTCAATCTCAGCTCATGGCTATGGACAGCCTTTACAATAACTCGGGAGAAAATCTGGTCACCAGCGTCGATTTAAATTTGGACGATTTATTCTTCAAATATGGAATTCGAATGAATAAAGACCTTGTTTTTGACAAGTACAATACCCCTGTGGTATTTGCCAATGGTCAGGGTGAACAGACTCAGTACAATCCTCTGCCCTGGCCTTATCATCCCATGGTATTTCCGTATAAGAATCATCCTATTACAGCAGGGGTAAAACCTTTGAGACTTCAATTTGCCAATAGTTTAGATACGCTTCCAAACGCTGTTGCTAAAACGGTGCTGTTGCGATCTTCACCGCTCTCGCTTCGCTTAAACACGCCTCTGCAATTAAACATCAATGAAGTGCTAAATGAGGCGCAAACAAAAGAAATATCCCCAAGTCTCAACAGAGCAATTTTAGGAGTCTTATTAGAAGGGCGCTTTGAATCTGCATTTAAAAATAGAATCCTTCCCTTAAAAAATGTTTCGTTTGAGTCGGAATCAAGTCCAACTCAATTACTAGTTGTTTCAGATGGGGAATTGGGTGAAAATCAATTCGATCAAGGAAAGATTGTTCCCTTGGGCTACGACAAATGGACAAATACCAATTATGGCAACAAGGCCTTTTTAACTGCCGCAATGGATTATTTGTTGGGTAAAGCCTACCTCTTGCAACTCAAATCAAAAATCAAAAGACTCGTTGTGATTCAACAAGAAAATCTCGAAGAGCGCTCCCATCGCTTTTTTTATTGGAGTTTTTTGCTTCCAAGTGTTTTGTTCAGTTTGAGTATTGCACTATTGCATTGGAGAAGACAAAAGAGATACGCAAGCTTGTGATAAGTGTTGATAAGTAATTTTTTAAAAACTATCGTATTCAAATATCTTTGTTAGATGATGAAATTTATTATATCAAGCTCGTACCTCTTGAAGCATTTGCAAATGCTTGGAGGTGTTATTAATTCGAACAACACCCTTCCTATTCTCGATAACTTTTTATTCGATTTAGACGAGGGAAGTCTTAAGGTTACAGCAAGTGACTTAGAGACCACTATCTCAGCAGAATTAACAGTTGATTCAACAGACAAAGGCGTTATTGCGATTCCGGCTAAGTTATTACTCGATATCCTCAAAACCTTTGCTGATCAACCCCTAACTTTTGTGGTTGAAGAAAACAGCACCGTTGAAATCAATGCTTCAAATGGTAAATACGCATTGGCATACGCTAACGGAGATGATTTTCCTAAGGCAATCAGTCTTTCTGATGCCGCCAAAACTTCTATGCTGGGTGATGTATTGGCAACGGCCATTTCGAAAACAATATTTGCGGCAGGCAATGATGATTTAAGACCTGTAATGAGCGGAGTATTTTTTCAATTATCTCCTGCGAATTTCACGTTTGTGGCCACTGATGCGCACAAACTCGTGAAATACGAGCGTTCTGACTTGAGCTCTGACAGCGAGGCAGAATTTATTATGCCTAAAAAACCATTGAATCTTCTCAAGGGAATGCTGACAGGATCAGAATCAGAAGTTCATCTTTCGTATACTGAAAACAACGCTAAATTTGAATTTGACAATATAGAGCTCATCAGCCGCTTAATCGACGGGAAGTATCCAAACTACGAGGCGGTAATTCCCAAAGAAAATCCTAATGTTTTATCTGTTTCAAGAAATCAGTTCTTAGGTTCTGTACGACGCGTTTCTATATTCTCTAATAAAACCACACATCAAATTCGTCTTAAAATGGCCGGAGCTGAGATACAGATATCTGCTGAAGACGTAGATTTTAGCAATAAAGCTGACGAACGTCTGTCTTGTGCTTATCAAGGTGATGACCTTCAAATCGGATTCAACTCTCGTTTCTTAACTGAGATGTTAAATAACCTAGGTTCTGAAGAGGTTTCACTTGCGATGAGTTTACCTAACAGGGCAGGAATCCTAACGCCTTCAGACGGATTAGATGAAGGCGAAAACATTCTAATGTTGGTGATGCCGGTGATGTTAAACGGTTAAATTTTTCATGTTATCTCAGGGTATAATTATTGCGAGGGCTACTGCTGCAGGAACTGGTGCCATCGCCCTTATACGCCTATCTGGACCCGGCAGTATTTCATTAGTCAGTCGCTTTTTTTCTCCGCTTAGCAAGAAAAATATTATCGATTGTGATTCACACACGCTGCATTTAGGTCATATCTATAAAGACCATAGTCAACAACCCTTAGACGAAGTGTTGGTGAGCTTATTTAAAGCGCCAAGATCATATACTGGAGAAGAGGTGGTTGAAATTTCTTGCCACGGTTCCAATTACATTCAGCAAGAGATTCTCCAACTGTTTGTAAGCACAAATGAATGTAGAATGGCAGAAGCCGGCGAATTTACACTGCGTGCTTTTTTAAACGGCAAGATGGGTTTAGATCAAGCCGAAGCTGTAGCCGACCTCATTGCAAGTGAAAATGAAGCTTCTCATCGCATTGCCATGAGTCAAATGCGAGGTGGATTTCACCATCAAATCAATGATCTGAGAAAAGAGCTCATTGAGTTTGCCTCACTGATTGAACTTGAATTGGATTTTTCAACAGAAGATGTAGCCTTTGCTGATCGCACACAACTACAGCAGCTACTGGAAAAACTAAAAACAACCATTCGTAGTTTATTGGATTCTTTTGCCCTGGGAAATGTCCTCAAAAATGGAGTTCCTATAGCTATAGTTGGAGCCCCTAATGTTGGTAAATCTACACTTCTGAATGCTTTACTCAACGAAGAAAGGGCTATTGTAAGTTCCATAGCAGGAACGACCAGGGATACCATAGAAGATGAAATCAGCATTGATGGAATTCGATTTCGCTTTATTGATACTGCAGGAATTCGTCAAACTTCAGATGAAATTGAGCAAATTGGAATTCACAAAACATTTGAAAAAATGCAGCAGGCAGCATTGGTATTATATCTGCTTGAAGCAAAAGACTATACCGAAGCCAAAAAAGAAGAAATTCATGAGTTTTGCAAAACACAGCAAATTGATCCTGAAAATATGCTTGTTGTCTTGAACAAAATCGATATTCAAAAACCTGAGCTAACTAAAACAAATAGTCAGTCTGTTCTTTTCATCTCAGCTCAAAATGGTGATGGAATTGATGAGCTGCGAAACAAGCTCAGTTCGCTCGTTCAATTAGGAAACTTAAAGGCCACGGATATCGTAGTTTCTAACAGTCGTCATTTCAATGCGCTAAATGCCTCATTAACTTCGGTTATGAATGTTCAGGAAGGTTTAACGAATGAACTCAGTGGTGATTTAATGGCTATTGATCTCAGAGAGGCGATTCACCACCTGGGTGAAATAACAGGTAGCGTTACCACAGATGATTTGCTTGGTAGCATTTTTTCTAATTTCTGTATTGGAAAGTAAAGTAAGTTTGTGATTCAAAAATCCACCAAATCACTCAGCCAATTCTTTATCGATTTCTTTTATGATGAGTGAATCTTGTCGAATGGCACGTCGCATAAGGTTGGCATAAAATGAGTGCGCCAAGCCTGATTGAGAAACTTTATTGATTTCTAAGTCATTTAGATACCTCATATCTGGCTTATAAGAAGTCCAGTATCCGATAATATTTTTGTGCTGTCTTCTATTATTTGAACTAAAAAATTTATCGAAAGTGTTGTCTCTCAAATACATCTCCAATAGTAAATGATTGTTTTTTTCATACCACGTTTGATCAGAGTATTTTTCTTGAAGTAGACTAACGAGTTCTCTATTTTCGATCAATTCAATTAAACCCGAATTCACAAGGGCACTGTACTCTTCCTCATTATGAACAAAAACAGTTCCTGCGTCTTTTAAAAATGAAAGATAAAATCCAAGAGAATCCTTATCATCTTTATATAAGGATCTGCCTCTTTCATAAATGATATTCGAAAATTCACTTGCTCTACTATGCACGCCTACGTCAAAATGAAGTCCGTCTAATTCTTTTAAAAGATTATCCTTCATCTTCTTGAGAGACTCAATTTTGAGTTCTTCCTTGTAAGCGACAGCATTCTTTTTTTCAACATAAAAGGATATGGATATACCCAATACGATGACTAAAAACTCCAACAAATAACGAATGAGATATTTTTTCATGTCCTTAAAATAGAAAAATCAGGAGAATTCAACGAGAATTATTATAAAGCCCTTAGACTTTGACTTTTGCGATGACCCGAACAGGTGCCCCACTACCCTCTTCGATTTTCATGGGCAATGCAGTTATTGAAAACCCGTCTTCAGGAAGTTTGTTCAATTGCGTCAAATTTTCAAAGGCAGGAATGTTTTGTCCTAATAGTATAACGTGACTTTCGAATAGACTTGACTGACCATAATCAATACTTGGTGTATCAATACCAACAGAGGCAATGTTTCTATTTTCGACTAACCACTGCGCTGCTTCTTTAGACAGACCTGGAAAATGTAATTCTTTAACAGCATCTTCTCCTCTTTGGTCAGTACCCATATAAGCGATTGCATCTGGATAGAATTTGGAGTACCCTGTTTCGAAAAGTACAATGCTCTGATCTGGAATCATTTTTTGATGGGTGTTTTCCCAATTTTTAATATCCTCTATACTGATGAGATAATCTTGATCTTCTAAGGCATTTGCACTAACATCTATTTTAATTGCAGCTCCAACCAAGCGATAAAGCGGAATTTCATCTACGGATTGCCCTTGTTCATTAAAATGAATAGGAGCATCAATATGAGTTCCTCCATGTTCGGCCGTTCTAAAATCATTCGCACAATAGAAATATCCTTTATCGGTGAACCCTTTAAAAACAGTATCTAACTGAAAGGGAGTTGCGGTAACCCAATACAAGGTCTCACCTGAGTACGAATGTGATAAATCGATCATTTCATAAGCGTAGTCATCAACCTTATTTTGACAACTAGATAATAGCACTATTAAAAGAACCTCTGCGATAAGTGTGGATTTAAATAAATACGTTTTCATGATTTATTGAAAAAGTTAGATAGAATATAAAGGTATAATGTTAGTTGTTAATATGGGATTTTTGGATAATAACGTGTATTGTAAGAAAGCTCCTACTGTTTTTTTAAGTTTTAACACAAGTCTTTTTCGATAAAACACAATATTTTCGATGAAATGCATATTTTATCGATGAAATGCAAAAAAACATCTATGAAGTGCTATATGTTTGTACCATCAAAACGAAGTAATAACCAAATCTAGTTTTAATTATGTCCCATCTTACCATTTCAAATCCTATCGACTATAGCGTAGATGATTTCGTTCTAGAATTTGCAAACATGAATGCAAAAGAATTAGCTCTAGCCTTTAATGAATTAGACGATAATTTAGTTGATAGGGCTGAAATGGCTGTGGTGGAATTGTTTCATCAGCAAAACAAAAAATGCGCACCCTCTGAAATTTTTGAATTGTTTTTAAACACCGTTTACGTCGTGGTTGAAAACAAAGAACATTACTCAGCATGTCTCACTATCGCATACATTGAATCTGGAAACTTAAATCACTTCGTTGAAGAGGTGAAAGATGCATTCGAAGACGAACGATTTATTCAGAATTATTTCTACAACGATATTGACAGGAGCTTTTACAATGCATTACCTAAAGTAGTTGAGATCAATAGAATGATTACAAATGAAGAATATGAAAATGAATCTTTTGGAGTGAATTGGAACATTTTTCAAGAGCGTACAGAAGCAATGAGCCCTAAACAGTTCATTTCAAGTACACAAGACGATTACGCTCAAATCCCAGTGATATTGTCTGTATTTAAGAAAAACATCAGAACTATAATTACTAAAAACAACAAACAAGAAGTCATATACCTACACTAAACTAATCCCCAAATCTATATCATGAAACCAGTTGTAAAACTATTCACCTACGTCAGTCTTACCATTATTACGATGGTGATGTTCTGGTCAATTTTTGACGAGCTCTTTGGCGATACCGTCGGCCTTCTCTTTGCCTTTACCTTAACACCAATAACGGCATATTTGGTTTACTTAATTGCCAATAAAATATCATTGCAACCCAAACCAAATTATATGGTGTTCAGTCTTATTGTAACTCTTGTGATTTGCTTAATTGCAACAATTATCCCAAAGTCTCAGGGCTTACCTTATGCTGAAATGGCAATAAAGCACATCAAAAACAGTCCTGAAGAAATGAACGAATACTACGACTACATCAACAGATATAATGATAGAGTTGAAGATCTAAAAAAAGCCATACGCTTTGAAATAGTTGAAAAATTCGAAAGCGAGGCTCAAATGGAATACATTCCTAAAATCGCTTATACCGTTCAAAAAATCAATTTAAATCACATCAGTTCAGAGGATTTTATAACTAAAATCATAAATCCTGAAAATGAACACAGCAATGCCATTATTGGAACCAAATTAACCTTTGTGGGTCAAGTAAAAGCAAGTAGATATGGCGCTCCTCTAGACTCTAAATTCTATGTTATTGAGGCAGATTTAAGAAATAACTCTTATTCGTTTTGGTACGAGTCTTACGATGAGAATCCTAGCGAAACCATAATAAAAATGCAAAATGCAGATAAAGAAATCGAAAAGGTAACTAAGTACAGATTAGATCAAATTATGCAAAAAGTACGCTTGTTATTTTTTCAAGAGACAACGCACTCAACACACTACCAATTAAGTTAAACTAAATAAACAATACCAACGAGATCAAAAAACGAACCCTTTAAGTTAATATGTAAATCAATCAATGTTTCACTGAATTCTTCATCGCATTCAGCAAAAACAAAAACCAACCAAAGTTTCAATCTCAAATAAGAATTTTCATTTTTTGTGTTTTTTAGTTAGAAGGAGTCTTGCCCCAAGTGGCAAGGCTTCTTATTTTATACCAACATTTAAAAAACACTAAAGTTTAGGCTCCCACCCGTTTTCATAACTGCGCTTCCACGACTCCATGGCTTTGTCGTTATTTAAAACACGAGCCGTATTCGGATCAATCACAAGGGTTTCACCTGCATCTTGTGCCATATTACCCAAATGACATATCATTGTCGAAATAGCCGCGTCTTGAATATCAGCGCGTAATGACTTATCATAGCGTATGCCATCAAAGAAGTTGCGCACATGATCAACATCCAAACCACTCATTCCCATGGTATCTGTTGATGATGCTGCACCCTTGTAGCGCTCAAATTCAAATTTCAAAGGATTACCTTCTAAATCGAAAAGTTTATAAAACCCACGATCAAGCTGAATGGTCCCTTTGGTTCCATAAATGGTTGCCCCGCGACCTGGACGCTCTGGTTTCATAATTATTCGACTATGTCCCGTCCATGTGATAAACTTCTCGCCGGGATAGGTAAAGGTTACCTGTTGGTTGTCTACAAATTCCCAGTCGTCATCAAAAGTGTATTTGCCCCCGAAAGAGGTTACCCGCTCTGGAATATCCACGCCAAGAGCCCATCGACAAATATCTATTTCATGGGTTCCATTATTGTGGATTTCACCTGTCCCCCAGGTTCTAAACCAATGCCAGTTGTAAGGGTGTACATTGTCTCTATAATCTTCCCTTGGCGCAGGACCCTGCCATAAATCCCAATCCAGGGTCTTTGGCACATCCACTATTTTTCCTTTGCCGATAGAGGTTCTCTTGTTAGAGTAATAGGCTTCTCCTTTATACACCTCGCCAATGATTCCATTTCTAATATCTTCTATAGCCATGATTGAAGTTCTTGCTGAGCGCTGCTGATTCCCCATCTGTACTTTTTTACCGTACTTTTTTTGAGCAGCCATCAATAGGTCATTCTCATGCGGATTGTGACTACAGGGCTTTTCGATATAAACATGTTTTCCGGCTTGCATGGCCATAATAGCCATAGGTGCGTGCCAATGCTCAGGAGTAGCAATGAATACAGCGTCGACATCCTTATCTTCTAAAACTTTTCTAAAATCTTTTTCGACTTTTGGAATATATCCAATGTTTTCTTCACACCATTTATTATGCTCTTCAATAATCGTATCATCCACATCACAGTTGTAGAGCACTTTGGTATTTTCTATAGCGTTGATGGCAATGATATGTGCCTTGGCTCTGCTTCGCACACCAATTACCGCGCAATTGATGTGATCATTAGCGCCCAAAACGTTTGGATGAAAGATGTTTGAAAAAGCTGGAGTTGATATTCCGAGTCCAACACTTCCGGCTACAGTATTTTTTATAAAATTTCGTCTTGTTCCCATTTGACAATTTTAGTTAGTTAGTTCTTTTATCTTGATGTTCTTGAAATGAACAAGATCGCCGTGATCTTGAAGAAGAATTTGACCTTCTTTCAATTCTCCGAAATTGGGCCAAACCACGTATTTACTTTCAGAAACAAGAGTTCTAAATTCTGGGGTCATTCTCTCGTATTCTAAGACCTTTGCACCGTTTAAATAGTGCGTTACCTGATTGTTTTTTGAGACTATATGAGCACGGTTCCATTCTCCAATTGGTTTTGTAGGCTTTTCAACATCCGCTTGAATCAAATCGTAAAGAGAAGCTAAGGTTCTACTTCCTTCATGATTGCCCAATTTAGCATCCGGATGCAATTCGTCATCGAGAATTTGATACTCTAATCCTATTGAAGAACCAGCCCCTTTATTGATATTGGTATCTACATAATACTTTATTCCACTATTGGCTCCAGGAGTTAACTTGAAATCAACCATAAGCTCGAAGTCACTGTAATTTTTAAGTGTAACGATATCACCTCCTGCTTCAGACTCTCCACCACCACTTGCTAAAACGATGAGTTCGCGATTTTTAATTTCCCAACCCTGCTCAGGAAAAGCTTCTAATTTCGCTCCTCTCCAACCTTTGGTCGTTTCACCGTCCCATAGCATTTCCCAGCCAGAATCAAGCTCATTTTTTGTGAGTTTGTTGATTTTATCAATCAGAGGTAAAGATGTCTTTCTGCTGTATGCGTCCACATTTTCGGTGAGAATATTGATATTTCTCCATCTGATCTCAGTTCCTTCTTCTTGATTTTCTCCTATAGAATGTACTTGAAGACCAATGAAGCCTTCTGCGGTTTGGTCATCCATTAAATGTGACGCTTCGGCTCCATTAATCCAAGTTTTAATGGTATCGCCAATAGCTTCAATTCGATAATGATTCCACTGATTTTGCTTGAAAGCACCTTTGGCTGTTGTGTTTTTATCGTCTAAGGGATGAAGCCATCCTCGTCTTGCTTCGTCGTATACACCTGCGCTCCATGCTCTATCCGAAGGATCTATTTCGATTTGATAGCCGTGAACGCGACCGTTTTGGTAATGAGGTAAACTTTCACTTCGAATTTGAATACCTGAATTCATAGAAGAGTCAACTAAAAACTCTAGTTCAAGAATAAAATCACCGTAAATTGAATCGGTTACTAAAAATGAATTAGGGGTGTCGTGTACGGTAGTTCCAACAATTTCACCATCACGAACGGTATAAATTGCTTTTCCCCCTTTTTGAGACCATCCTGTCAATGAAGTTCCATCAAAAAGCGTAATCCAAGGGGTTTGGTCTTTTTGCATATCACATCCGACAAATAATACAACGCATAGAATGCAAGACAAACGAAAAAAACTGTTTTTAAAATTGTTCATTGTTGATATAGTTAGTGCATAAAAAGTACAAAATATTTAAACGCTTAAAAACATTTATTCTAAATCCTAAATGAAATTGTACGCACGAGCTGAATTGCACTCGATTGAGCAACTAAAAAAGTGTCGAGCAAATTAATTACCTTAACCAAACAATTAGTTGAATTCAATGATTTTTGAAGAAAGTTGGCGTTGGTATGGTCCTCACGACCCTATAAGTCTCAGTCAGATCAGACAGGCAGGAGCGAGCGGCATCGTCAATGCCTTGCACCAAATTCCCGTTGGAGCGCTTTGGTCTGTAGAAGAAATACAAAGGCGCATCGATCTTATTGAAAAAGAAAATTCAACATCTACACCTCTTAAATGGATTGTTGTTGAAAGCCTTCCTGTGCATGAAGACATCAAGCAGGGTAGAGAAAACAGAGACGAACTCATTGAAATTTATTGCCAAAGTATTCGAAATTTGGCCCGCTGTGGGGTTCGTGTCATTTGCTACAATTTTATGCCTGTTTTAGATTGGCTCAGAACAAATGTTCGCAAAGAATTACCAAATGGCAGCACAGCTCTCTACTTTCATCCTTTGGATTTGATCATTTTTGATTTGTACATTTTAAAAAGACCTGAGGCCACAAAATCCTATGATGCAGTGGATATTAAAAAGGCTCAAGAGCGCTATTCGAATTTTACAGATCAAGATATAAGTTTACTAAAGGAAAGTATTCTAATGGCACTGCCTGGGGATGTAAAAGGATTTACTTTAGAAAAACTCAAGCTCGGTTTAGAGGCTTATGCCGATATAGACGAAAACCAACTAAGAGCAAATTTGATTTATTTCTTAGAACGCGTCATTCCTGTCGCCGCACAAGAGGGTGTCTGTATGGCTATTCACCCTGATGACCCTCCTTGGTCTGTTTTCGGTTTGCCCAGAGTTGTAGGCTCTCAATCTGATCTAGAGTATATTTTCTCAGCCGTACCTGATGTTCACAACGGATTAACCTATTGCACCGGAAGTCTTGGAGCTCATCAATCAAACGATTTAAAAGCACTCTTACTCAATTTTGAGGAGCGCATACACTTTGTGCATTTGAGATCAACACAGCGGAACAAAGACGGCTCCTTTTTTGAAGCCAACCATCTTGAAGGTGATGCTGGTCTGGTAGAGCTGATCACAATTTTTTATGAAATTTCAAATCGCAGACAAAAGCAAGGAAAAACAGCATTACCTATGCGACCAGATCACGGCCATCAAATGCTTGACGATCTTGACAAACAATACTATCCTGGCTATTCAGCTATAGGCAGATTAAAGGGCCTCGCTGAACTCAGAGGTGTGGCTTCAGCTATTACGCATTTAAAACAACAGTACAATTCATGAAAGATCTTTTTGACTTAAACCATAAAGTTGCGATTATTACAGGAGCTGGCGGTGTTCTCGGAGGAGAAGCTGCTCGATATCTGGCTGCCCAAAATGTGCGTGTTGTTCTATTGGGAAGAACACTTCAAAGCCTCGAAAAAAACGCTGCTTCAATCATTGATAAAGGAGGGAGTGCTTTGGCGCTAAGTTGTGATGTGCTCAATCGCAGTGAACTAGAAGCTGTAAGAGATAAAGTGCTGAATAACTATGGTGCAATTGATATCTTAATCAATGCTGCAGGCGGTAATAAAGCCGGTGCAGTAGTGACTCCAGAACAAACGTTTTTTGAAATGTCGATGGACGATTTAACCGAAGTGGTTGATCTAAATTTATACGGCTCTGTTTTACCGAGTATGGTTTTTGGTGAAACCATGGTCGCACAAAAAAGTGGTGTTATCATCAATTATTCATCCATGTCAGTCGCTGAGGTCATCACGCGCGTTGCTGGTTATTCGGCATCCAAGGCGGCTATTGAAAACTTCACCAGATGGTTGGCCGTTGAATTCGCCCAAAAACACGGTGAAGGCGTGCGAGTCAACGCAATTGTTCCTGGTTTTTTTATTGGCGATCAAAACAGAAAATTACTTCTTAACGAGGATGGTTCATTAACCTCCAGAGGAGAATCTATAATTCAAAACACCCCATACAAGCGTTTCGGAGAAGCTCATGAGCTCAATGGTACCCTGCATTATTTGTGCGCTGAGGCCTCGAGTTTTGTTACAGGCGCTGCACTTGCTGTGGATGGAGGTTTTCAAATTTATTCAGGAGTCTAAACCTTATTACTTATGTTTCTTTCTTCTTCTTTTTTATTGGAATCTGAAATTGCCGAAAGACTCTATTTCGAATTTGCTGAACCTTTACCTATTATAGATTATCACAATCACCTTTCTGCCCAGCAGGTCGCTGAGAATCACAAGTTTGAAAATCTCACCCAAATATGGCTCGATGGAGACCACTATAAATGGCGTGCTATGCGCCTTTTTGGAATAGAAGAGCGATACATTACGGGTGAAGCTGACGATTATCAAAAATTTACAGCATGGGCAAAAACGGTTCCCCACACCTTGAGAAATCCACTCTATCATTGGACGCACATGGAACTCAGAAAACCCTTTGGTATTGACGAGCTCCTCAGTGAAAAGACAGCAGAAGCTATTTATCAAAAGGCGACCACAATGTTGCAAGACGACGACTTTAGCACGAGATCGTTACTTGAAAAAGCTAATGTCGAGGTGATTTGTACCACTGATGACCCCTTGGATGATTTGATATCACATCAGAAAGTTTCCAAGGATACTTTATCATTTGAAATGCGCCCGACATGGCGCCCTGATAACGCTTTAAAAGTGGATGACCCTGCTCATTTTGCTGCCTATACAAAACAATTAGAAAAACTGACCTCAACGGTCATTAATGATTTAGACGATTATTTAGTTGCTCTTGAAAAAAGACATGACTTTTTTGAGCAATCTGGATGTAAAATTGCCGATTGCGGACTCTCTCACCTCAACTTTGTTCCTTATAACGCCACACAAGTAGAAGCTGCATTTAACGAGCTTATTCAAGGCAAAGAAGTCAATAAGGAGTCACAAGAACACCTCTTGAGCTTTTTATTACTTGAACTCGCTAGAATGAATCACAAAAAAGATTGGGTTCAGCAATTTCACCTTGGAGCACTTAGAAATAATAACGAGCGTATGTTCAAACTACTCGGAGCAGATGCAGGTTTTGATTCTATAGGAGATGAGCTACAAGCGGCTGGAATGTCTCAGTTTTTTAATGCCCTCGACCGAACCGACCAATTGGCCAAAACCATTGTATACAACTTAAATCCCGCACAAAATGAAGTATTTGCTACTATGATGGGTAATTTCAATACCGGTGGAATTCGCGGAAAAATGCAACTCGGAGCCAGTTGGTGGTTTTTAGATCAATTAGACGGAATGGAAAAGCAAATCAACACCGTGTCTAATATGGGACTCTTGAGCTGTTTTGTGGGTATGCTTACTGATTCAAGGAGTTTTCTATCCTTTTCAAGGCATGAATACTTTAGGCGATTACTTTGCAATATGTTGGCTAAAGATATTTTACAAGGAAAAATTCCTGAAGATTACGACTTGGTTGGCTCCATGATTCAAAACATTTGTTATTACAACGCTAAAAGCCATTTTAAGTTTTAATGAAAAAACAAATAGTCTTTATTGCCATTTCACTGCTGCTTTTAAGCGGATGTCAACTCAGCAAGGTCAAAACCATAAAACTTGCTCACGGTTTAGATGTTACACATTCAGTGCACCTGGCTCTTGAGTTCTTTGGTGAAGAAATCCATCGAATTTCTAACGGGCAATTAAAGGTTGAAATTTATCCGAATTCTCAGTTGGGCTCAGAGCGTGAAATTCTTGAGCTCATTCAAATTGGCAGTCTACACATGACCAAGGTCTCTGCGGCAACGCTAGAAAACTTTGCGCCTAAATCTAAAGTCTTAGGGCTTCCCTATTTGTTTAAAAATAGGGCGCATGCCTTTCGTGTATTAGACGGCGAGATAGGTCAAAATCTTCTTGAAGACAGTCAGAGGTATCGCCTAAAAGGTCTTGGATATTACGACGCCGGTTACCGCAGTTTTTATACGAAAGAAAGGCCGGTTGATCATCCAGATGAGTTAAAAGGTCTAAAAATTAGGGTCATGGAGAGTGTTACCGCCATGAACATGGTCAGAAGTTTTGGAGGTGCCCCCACCCCTATTTCATGGGGAGAATTGTACACTTCATTACAGCAAGGTGTGGTTGATGGTGCAGAAAATAATCCACCAAGTTTTTACCTCTCCAAACATTATGAAATTTGCAAGTATTATTCACTTAATGAACACACCTATTCTCCTGACGTGATCATTATCGGAAATTCTTTTTGGAATGAATTAAATGAGGAGCAACAACTTTGGATGTCTAAAGCCGTAAATGCTTCTATCCATTTTCAGCGTAAACTATGGGCCGAACACGAGGCAAATGCGCTTAAAGAAGTGGTCAAGGCAGGTGTAGAAATTGTATATCCTGAAAAGGATGTTTTTATGGAATTGGCACAAAAAGTGCACGAGCAGTACCTTCAAGACGAGGAGCTCAAATCAATCATAACCCAAATTAAGGCATTAGAATGAGTTTAAAATCAAGACTTGACCGAATACTAAGTTCATCTCTAATACTCATTTTGGCCCTAATGGTACTCAACGTTTTATGGCAAGTATTCAGCCGTTATATACTTCAGACACCTTCTTCTTTTACTGATGAGTTATCGCGTTATCTGATGATTTGGATAGGAATTTTAGGTGCAGCATATGTTTCGGGTATGAATGCACATGTAAGAATTGATGTTTTTGTATCACGCCTTTCGATGAAAATGCAGAAAAAGATTCAACTTATGGTTCGCATCGCAATTGCTTTTTTTGCCCTTGTAGTGCTTATTATTGGCGGAAGCCGATTGGTGTATATCAGCTTTATATTAGGCCAAAAAAGCCCTGCCCTTCAAATTCCTTTGGCTTATGTCTATCTGGTATTGCCTTTAAGCGGATGTATTATCATAATTTATAAGTTGTTAGAACACCTTAACCAAAAATCGAACTGAGTATGGAATACATTCCCGTAATGGTGCTTTTAATCAGCTTTATCTTTTTTCTCAGTTCGGGAACTCCTGTGGCATGGAGTATAGCATTATCTTCCTTTTTGACCATTTTGGTGAGCATTCCCTTTTTACCTGGCGTAACAACAATCGCACAGCGAATGGCAACTGGCCTAGACAGTTTTGCTTTACTGGCTATTCCGTTTTTTATATTGTCTGGTCAATTGATGAAACACGGAGGAATAGCGAATCGCCTCATTGCATTTGCCAAAACCATTGTTGGAGCCTTACCTGGTGGTCTGGCACATATTAATATCATTGCGGCCATGCTTATGGGGGCTATTGCTGGATCGGCAATGGCTTCCGCCTCGGCAATGGGAAGCATTCTTGGCCCAGAAATGGAAAAAGAAGGCTATTCAAAAGAATTTGGAGCTGCGGTTAATATTACCTCCAGTACCATGGGACTTATTATTCCTCCAAGTAATATTTTAATCGTTTACGCCTTGGCCGGAGGTGGGCTTTCTATTGCATCGCTTTTTCTTGCCGGTTACATCCCTGGAATAATTACTGGGCTTTTTTTGATGATTGTTGCGGCCTTTTGGGCAAAAAAGAAAAAAATCCCCTTGGGAAAGCGAAGCACAATTTCCCAAGTGCTGCGTACTTTTTTAAACGCCTTACCCAGTTTGTTTCTTTTGTTTATTGTCATTGGTGGTATTGTAAGCGGTGTATTTACAGCTACAGAAGCCTCTGCTATTGCCGTTCTTTATTGTTTAGTACTCGGCTTAATTTATAGAGAAATTAAGTGGAACAATTTGCCTCAAATTTTATTGGAATCTTCGGTAACATCAGCCGTTGTAATGCTTCTTATTGCGAGCTCTATGAGTATGTCATGGGTAATGTCTTTTCAAAATATCCCCCAAGAACTAAGCATGGCCTTATTGACCTTAAGTGATAATCCTATAATCATTCTACTGGTGATTAATTTGCTGTTGCTATTTGTTGGGGTCTTTATGGATATGACCCCCGCGGTTCTCATCTTTACCCCTATTTTTCTGCCCGTTGTTACTTCCTTAGGGATGGATCCCATTCACTTTGGGGTGGTAATGGTACTTAATTTATGTATTGGTCTGTGCACCCCTCCTGTAGGCTCCGTTTTATTTGTGGGAGTCGGGGTAGCAAACACCTCAATTGAAAAGGTAATAAAACCCCTGATTCCCCTTTTTATCGCAATGGTGATTTCATTGTTTTTAGTAACCTACATTCCTTCTTTGAGTTTGTGGCTTCCTGAGCAGTGGGGTTACTAAAGGAAGAAGTATAAACTCAAAGCCTCTTGATTTTATCGAGGGTTCTACCCTTGGCCAATTCATCTACTATTTTATCTAAATAGCGTGCCTTCTTAGTAAGCGGTGTTTGAATATTTTCAATACGATACCCACATACAACGCCTCGAATCGATTCAGCCTTTGGGTTCAGTTCTGCACGATCAAAAAAAGTTTTATAAGTTACTTTTTCAGCCCTAAGGTTTTCAAGGCTTTGTTTGTCAAATCCGGTGAGCCACTCTATAACCTCTATCAACTCTTCTTCTGTTCTACCCTTTCGCACAATTTTATTGAGGTATAAAGGATAAATCTCTGCAAAAATCATTTCTGCAATCCGTTTGTCGTGTTTAGGAGTTGTTTCCATTCTGTGCGCTTTGAGTTTAATTAAATTTAGTTAAGTTTAAAAAATAGATTAAAAAGATATACTGAAATCCAACAAGATGGAACAACCTACTAGCTTTTTTAAAGAGAATCTTAAGTACTTCATAGAGGGCATTGTCATTTTTGCCAGTGTATTGTTTTCTTTTTACATCGGGAATTTAAATGAAACCAAATCGAACATTACAACAAAAAACATGTTCGTCTCTGATCTGATTGTCTCATTAAATGATGATGTAGAACAAATCGATAATCTACTGGAAATATTAAATGAATCTGAACAACTCATCAACCTGCTACAAAATGATATTGAAAGTGGGCACAAACTCATGTCAGATCAAACAGTCATCGATAACCTAATTAAGGTAGAGGTTGGTTTTTCATTTTTCCCTAAAGACGGTGTGTACAATCAAATGATTTCCACAGGAGCTTTTGAACTGATTAATAGCAGTGAACTCAAAAACATATTATTAGAGATGTACGGACATCAAAATGCAAGAAACTTTGCTACTTCTAATGAAATTGATTTATTCAATTTAGATTTTAGAAAGATTCCCTACGAGATGTTCCGAATTCGATTTGACTATGACATGCTAAATGGGGAGTTCTATGGCTCGAGAAGACTGACAAATTTCACCTTTGACCGAAACTTTTATACGTCTGATAAATTCTATGGTCTTTTGTCACAAGCCAAATTGTACTCTAATATGTACAAAAGATTACTTCGAGACATTCAAGAATCTTATAAAATGGCGATATCTCTGGCTAAACAAGAACTTGTGATGTAGAAATAATGATCATGAAGAAAATAGGAATTTTAGGAGGTATGAGTTCAGCCTCAACTTCAGAATACTATAAAATCATCAATAAAGAGGTTCAAGAAAAGCTTGGCGGGCACCACACACCAGAACTGCTTATTTACAGCGTTAATTTTGAAGTCATTTCAGAATGCATCACAAATGATCATTGGAACGATGCAGGTCTTTATTTAGCGAAAAGAGCCAAATCCTTAGAACTTGCAGGCGCAGATGCCATAGCACTCGCCACAAATACCATGCACAAAGTTCGCCATCAAATTTTAAGCGAAATCAATATTCCACTGATTGATATTATCGATAGCATTTCATCTAAAATTCAAAGTGATAACAAAAATAAAATTGCCATCTTAGGCACCTATCCAACCATGACAGACCCTTTTTATAAAGAGGCTTATGGTCAAAATGACATTGAACTTTTAGCCCCTAAAGAGCATGCTAAAATTGAAATTAACCGCATTATTTTCGAAGAACTTACCTTTAATACCATTAAAGATGATTCTAAGACTTTTTTTATTCAGGTCTTAGAAGATTTATTTCAAAACGGCGCCGAAGGAGTCATTTTAGGATGTACGGAGCTCAAATTAATACTTCAACAAACTGATTTCGAAAAACTATCCTTTTATGATTCCTTACATTTACACTGTGAAAAAATTGTCGAAGTGGCCTGCTCCACTTAGGTAACAAAATTCAGTTATGAAAGTTTTCAAATGGATATTAGCTATAAGTTTTTTGCTTTTAGCGATTGCTTGTTTTGTCGTGGTGAATATTATGTACGGCCTGCAAAGCTTTATCGACACCCCCTATCTCATTGGTGGGCTCTTTTTTTTGCTACTCGGTGTTTTACTGCTGATCCATATAAAAAGGAGTTCCATCTAAATACCCTTTAGATTAAACGCTTTTTAAAATAACCTATGAGCATGGCTGCTGAAAAAAAGAGTACGCCAAAGAAAAATGCGATTCCTAAAACAAGCGTACCTATTATGTATATTATTGTTGAACTTTTCATATTTAAAGTTAAACAATAATTTTAAAGTTCATAATCTTTTTTATTTTTACTTTTTAACTACAACAAAACAATGAAAATGAAAAAATGTATTTATGCCTTAACATTAGGGCTGTTATTTATTGCTTGCGATAAAGAAGACGAATATGATGGAATTGCATGGAATGAAGCCATTGATGGAGAATTGTCTGGGGTGATGTCATCACCTACCCCCATTACATTAAGAAATGGAGACAATAGAATTATTGGTGGTTCAACACCAGCTTCTGGTGGAGAATGTACAACTTTTCAAGGGGGACCACCTGCTCCAGTAATACCCTACTTTCCAAATCACGAATCTTACACTGATTTGGTAACATTCACCTTATCGGCTAACCAAAGATTAGTGGGAATTAAAATTGAGGCGCTTGAGGTAAGCCCTGTTTACAGTTCAGATGAATATCCGTGTATCGGTCAGCTTGAATTGCAGGCTGGTGCGTTTACAGCGATCAACAATTCTAATCAAATTGATTGGAATTCTGATAATGTCATCAACTTTATTTCTTTACCGGTTCAACATCCTTTAAAGGGAATGGGATTTGCTAAGTCCGTGGGAGATGATTTACTCGCGAAATATAGACAAGACTTTCCTCTTCCTGGTTATGAAGGAATTAACACTCCCAGTTTAGATGTAACCAATGGAACGTACACCTTCTGGTGGAAAGAAGGTCAAAATCAGACAAGCTATACCCTCAACTTTATGGTTGACGAAATTGATTAATTCACTTTACCTATACTATTAAGCCCTCTTTAAGAGGGCTTTTTTATTCGTTGCAAGGAAAGCATCCTTCAATCTCACTGAAGCAACTGCAAGAGTTTGGTTTTTCCTTTTCACAAGATTGAAGCAGAAATCCGACAGCTAATAGAAGGATTATTAAAAACTTACGCTCATTCATTATCATTGAGGTCTTCTAATAAATCCACTTCATCCTGAAGTGTAGCAGAAGGCAATTCTTCAACTTTTCTCAACTTAGACATCATCATACGCGTTCTTGTACCCACTAAGGTATCCAGCTCTTTGTTGGCTTCTGTGATCTTCTTTTGGGCTTTTTCAAGTACTCCACCAAATTTGCTGAATTCGGTTTTTACCGCCCCTAAAATATCCCACACCTCACTGCTTCGCTTTTGAATAGCCAAGGTTTTGAATCCCATTTGAAGACTGTTGAGCATAGCTGCTAATGTTGTGGGGCCCGTAATAATGATTTTATAGTCTCTTTGTAAGATGGCGACCAATTCAGGTTGTCTTACGAGCTCTGCAAAAAGTCCCTCAATAGGTAAAAACAAGATGCCGAAATCTGTAGTATAAGGCGGGTCGATATATTTATCGCGTATACTTTTGGCGAAATTTTTAATACTGCGCACCAGGGATTTTTTGGCTTGTTCTATTGCTGCCAAATCAGCCGAATCATAGGCCTCTTGTAATCTGATGTAATCTTCCTGCGGAAACTTGGCATCAATTGGAAGGTAGACCTCTTTACCTTGATGGTCCTTACCCGGTAATTTAATGGCAAATTCCACGTGATCATTTGAACCTCTTTTTGTGCGAACATCTTTGTCGTACTGTTCTGGACTCATGATTTGTTCGAGGATATTGCCCAATTGAATTTCTCCCAGTACTCCCCTAGTCTTGACATTGCTTAAAACTTTCTTGAGATCACCAACACCATGGGCCAAATTTTGCATTTCACCTAAACCTTTTTGAACGGCCTCAAGACGCTCGCTCACCAATTTAAACGACTCGCCAAGTCTTTTTTCGAGCGTAGTTTGAAGCTTCTCATCGACAGTTTCTCTCATCTTTTCAAGCCTCACCTCAGTGGTCTTTACCAGTTCTTGTTGCTTGACATTCATTTGATCAAATTTCTCTTTCTGAACTTGATTAAAATCTTTGATGCTTTTATTTAACACTTCTGAAAAATTGTGCAAGGAGGTTTTGGTTTCAATTCGAAGGTTATGCGCACTTTTTTCTTGTGTCTGAGCATTTTGATACATCTTCTCTTCCATATTTTTTGAGAGCTTATCAAGTGCCTCAGAAAATTCTTTTCGATTTTCTTTCAATGCATTTTGGAGTTCAAGTCTGTTCTCGGTGAATTGCGACAAAAGCGCATCGGTAATCACTCCTTTAAATTGATTTGCATTTGCACCTTTAGATCGCATGAAAATCACTGCTAAAAGGATAGAATTTAAGATGAGTAAAAAGAAAATAAGATACGATTGCATGCTATTGAGGTTTTATCCCTCAAAGGTATTAATGTTCTCTTTTCAATTCACTCAAGTCAAAGGGAACTTATCAAGAATTCCAACCTTCATTTTGAAGATTTTTTAAGCCCTTAATTTTAAACCAAAAATCACATTTGCACTCAATGAAGTTCGTTTATTGTATCGAAATGAGAAAATAATCGATGGTTTTAATACTTTTAGGTCTCTTTGTAAGTATTGGTTTTAAACCTTTGATTAATTTTATAGTCTTTTCCAAAGACTAATTGCTAACATGAAATTGAATAAAACTTTAAATCTCCTTGCCTTTTTTGTCCTTATTTCTGGTATAACAAGTGCGCAACAAACCGTTGATAAAGAATTTACTGCTAAAAAAATTGATACTCCACCAACAATTGATGGGGTTTTGGATGAAGCTATATGGAAAGACGCACAAGTGCTGACCAACTTCTCTCAATATTTTCCAAGTGATTCAGAAATTGCGGAACACCAAACTTATATTCAAGCGGCGTATACCGATACGCATCTGTATATATCCATAAAGGCTGAAAACCCAGACAATAACTTCGTCGCCTCTACCCTAAAACGAGACTTTTTTGGAACACAAAATGACAACGTAAGTTTTTTAATTGACACTTTCAATGACGGAACAAATGGTTTTCAATTCAGTATTTCTCCTTTCGGAGTTCGCAGGGAAGCCCTAATTTTTAATGGAGGAAATCGCAGGGATAGTTTCAATCGTACTTGGGACACCAAATGGAAAGGCGAAAGCAAAATCTACGATACCTATTTCACGGCTGAAATGGAAATTCCTTTTAATTCAATCAAATTCAAAGAAAACAGCACATTTTGGCGTTTTAGAGCCTATCGATTCAATATCGCAACAAACGAACAGAGTGTTTCAAACCGTATTCCTCAGAATCTTATTCAGGCTGATTTAGGCATCATGGGCAAACTTAATTTTGAAGAGCCTCTAGGTAAATCAAAAACTCCGATAAATCTGATCCCCTATATCAATGCCCTTACAGAAAATGACTTCGTTGGTAAAGAAACAAACGGATCTTTCAAATTTGGAGGAGATGCAAAAATAGCCATTGGATCAGGGCTTAATTTAGATTTAACCCTTAATCCTGATTTTTCGAATGTAGAAGTAGATCGAGTATTTACCAACTTATCGAGATTTGAATTTAGACTTCCAGAGCGAAGACAATTTTTCATTGACAATGGTGACTTATTTAGCAACTTAGGTAGTAATAGAGATGAAACTCCATTTTTTTCCAGAAGAATAGGTCTCGCCTACGACAAAGACAACAATCTTATAGAAAATAGAATTCTTGCCGGAGCTCGTTTGAGTGGTAAAATAAACGAAGATTGGCGTATAGGATTTTTGAATATTCAAACCGCAGAGGATCCTGAAAATGAGATTGCATCATTCAATAATACCATGTTGGTTTTGCAAAAAAAGGTCTTTGCCAGGTCTAATATCAACGTATTTGCGATCAACAGGCAAACCCTTAAGGATTATGATTTTTTAGAACGAAGTCGTGAGTTTAACCGTGTTTTTGGAATGGATTATCAATTGGCTTCTGCCGATACTAAATGGGAAGGCTCATTTTATGTGCACAAGTCTATCCAACCCGATGACACAAAAGGTAATTTCTCTACTAGAGCTTCTCTCTCGTACAATACGCGGGAGTGGAGAATTTCAAACACATTTTCTTATATAGATGAAGAATACCGTTCTGATTTAGGTTTTGTGCCGAGAACAGGAATTAAAAAGGCTGGAAATTATATTACAAGAAGCTTCTACCCTAAGTCAGGTAAGATTCAACGTTATCAGTTACAGACTTGGCACTCAATGTATTGGTTGACTGAATCAGATAATCTGTTTTCGGATCGCTTTTTAAGAAGTTCTTTTGAGACCACCTTTAAATCAAACGCCAAAATTGAAATTGGTCATCAATATGACTATACCTTTTTGACCTCTCCTTTTGACCCAACGCGTACAAGTGGAGGAACACCATTACCTGCTAATGTAGGATACCATTACAACAAGGCTCGAATTCAATATGAATCCAATCAAGGAAAAACCTTGTTTGGTCAATTTGAGGTCGAATCAGGAACATTTTATACGGGGAACTCACACAGTGTTCAAGGAAGTATTGGATATCGATTCCAACCATGGGTAGAGTTTAATTTTGGTGTGAACTACGATGCTATTCGTCTTCCTGATCCCTATGAATCAGCGGATATCTGGTTACTAAGCCCAAGAGCTGATGTGACATTCACCAAATCCTTATTCTGGACAACGATTTTCCAGTACAGTAATCAGCGAGACAATCTCGGAATCAATTCAAGGCTTCAATGGCGTTTTGCACCTTTGTCTGATCTGTATTTGGTGTATAACGACAATTATTTCGTGAATGTCTTTTCGCCAAAATACCGTTCGATAAACCTAAAAGTTACCTATCGTTTCGGTTTATAAGTTGAGCTTGACCATTTGACTTGCCTCTCCTATTCTTCCACTGCGTTGAAGTCCAATCCAGAGGTCTTTTGAGAGCACATCAATTTGAATATTGAGTACTTCTGCGTCATACACAACGTATTCAATAGGATGTACATGAATAATGGTCTTTTTATTTGGGCTTTCAAGAACAAGACCCAAGACATAGTCTTTGGACAACCATTTATACGGAGCATTCCAATAGAAACTTTGATACGCAATTTTGTAATCAAGCCCCTCGACAAAGTACGACTTGATTTGATCTAAATACTTCAAAATCACATCGTAACGCAATCCGTTTAGTTCAGAAAAACGCGGATACATTCTAACACCTTCAAGCTTTACCATTGAGGTGTACACAAAATTTCTGGGATGTGCAGTGAAGACCACACCGTCTCCAAAACGAACAGATTCAAAATACTTTTGATTGCGTTGATAATGCGCCTCTGCATTTTTCTTATGCATTCCAATAGTCAATCCACGAAAAAGTTCAGGACTTTTGTTTTGCCCTATAATGGATGAACAATTAAGAAGTAGGACCACCATTAGAATGGGACGCATCTTTTGCCACATAATGAACAAATTTTGATGGATATTACGCTTTTTAGTCTAAATTTTCTTCAAAACTCGTGCTTTGATTACTTTTTTAGATGTACCGCCTTAATATGCGGATGAAATGAGTGTTAAATGTCGTGTAAGAACTATTTTTGCGTAGATGTTTTCATTTGGTAAAAAAATATTTCTCGTTGATTTACTTGAAGGATTTATAGATATCCACAACCATATTCTTCCCGGCATTGATGATGGGGCTAAAACGGTTGAAGATTCCTTTGAAATGATAGATGCCTTAAATAAGCTTGGGTTTGAGGGATTAATTCACACCCCACATATCATGCCCGGGGTTCATCCAAATACACCTGATACCATTGCTAATGCTGAAAAAAACTTGAGTTTACATCTAAAGTCTCATCAGCTTTCAATCAAACGGAATATAGCTGCAGAGCACATGATTGATGAGCACTTCAATCAGCTTTTAGAACAGCAGCAATTCATGCCTTTAGCCAAGAACTATCTCTTGGTCGAAATGTCCTATTTGCAAGCCTCGGCAAATCTAGAAGACGCCCTTGAGCTCTCATTAAAAAAAGAATTGTATCCTATTTTAGCTCATCCCGAGCGTTATTTATATTACCACAAAAAGGCAGACTACTTTAAACGTTTAAAGAAAACGGAAGGGGTTTTTATGCAAATGAATTTGTTAGCTCTTGGCGGATACTACGGAGTACAAGTTCAAAAAATGGCCTATACTCTACTTGATATGAATGTATATGATTTTGCGGCTACAGATACGCATCATATGCGTCACATCAATGCGCTCAAGAAGATTCAATTAAAAAAACGAGACCTCCCAAAAATTGAAAATCTAATTGAAACTACTATTGGTAGTTTTTATAACCGTGCATTTAACTAAATTTGCACTCATAAATGTCCTAAACATGAATGTAAAGTCTATTTGTTGTATTGGAGCCGGTTATGTAGGAGGCCCTACTATGACTGTAATCGCAAATAAATGCCCAGAAATCAAGGTTGAGGTGGTAGACATCAATCCAACGCGCATCGCTCAATGGAATGATGAAGACCTTGATAATTTACCGGTATATGAGCCTGGTTTAGCTGAATTAATCGCTGAGACTAGAGGGCGTAATTTGTTTTTTAGTACCGATGTAGATCGTGCTATTCAAGAGGCAGATATGATTTTTATTTCTGTGAATACCCCGACCAAAACCTATGGTAAAGGTAAAGGACAAGCGGCCGATCTCAAATACATTGAACTCTGTGCGCGATCTATCGCCAAAGCAGCTACATCAGACAAAATTGTGGTTGAAAAATCAACCTTACCTGTTCGTACTGCGGCAGCCATCAAAAACATTTTAGACAATACGAGTTCTGGGGTACAATTTGAAATCTTATCAAATCCAGAATTTTTAGCCGAGGGAACAGCGATTACCGATTTGGTAGAAGCAGATCGCATACTCATCGGAGGAGATGAAACTCCTTCAGGAATAGCCGCTCGAAATGCACTTAGTGCAATTTATGAGCACTGGCTTCCCAAAGAAAAAATACTACAGACCAATGTGTGGTCATCAGAATTGTCTAAACTTGTCGCCAATGCCTTTTTGGCTCAGCGGGTCTCTTCTATAAATGCCATTTCAGCACTTTGTGAAAAGACTGATGCGGATGTAGACGAAGTCGCTAAAGCTATTGGACTTGACTCGAGAATAGGACCCAAATTTTTAAAGGCTTCTGTTGGATTTGGGGGTTCTTGTTTTCAAAAAGACATTCTCAATTTAGTGTATATCGCGAAGTCTTATGGGCTTCAAGAAGTCGCTGATTATTGGGAACAGGTCATTCTTTTAAACGATTATCAGAAAAAACGCTTCGCAGAACATATTATTTCAACACTCTACAATACCGTATCAGGTAAGAAAATTGCATTTTACGGTTGGGCCTTTAAAAAAGACACCAATGATACGCGTGAGGCTGCTGCAATTTATGTTGCCGATGCACTTATCGAAGAACATGCGCATATCACTGTGTACGACCCTAAGGTTAAAAAAGAGCAAATGCTCGCAGATCTGAATTACCTTGGAACGCGCTCAGCTGAGGAAAACGAAAAATACTTAAGCGTGGTCAATTCAGCTTATGAAGCTTCACAAGATGCTCATGCAATTGCCGTTTTAACCGAGTGGGATGAATTTGTTGATTTAAATTGGTCTGATATTTACCAGGCCATGATGAAACCTGCTTTTGTATTTGACGGAAGAAGAATTCTAGATGATCAGCAGCTCAATAGCATTGGATTTAAGGTCTACAAAATTGGTCAATCATGAATATTCTAGTTACTGGCGCAGCAGGTTTTATAGGATATTTCACCAGTTTAAGACTACTAAAAGAAGGACATCGAGTTGTTGGAATTGACAACATCAATGACTACTACAGTACCGCGCTGAAATTCGACCGACTCAAAGAGTTGGGGATCGCACAAGTTGATGCCGAACAAAACAACATGAGGTGTCACAGTGAAATCTATCCTCAATTCAATTTTTATAAAATTGATATTTCAGATGCTGATGTCTTGGAGCAGCTATTTGAGCGTGAAACCTTTGATGTCGTTTGTAATTTGGCGGCACAAGCGGGCGTTCGCTATTCCATAGAAAATCCAAAAGCCTATGTCGAAAGTAATATAGTTGGCTTTGTTAATATTTTGGAGTGTTGCAGACACCATAATATCGATCATTTGGTTTATGCGAGTTCATCCTCAGTATACGGGCAAAACGAAAAAATTCCATTTTCAACCGATGACAGGGTTGACCATCCTATAAGTCTTTACGCGGCTTCTAAAAAATCAAACGAGCTTATGGCTCATACCTACAGTCATCTCTATAATTTTGCGACCACGGGACTACGTTTTTTCACGGTATACGGGCCTTGGGGACGACCCGACATGGCATACTTTCTGTTTTGCGAAGCCATTAGACAACAAAATCCAATTAAGGTTTTTAATAAGGGTAAATTAGAACGTGATTTCACCTATATCGATGATATTGTAGAAGGCATTGTTCGTATCATTTTAAAAGATACAGCCCAAAGAGAACCCTATAAGCTCTACAACATCGGTAATAACAAATCGGTGAATCTACTGGATTTTATAGACACCATCGAAAAAGAAATGGGAAAAGAAACTGCTAAAGAATACGTAGAAATGCAAGCAGGTGATGTTTATAAAACTTGGGCTGATGTAGATGCGTTAATCAAAGACTACAATTACCATCCGAATACAGACTTAGCCACCGGTATCAAATACTTTGTTGAGTGGTATAAAAACTATTACAATTTTTGATTGACCCTTGCTTGTCGGTAGGCCTTGTCGTAAATCGCCTCGTACAAAGGTAGAATCACTTTAATGTCAAATTTAAAGGAGTGCTCTTGTGCCCTGTCTTTAAATTCTTTTAATCGGTCTTCATCTTCAAGAATGTGAATGGCTGAGGCTGCCATACCCTCAATATCACCGATGTCATTCAAAAACCCCGTAGTACCATTTTGATTTACCTCGGGCAAGCCTCCTGCATTTGATGACACTACTGCACATTTATTGGCCATTGCTTCGAGAGCCGACAATCCAAAACTCTCTATTTCAGAGGGAAGTAAAAATAGATCTGTCCAGCACAAAATGCGGTCAATTTCAGAACTGTTCCCTAAAAAATGAACTTTATCACTTAACCCTAACTTATCGACCAATTTTTTAGCCTTGAGTTTTTCTGGTCCATCCCCTACCATTACAAGTTTTGAAGGTACCTCTTGTGATACCTTTTCAAAAATCCTAATGACATCAGGAATTCGTTTGACCTTTCTAAAATTAGAAACATGAGTTAGAATTCGCTCTTCTGGAAGTGCCACTAAATGGCGCTTACAAGGCTTTGTTTTGTTCTTCTCGTACTTTGAGGCATCAATGAAATTTGGTATGACCTCTATGGACCTTTGAATATCAAACATATCATAAGTCATATTTTTTAAACTATGACTCACTGCTGTCACGCAGTCTGAATGATTGATGCTAAAAGCGACAGCGGGTTTGTAAAAGGGATGACTACCCACTAAACTCACGTCTGTTCCATGCAATGTAGTGATGATCGGAATGTGATATCCCTCATCTTTCAACATGGTTTTAGCCATATAAGCGGCATAAGCATTAGGAATCGCATAATGTACGTGAAGCACATCAATTTGATGTTTACGAATCACATTTACGAGCTTACTCGAAAGGGCTAAATCGTATGGTTGGTGATTAAACAAGGGATAATCAGGAACCTGAACCTCGTGAAAAAATACATTTTTATTAAGCTGAGCTAATCGAACGGGTTGCTGGTAGGTCACAAAATGTATTTCGTGACCCTTGTCTGCAAAAGCAAGACCGAGCTCTGTGGCTACTACACCACTTCCACCAAATGTGGGAAAACAAACGATAGCAATTTTCAAAGGCGCTTTTTTACAAAAATAAAGATACTATTCGAGTATGGCATCATAGATGGCTTGTTGAATGCGAGTTCTGAGGTTTGAGCGCAGTAAAGACTCGTTTTTTCCTTCAGGATAAATAGCATTCGATAAAAAGACATAAACAAGCTCTTTTTCAGGGTCGGCCCAAACATAAGTTCCCGTAAAACCACTATGGCCAAAACTCTCAGAAGACACACAACCACAAGTAGGGCCCGAATCTTCCAACTGTGGTTTATCAAATCCAACACCTCGCCTAACCCCTTGGTCACAAAAATAACAGGTGTTAAATTCATCTATTGTTTCTGCTTTGATGTATTCTTTTTCGGCATAAACACCTCCGTTTAAGTACATATGCATGAGCTTGTATAGCTCTAAACTGTTTGAAAACAATCCAGCATGAGCAGCAATACCACCTAAAATGGCGGCTCCTTTATCGTGAACATAGCCCTGAATTTTTTGTTTTCTAAACTTTTCTTCTAAGACCGTTGGAACGATTTTCTCTTTTGAGTACCATTTGTTCGGATTATAACCTATTCGCTTGAATCCAGCAGGTACGTATAAAAATTTAGTAATCAATTGCTCCAAATTAGCCTGGTATTTATCTTCCAAATAATGCTGAATTAAATAGTAAGGCACATCACTATACGTATAAGCTTTAGGTACAGCTTTTGCTTCTGCGATTTGATCGAGAATAAGATTTCTGATTTCATCTTTTATGTACAAATCCTCTGCGACTTGAAGGGGGAATTTTTCACTTTGTTCAGAGGCGTAATACGACTCGAGCGGATCAAATGTATCTTCGTCAATGGTTTGCTTGTAAAAAGGAATCCCTGCAGGAAATTGACCGTAATGAGATAAAGCAGTAGTAAGGGTTTGATTTGCAAACTCAGAATCCGACAAGCTCGGAATCAATGATGACAAAGCATCAGAGAGTTCCAATTTTTCATTTTGAACCTCGTTCATGAGCAAAGGCAGGGTGGCGGCAATTTTGGTTACTGACGCTAAATCATAAAGGTTGTCCCATTTAACTTTTGTTCGTTTTTCATAGGAATGGTAGCCAAAGGACTTGTGATAAATAATTTTACCTTTTCTACCTATAACAATTTGAGCGCCTGGAAATAACAGTGAATCTAAACCGATTTGTACTAGTGAATCAACTTGCGTTAATTTTTTTGAAGAGAATCCTTCAGCCTCTGGAGTATTAGCTATTGATATCGTTTTTAAAGCCCTTGTTTCTAAGCCCATACCTTGCTTAAAATAGGCATTCACATCCACCGGTAAACGGCCAGACCCCGCAAATGCTCCAAATAATAATTGAGCTGTTTTTGATTGTGCAATTTCACTGTTTTGATACGACAGGACAATTTGATTTAAGGCCGAAACATTTGGAATCTCATCGAGAGAATAGGGTTTTGAGAATAATACCAACGCCTTTTTTGCTGACCATTGTTCTAAAGCCTCAAGAACAGTTAAATCTTGCTTAGACCACTTATGTGACTTGTAAGGGTTGACATTAGATTTATGGAAACCAATGATGATTTGATCGGCTTGAGCTAATTTTTCTTTGGTCTGGGCGTCAATATCAGTATGTAGTTCTAGCTTTTCAATAGCTCCGTAATAGTTTAAGGTTTCAAAGAATGTTTGATGGTCACTAT